>CAZERJ010000010.1:0-51603 GCA_964514445.1 uncultured bacterium | reverse complement strand
TTTGATTGAAGCCTGCCCAGCTGACCATGCCGCGCAAAAACCGGTGGCGTTCGCGGGAGTTTTTCAGCGCGTCGACCACGCGCCGGCTCATCAACCGGAAGTCGCCGGTGTCCACCGGGATCGACACGTTCGTTAGCCGCTTAATCGTGCGGTAAAACAGTCGCGCGGTCACGAGTTTGAAACCGCTCTCACCTCTGCGTGAACGGCGAACGGCGTACACTACGTCGTAGCCTTCGCGCCATTTTTCCAGGAAACGCGCGATCAGTTCCGGTGGATCCTGGAGGTCGCCGTCCATCAGCACCACTGCCTGGCCGCGCGTTTGGTCCAGACCTGCTGTGGCGGCGAGCTGGTGGCCGAAATTGCGCGAGAGGTTCACCAAAACGAGATTCTGCCGCTGTGGCATTTGCGTGCGAATGGCGGAAAGCGTGTGATCGGTACTACCGTCGTTGACGAGGATGACTTCGAACGTCGGCGCGCCTGGCAGATTTTCGGCAACCGTATAAATGCGGTCGAGCAGAACGGGAACGTTACCTTCTTCGTTCATGAGGGGAACAACGATGCTCAAGACGGGTGCGGGCGACGTTTCCATGACCGCCGCATTCGTCGCGTGTTAAGAGTTGCGCCTGTTTGGAAGGAAGGCGAGGCTCCGTCACGGAGCTGTCGTGATGCGCTGGTACGGGGTTTTCTTGACGGTTTTGGCAGTGGCGTTCGCTGCCCTCATCGTTTTTTGGGTCCATTACCGCCCCGTCGACGAAGCGCGCCCCGCGCACACGGCCGCGGGCGATAATAAGCCGATTGTTTTCGTCGTTCACTCGCCTACCCACGCAGCGACGGTAGCGCCAAAAAGCGCACCGGTGGTGCCTTCGCAAACAGCGGCGCCTGCGGCAAAAATTGCAGCGCCGGCCCCCACGCCGCAGGCGGCCGGGGCGCCGTCCGCGCCGCCGTCCGCGCCGCTTGCTGCCTCATCGGTGCCCAGCGCGATGCCGATGCAAGTTGCAACGGTTGCGCCACAAGACGTGAAGCTTCCGGCGGTCCCAAAAGAGCCGCCGAACGCGCCGCCGCAAATCCTTTCGGTATCGCTCAGCGCGCCGGTTGCCCGCGGAGGCCAAATCGTGAGCGGCAAAGTGGAGACCTCATCGAATGTTGCATCCGTTGAAGCGCGCATCGGCGGATATTCCGCCGCTCTTCAAAAGATCGGCGTCGGTCAATTCACGATGTCATATCAGGTTCCGCACTTGCCGTTCTTTTTACACAAAACCTATCTTGTGCAAGTCATCGCACGAAACACTGCCGGTCTTAGTGTGTCGACGGCTGTGCCGATTACCATCCGATAAACGTTAGAGGACTATGCTGAAACTCGGAGCGCCGCTCTTGGCGTTGATCGCCCTACTCCCGCAAACACCGCCTGCGCCCTCGCCGGTGCCGTTATCAACCCCGATGCCTGTTCCGAGCGTATCGCCGGTCGCTTCACCGAGCGTCTCGCCATCGCCATCTGCATCGCCGTCGACGGCGCCGACCGTCACGCCCTTACCGTCAGCGACGCCGTTACCGTCGGCGACTCCGCTGCCAACACCGCCCGTCTTACCGCCGGATGCACCGCCGCAGATCGTCGGAATACAGATGAGCAGCTTCGTTCTGCACTCAGGGGATACGTTTACGGGCACCGTTGTCACATCGACGAATGTTGCGGCAGTAGAAGTGCGGCTCGCGGGAAGATCGATGCGCCTCACGCGCACCGATTTCGGGGTTTGGCAGATGTCTTACGTCGTGCCGAAGGTCCCGTTCTGGATGCGCAAGACCTACACCGCCGCCGTTGTGGCAATCAATTCCGCGGGCGTTGAAGCCGCGCAGCAGGTGAAGGTCTCGATCCGTTAACCGCTAGCGTGACGCGGGGTGCGGCGTCGGCAGATTCGGGAACGGCGCCGGATTGAACGGCGTGGGTAACGTCTGCGGCACTTGCTGCGAATTCGTTCCCTGCTGTTCGTCGGCCCAATGATAGACCACCGGTGAGAGCGCTTCGGCGTTTGCCGCGCCGATGCAGAGCATGCGCGGCGAACGTTCGATGCCGTTCTCGCTGGTTTCTACCGACTGCAGCGAGCCGCGATCGAACAAGTATTGCAGCTGCGTTCCGGACAAGAGTTTGATGACGGCGTGATAGTGCAACGGATCGACGCGGTCCATGCGGTACGCCAGCGGGTTCCAACCGCTTTGATCCGTCGTCATGTAGACGGGGTCGGCAAGCGGCGTTGTTGCGGGAACGCGGACGGTGAACGATACCGGCACGAGTTGTCCCGCGCGCGTATTGAAGCATGGATTGTTTGCCGGCGGTGCGGCGAGATCCGGATTCGGCGCCGCGGGCGAAAGCGACACAGCGAAATGCTGAACCTGCGAGATGTCCCCTTGCGCCGGCAACTTCGCGTCGGAGATTTCCATGCGCGTCACCGTGCCGTCATCGGCAAACGTAACGCGTGCATACTTGCGCGGTGCGGGTGACGGACCGGTAATTTGTACCGCCGGTGAAACGCGGAAACCATCGCCCGTCGTGAAAAAGACGAAGCCCTTCTCGTAATCGAGGAGCTGCGCGGTGACGACAATGAGTGCAAATAGCAGTTTCATTACTGTCCGATCTGAACGATGAAGCCGCTCCAGCCGCGCGTGCCGAAGTGGAAGTAGTACGTGCGCGATAGATCGATCGAGAGATGCGGATTGATCTTGGCGCGTACGTCTGCGGTGATGTCGTACGGAGGCTGCCCGAGATAGTCTTGTCCGGTGACCGGTCGTCCGAGCACATCGAGCGGCGGCGGCGCAAAGAAATTCGGAATCGGCTTCGGAAAATCGTCGTGCTTGCGCAAGAGGAGCGAGGCCGACGTGTTGCCGGCATTTGCATACGTGAGCGAAACTGATGTCGTGCGGAACGTGGCAACACCGCGAAACGCAGCGTAGCCGGGGTACGGAATGCCCGCGACGGTGGGAACGAACGGCGTGTACGTGAACTGATCGTACGGCCTCGAGTAATAGTCGCCGACGTTATCGACCGAGTACGACGTAAACGCGCTGAAGTGGCTATTGAACATGCGGCTGATGCCGGCCGTCGAGTTCGTTGTATCAACCGCGTGCGGCGTACTATACCAGGTTCGCGTTTTCTGTATCGAGGCGTTGAGGAAATAATTTTTCGTCGCCAGCGCATTATGCGTCAATTGAAACGACGGAAGAAAAACCTGCGCACCGACGCTTTCATTGCCAATCGTGCGATACGTCGTTCCGCCCAGCGTCTGCAGCCCGTACGCGTCATGGATATAGCCCGCGCCCAGTGTAATGTGTTCGTAGAACGGCGTGCGGAAGATGCGGTTATCGAAGGTCTGATCGGTCAGCTGCAGCTGGAACGGGTGATTTAGGATGACGCCGTGATTCGGATCGATCGTTCGCGGTATCAGCGAAAAATTGACTTGCTGAAGCGAAAGCTGCGCGAACGAACGGTTGAAACCTTTTGTGAATTGTAGGGTGGAAAGCAGGCCCGATTCGAGCGGGCCGCTGAGGCCTGATTGATACGTGTGCAGCTGTTCGAACCAGCGAACTTGAAACGTATCGTCGGCTTTGTACGCTGCAAGCAGGTTCCAAAACTTCGACGGCCGCGTCAGCGGGTTGACCGAAAACACGGCGTACGCTTTTGGCCCGCTAAAATGTTGTTCGAATGCGAGATACGCTTTGTTTTGCGTATCGTACCGTGCATGCACCGCGGTGATGGAATTGGCGTTACCAGCCGCCTCATCGGTGGCATCAAAGTTTGCACCCGAAAGCGAGTTCTGTCCCAAATGTTCGTCGTTTGAGAAATTGATGTAGTACGACGGCATCGGAACGTACGCGCCCGTACCATACGCTAAATCAACGCGGCTTGCCGGAAAGCGAATGTATGATCGCGCACCGACGACGGCGGCCGTCGTTTCGATATACGGCTTGGCGGTGCCGAGGTCCGGAAAAAAGAACGTGTCGCCCGGCATCTCGCGGCCTTTGGCCGGATGCGCAAAATCGCCGTTCAGAAACGTCCAGCGATCGGGTTCGCCCGTAATCGGCACGAAGTAGATGCGGTTGAAGTCCAGGAAATCCGCGAGTGCCGCCCCATCTTGTGAACCTGCCGGATCTTGCGCGTGGACGTGCCCGGCCAACACAAACCGGTCGAGCTTCAGATCCATAGAAAATGCATCGCCGCGCAGCGTCATGCCGTCGCTCGTTTGCACCGTGACGCCGCCGTCGGCTTCAAGCAAAAACCGGTTGTAATAGAAGTCGACGTGGTCGGCGCTGACGCGAATCGTCGTTGCAGCCGAACCAGCGGCCGCTGTAACCAGCAATGCCGCTAATATGAGAAGGGGCGTTTTCACAACGGCGCTCGCTTCGCACCACTCATACCATTACCTTCGACTCATCGCGTTAAGATTGGCATAAACAAGGCTTACCAAGGTACCGGGAGAACAACGGGGCGATGACCCGGGTAGTCACAATCGTGCTGGATTCGGCGGGTGTGGGGGCTCTTCCGGACTTCGATGATTATCGAGATGCGTCCGGCGCTAACACACTCGGAAATGTCGCACGCCGCCTCGGCGGATTACGTCTGCCAAACTTCCAGCGCCTAGGCCTGGGATGCCTTACGCAATTGGAAGGCGTTTCTGCGTGCGATTCGCCCCTGGCGCGCGTTGCGCGCTTGCGCGAGCGCAGCAAAGGCAAAGACACGATCACCGGTCATTGGGAAATGGCCGGCATTGTGACAGAAGTTCCGTTTCCGACCTACCCCGACGGTTTTCCGCAAGCAGTCGTCGACGAGTTTACGCGCATCACCGGGAAGCCGCCGCTCGGCAACAAGACCGCATCGGGCACTGAGATCATCGAAGAACTCGGGCGCGAGCACATGGCAACCGGTAGGCCGATTCTTTACACGTCGGCGGATTCCGTATTTCAGGTTGCTGCGCATGAAAGCGTGGTTCCGCTGCCTGTGTTATACGACTGGTGCGAACGAGCTCGTGCAACGCTCGTCGCGCCCCATAACGTAAACCGCGTCATCGCGCGGCCGTTTATCGGCGAGCCCGGCGCGTTCGTGCGCACCGCCAACCGCCGCGACTACGCCATCGAGCCGCCGCCCAGCACCCTTGACGAGCTTGCGAGCAAGGGGATTCAGACGCACGCAGTCGGTAAAATTTGTGACATCTATTGCGGGCATGGTATCGCCACATCCGTCCGGGTAAGCGATAATCACGACGCGATGCAAAAAACGTTTGACATCCTAGAACGCATCGAGAACGGTTTGGTGTTCGTCAATTTGAACGATTTTGATTCAAAGTATGGTCACCGCCGGAACGTGCGCGGATACGGCGAGGCGCTCGAAGCACTTGACGCGCTGATTCCGCGCCTCGAGTCGCTGCTGCGCGCCGGTGACGAGGTTATTTTTACGGCCGATCACGGTTGCGATCCGACGGCACCCGGCAGCGATCATACGCGGGAATATGTACCGTTTGTCCATTTGAGTTCGCGGCCCGGCGAAATCTTGGGTGTCATCGACGGAATGGATTACGTAGGCAAGACAATTGCAAACGCGCTTACCGCCGGCACCGGGGCGGCGCGCTAAAATGCTGCAAGTCGATATTATCAATTTACCGGTAGCACTTGCCGGCCAAGAGCGCGCCGTTCCAGCGAGCTGGAACGCCGCAAAACGCACCATAGATCTTGGGATAGGCAGCTTAGCGTTGCTTTTTGCGCTGCCTTTGATCGCCCTGGCGGCGCTTGCTATTGTGATCGTCGATCCCGGCAATCCGTTCTTTACTCAAGAGCGCGTCGGCAAACACGGGCGGCGTTTTCGTTTGTGGAAGCTGCGAACGATGGTGCACGGCGCGCATCAGATGCGTCACCACGTAGCGCATTTGAACGAGTGTGACGGGCCCGTGTTCAAGATTAAACGGGATCCGCGCCTGCACCGCATTGGTGCGTTTCTGCGATCCACGAGCATCGATGAGTTACCGAATCTGTTCAACGTGGTTCGAGGCGACATGTCGTTGGTGGGCCCTCGTCCGCCGCTTACGGAAGAAGTCGAGCACTATAGTTCGTATGCGTTGCGCCGTCTGACGGCCATGCCGGGTATTACGTGTCTTTGGCAGATCAACGGCCGCAGCTCCGTGAACTTCGATGAATGGATGCGTCTGGACAACCTGTACATTGACACGTGGTCGCCCGTGTTGGACTTGAAGATTCTGCTCAAAACGATCCCTGCGGTGCTGCGAAAAGAGGGCGCGCATTAAACCGGCTCTCTACGTCGTCGAGCCGGGCCAACCACATGGACTGCAGTTATCAAAACGGTTTGCATCGTCTGCGCTTTTCGTAATCGGCGCAACGCTGCTCTCTACGGTGCTTGGCTTCGGACGCGAAGTCGTCAATGCAAAATATTTTGGAACGCGCTGGGAACTGGATGCGTTTTTGGCCGCGAGCGTCATTCCGACGATCCTGTTCGGCGTCTTTAATGGAGCGCTGGTGAGTGCGCTCGTTCCAACTTTTACGCAATACATCACGCACGGCCAGGACGATGAAGCGTGGCGCCTTGCGAACACCATCATCAATACGCTGTTCATCGTGCTCACGGCATTTGCCGTGCTTGGTTACATCTTTGCTCCTTATTACGTTCCACTAATCGCGCACGGATTTCCCGGCCCGGAAATGGGCGTTGCCGTAAGGATGACGCGCTGGCTGATGCCCAGCATCGTCGCCGTGAGCTTGTCGGGCGTCGTCAGTGCCGTGCTGAACGCGCACGGACGTTTCCGTTCCGCAGCAGTGACCGGTATCGCTCTGAACCTAGCGACGATCGCCTGCGTGCTGTTCTTCCATAAGCACTTCGGCATTTATGCGCTCGTAATCGGCACGACGCTTGGCCTTTTCGCTCAGCTCGCAGTGCAATTGCCGTCCCTGCTCCTCTCGCGGCGTTACCGCTTTTCAATCGATTGGAAGCACCCCGGTCTGCGTCACATGTGGATGATGCTAGGCCCGATCATCGTCGGCTCGGCGGCCGGCCAGATCGCGATGTTCTTCGACCGCTTTTTCGCCTCGACGCTCTCGCCGGGCTACATGGCCGGGATGAACTACGCCACCAAGCTGGTAAATTTTCCTCAGCAGATTTTCGCCGCCGCGATCGCTACCGTAATCTTTCCGCTGCTCGCCTCGCAGTTCGCGCGCGACAACCGGGTTGCCGTCGGCAAGAGTATGACGCTTGGATTGCGCTTGGTCAACTTCATCACGATCCCGAGCGTCTGCGCGCTCATCGCGCTTGCGTATCCGATCGTGCAAACGCTCTTTCAACGCGGGACCTTCGGCGAAACCTCAACAGCGTTGTGCGCGGGGTTACTGCCGTTTGCCGCCGTCGGACTCGTTGCCTTGGCAGCCAATGTTGTTCTAACGCGCTGTGCGTTTGCGTGCAAAGAAACGAGCTGGACGGTCACGATATCGGTTGTTTCCGTCTTGCTGAACGTCGTGCTGTCGGTGGAATGGTTGCCTACGCTCGGCGCACGCGGGTTGCTACTCGCAAACTCACTCAGTCAAACGTTGCAAGCCGTGCTGCTGGTGTTGCTGGTTCGTCACCTGGTGCACCGTTCTATCGATTGGCGTGTTCTAGGGTTATCTGCGGTAAAGATCGCTGCAAGCTCGGCGGTGATGATTGCGGTCCTGCACTGGATCGCAGCTCTGGGAGCACATCCCGCGCCGACGTTAGCAGCGCGCGGTTGGTATCTTTTTGGTCAGCTCTCCATCGGATCGTTAGCGTTCTTGGCTGCTGCGCGGGTGTTGGGGGTAGAAGAATTACCGATCATCATTGGACTGTTGCGCGAGAAGTTCGAGCGTAACGTTCCCAGTCCGCCGGAGAACCGCGAGGCTCCGATCGCGTAGTGTTTCACGATGTCCGCCGTTGACATTCCGATTGTGACAGCGTTCACACCGGCGCGCACGCACGTTGATGCTGCGCTTGACGGCGCTACGGCACTCTGCGGAGGGCTGTGGACACTCTGGCCATTTTTTGCAAACGCCGGGATCCCCGCTTACCAGCACGACTGGAGCTGGCCACTTACGCAATTACGGGCACGCGACGCACTCGTTACCCTGGGGTCCACGTGGCTTCCGGAGGGTTTAGGTCATCCGAATCCGTTTGCGAACGCCAATCCCGTGGCGTTTGGCATCGACAGCCTTTCTGCTGTGCTTCCTCCGGCCGTTGCTTTGCGCGCCTATCTGCTCGTGGTCGTGCTCGCGGCAGGTTTCGGCATTGTTACGCTGAGCCGTTACATCGGCGCTAGCCGTTCCGCTTCACGCATTGCCGCGCTATTTTATCTTGTGGCTCCGCCATTATTTAACAAGATTAGTGCGGGCCACATAGCGTTCTGGGCTGCTTATGCGCTACTGCCGTGGACGGCGTATTTCGCTTGGCGTGCGGTTTGCGAGCGACGTGTACGCTTTGCAGCGCTCGCCGTAATCGTATGCGGGCTGAGTTGCATTCAGCCTCAGTTTTATGTGTTCAGTGTGCTCTTTGTGGCAATCGTCGCGCTCATGCTGTGGAAGCACGAACGAGCGTATCTGGTTGCCGCAGCGATTACGGCGGGAATACTCCTGGTCAATCTTCCGGCGATCTTCTCGCTTACGACGCTCCAGTCAGGATTCGGCGCAACCGTACCCGCGCCGGCATTGCAAAACGAACAACTGCAAAGCGCGAGCCTGTTCGCAGCGTTCCGGCTCATCGGTTACATTATTCCGTATGCGGAAACTGCCTACGCCGCATTTCCGTTCGGCGGTGTCGCACTAACGTGTCTTGCGGCCGTATGCGGGATTGCCGTGCTTGGTGTTTTGACGTGTAGAAAGCCGCTTGCGGGCGCGATCGCGCTTTTTGGTGCGATTGGTTATGCGATAGTTACGGGACTAAAAGGTCCGGCGGCGCCGCTCTGGCAGTGGGCGTTCACGCACGTTTCTGCTAGCGCTCTTTTCCGCGAGTTTTACCATGGTGCACCGCTTCTTGCATTGGCATACGCCGCCGGCTTGGCCCACGTCGCAACGCGGTTGCCCAAGACTATTCCGGTTCTTGCGGCATTGATCGTCGCCGGCACTTTGCCCCTGGCGGCGTCGGGCCATGAGCGAGACTTGCATTTTGTTACGTTACCGGCTGATGCAACGAATGCGACGGACGCATTAGCAAACTTGCGGCCGGGCCGTGTGCTTGCGTTGCCGTTCAAAATGCCGATGAAGTATGGTTCGTCTTCAGTATCGGGCGTTGACCAACTCGCTTACGTTGATGCATCTCATCCGTCTGCCGCCGAGTACGGAAAAACTTCACTGCTCGATCTTGCCGCCGGTTGGTACGTTGACGGCGATGTTTCAGATGCGAGCGCCTTGATCCGCCGGCTCGGCGTGACGAGCGTCGCGTACCGGCGTGGCTTGACATCTGCCTTTCCCGATAACTTAGTCGTCGGCGCCGAACGCGCGTATAGGCCACGTGCCCGCAAAGTATTTGCCAATGCTGCGGTATTCGGGACTTTTCGCGACGCAAACACTTGCTATGGTTTGTACTGTGTTGCTGCGTTCGACGGTGCCCCGATTATCGATTCGGCAGAACGCGTCATCCCGACGCCCGTGCGATGGAGTGCCGTACCATTTAACGCCACGACGGTAGACGACGGTAATAGCGCTCCAATACAGTTCCTGACCGCCTCTCAAGCGCTCACTCCGCGCGACGGCTGGGTTCCCGCAGATAACTGGCTGTGGCTCAACCGTCCGTGGAATCGTCTGGTGGATCCTGTTGCGGTGACCGATCGCGCCGGCGATCTGCAGTTTAGGCTTGCGGCGCCGGGCGCATTTACCTATGTTTCGCACGCGCCGTTGCGAGTGTGTGATGCAGCGGGCTGTAACAGGTACTCGGCTGCAACGCTTCCGGCATCGTTGCGGATAACGGCGGGGAACGTAACAGTCAGCGCGATGGGGCCGGCCGGTCTGGGTTACGCATTGAACGGCGTTGTTCAAAGAATAACCGATACTGCATCGGTGAGCGATGCTTCGTTCGCAGCGCCTTGGCGTGCATCGGCTCACATCGCCGCAAACGGCAAAACGCTCATAATCCTTCGTACTCGATTCGATCGCAATTGGCATCTGTCCGGAGCTCCCGCTACGCATGTGCGCGTTGACGCCTATGCGAATGGCTGGGTGCTGGATCTCCATGGAGCGCGAAGGGTGACTTTTAACTACGGACCGCAAGGGCCGTTCTGGTTAATGGCGGGCGTATCATCATTGTGCTACCTGGCTCTCGTAATATGCGCTGCGTGGCAGCCATATTCGTCTCGCGTAAAGGGAATCAACTAGGGTGTCGATCGCGGTAGGAAATCACGCACCGGTGGCAGCCGGACAACGGGCGCGCAAGGCCGGCACGGCAGTGTTTTTCGCGGAGTATTTTCCGCCATATATGGGATCCGATAGGCGGATCTTTGACCTGGCGCGCTCGATAAAAGGATGGTCCGTCGAGTTCGCGGTGACGCCGCCACTTCGGCTCCTGGGTGGCCGTCATGAACCGGCTTTGCAGGACTATTTTGAACGCCACTTCCTCAACGCCGAAGTGGAGGACGAAAGCGGCGGCATCCACGGGCATTACCTTACGCTCCCGCAGTCATTGATGGCCGCTTGGCGGCGGCTGCCGATGCCAATCGCGTATGCATTGACTGTTCCATATCTAGTATATGAGTCTATTGCGTACTTGCGCAGTAAGCGTCCCGATGTCGTGGTCTTGGCGCACCCATCGTACCTGTGCGGTGTCGTTGCCTTGATGTCCGCAAAAATTCTTGGAATTCCAACACTGCTGGACTATCCCGATGCATGGACGCCACTGGCTACCGAAACGGCGGGACTTCGGGACGGTCACTGGATGCCTCCAGTCTTATCGATGCTGGAAAAGTTTGTTGCTCGCCGCGCCGATCGCATCGTCAGCATCACCGAAGGCCTCACAAAGTACATTCGGTCCTTGGGCACGCGGGCGCCGGTCGAGATCATTTCTAACGGTGCGGACGAGACGCATTTCTGCGCCCAGAACGGCGAGGATGCGCGTTTATCGTTGGGACTGTCGCGCGATGCGGAAGTCATCTTATATTCAGGACGCCTCGAGCCGTGGTCGGGGGTTCACGAACTTGTCGAAACGATACGCATCGTGACGCGGCAAAATCCACGCGCTCACTTCCTATTTGTTGGTGACGGAAGCGCGGCTGCTCAGTTTGTATCGGAAGTTGGGGAAGCGAAGCTTGACTGCAGCGTAACGTTCTGTGGCTTTCAGCCGTACGCCATGATGCCGAGCATCATATCTGCGTGCGATGTGGCTATTGTACCGTTCCCCCACACGCCCACGACGGAGTTTTGTTCACCGGTAAAACTCTTTGAATACATGCTGATGCAAAAGCCGATTATTACCACGGATTTGCCGGGCGTTCGCGAGGCCGTCACAGAAGACCACGTTTGCTTTATCCAAAATCTCTCATCGGCCGAATTGTCGCAGGCAATTGTTACACTTTTGAACGATCCGAGCCGGCGGGCAACCTTAGGGAAAAACTCGTTCCGGCAAAGCTTCGATAAACACCGTTGGTCCTGCCTCGCCGCAGAATTCGCAGCGTCAATGTCGGCAACAGCAGTGGCCCCGCGATGATTACCGTTGTCGTAACAACGCTGAATGAAGAAGACGCCGTGACCAGGCTCATGCAGGCTTTGGTTAATCAGACCTTGCGTCCGGACGCTGTTATCGTCGCTGACGGCGGAAGTACCGACGGCACCGTTCAGCGCATCAGGGATATATCTTCGAGCATGCCTTTTGACATTCAAGTGCTGCTGGCGCCGGGAAACGTTCCCGCCGGCCGTAACGCGGCGATCGCACGCGCGGATAGCACTAGCATTATTGCGGTTACTGACGCCGACTGCGTGCCCGACGCTAATTGGCTGGAATTGCTTACCGAGCCGATACGTAGCGGCTCGGCGGATGCGTGCGCCGGCGCTTATTACGCAGAATCGAACGAACCGCTGGTTCGCGCCATCGGCGTCTTCACGTGGGTTCCCTTACGAAAGAACTCTCGCCGCTTTTTGCCGTCGCATCGTTCCGTTGCGTACCGTAAGTCTGTATGGACGTCGCTCGCAGGCTACAACGAGAAGTATGACGCCGGTGAAGATACCGCTTTCGACATTGAGGTCGAGCGAAGATTTTCATGGGCTGCAGCCCCGCAGGCGCGCGTGAAATGGCACCCTCGCACGACGGTGCGCGCTGCGCTGCGCCAGCAGATTTTCTACGGCACCGGCGATGGACAGGCCAAGATCCAGGCGATATATCATACCGGCATAGCGCTGTTTGTGGTCGCGCAGTTCGGCGCGGTGTTCGGCACAGGCGTGGTTCGAGTCGGTTCTCTATGCGCGCTCGCCTGCGCGTACATTTATTTTTTGGCAAAAGACTGGCAACTGTTCCGCAGTCCGCTCAAGGATGCAGGCAGCATCGCGCTATTGCTCTGCATTCTTCCTCCGGCACGGCTGCTCGGTTTCTTCATTGGATTGTTGGGCTTTTCGGGCAAAGCTTTATTCCGGCGAGCGTAAACGTGAAGCGTTTTCTTCGCGGTAATTTCATACGTCACGGCTTTTGGGCGCTCGGAGCGGCAATAACCGTAAGCGTGTGCAACTATGCTTACCACGTATCATTGAGCCGGCTCCTTGGGCCTAGTGGATACGGAGCGCTTTCTGCTATTGTGGCTTTGCTGGCAATCTGCGCGATACCGTCCGGCATCGTAAGCACGCTTATCGCGAAATACGCCTCGGAATTTCACGCGCTCGGCGAACTCGGGAAGACGAGGACGCTCACGAACCGCTTATTCGTTTACCTAGGATCCGCGGCGCTGTTCTTGCTTATCGCAGGATTCGCGCTCGCTCCGATCCTGGAACGCTACCTTCACATAAACGATAGCAGTGCGATCGGAGCGGCAATCGTGCTCGCGTGTGCAAACCTCATGCTTCCGGGCGTGCGGGCCGTGCTGCAAGGTATGCAATCCTTCGACCGTTACACGGTTTCGGTCGGCGTCGAGGGCGTGCTCAAAGTAGCGCTCGGCATAACCTTCGCATTTCTAGGCGGTGGATTGTTTGGCGCCGTTACGGGATACGCTATCGGAACTTGCGCCTCGCTTGCGGTTACCGCAATTGTGGTGTACCGCTCGCTTCATGTCGATGCGGCACCGTTGTTTCTCGATCTGCGCCGGTTATTATTGACGAGCGCGAATATCGCGCTTGCATCGGCCAGCTTAACCGTCTTGGGTTTCATCGACGTTATCTTGGTCAAACACTATTTTGAGGCAAGTCAAGCGGGCATGTATGGGGCGGTAAGTCTTGCGGGAAAGACGCTGCCGTTCGTTCTAGGTTTCATCTCGTTTTTGGTGTTTCCAAAAGCTGCGGCGCAAGCAGCATCCGGTGCTTCCTCGCGCCCGGTACTCCTGAAAGCGCTGTGTGTTTTCGCGATGATCGTGGCCGTTGCACTTTTCGCTTACGGCTTGGAGCCGCGCCTCGTGCTCGGGCTGCTCACTGGACCGCGGTTCGTGGCCGCGTCATATCTAATGTTTCCCTACGGCGTTGCAATGGCGATGTACTCGGTCACGTCTTTGCTGACATACTACTCGATCAGTACGCACCGCTTTGCATTTGTACTGCCGATGGCCGCTGTAACGCTGCTAGAGCCCGTGCTCTTATCGGTCTACCATCCAACTCTACAAAGCGTTGTAGGGGTGTTGGTCGTCGTCCACACCGTATGCGCAAGTTTCGTCGGGATAACGCTGCTTAATCCGCAGCGTGCAAAAGGTGCGATTCTTCTCGCCTGCGCCCGTTTGCGAGCATCCCGCTGAACGCGATAAGAAATACGAAAACCGCTACGCCACCTGCGCCAATGACCGCGAACGTGTTCATGTCGGCGTAGCGCTCGTCGACGATTCGGGTTTCAGTAATTCGAAAGGAGTGTGAACCGCTAAAGTGGCGCTCTGCGTGCACTTTGAATTTAAGGCCTTGCAGCGTTCTTAGTTGCGGAAAGAAGCGCCATTGCACGTATCGCTGTGCAATCGTAAAATCTCGTGTCGCCGACGCATAGTGAACCAGAATCGGCACGACTACCGCGCGACCGCGTTTATCAAGCCCCTGCGCCGCAACGCTAAGCGACACGGGCTGATTCCCGAGCGTCGGATCGTAGTCGGAGGCAACCGAGAAAGCGACGGCGTTATTCGGCGAGAGCTGCTGAACTGGCAGCGCTATCGATCTTTCTATGCTGGGAGCACCTTCGAGAGTTACGACGACGGCGTTTGGTCCAGCCTGAATGACCGGAGAGAAGAAGTCTGACGACGCGAAGCTGGAGGATGGCCATGCCGCCCAGTACATCGAAAGAGCGGCGACTAGCGCAATAGCAACGGCCTTGCTGCGTGACGCGCAAATGATTGCAGCGACGGGAACGACGTACCACGTATTAACATCCGGTCTGGAAAGAATGAGAATTCCCAGAACAATCCCCATAAGCGTGACGATCTGGGCCGCCGGCGCTTCGGCACGGAAACTCCACCTCAGCGCCTCGTACAGCGCAACGGCGGCGAAACCGGCCATCGCTAGTCCGCGCAGAATGGTCACGCTCATCGGAGTCCACCACGTGTACGCCATGTACAAGTCGCCGGTGGGCGAGAGTGCTACGTATGCCCCGTAAACGAGCAGTATGAGCGAAAATGCGACGCTCGCGATACCGCTGTAGTTAGGAGTGCACAAGCGCTTGAGAGTGCGTTCAAAGCGATCGCGCGGCTTGTCAACAGCAGGGCGAATGCCCAACAAGACGGTGACGAAAACGCAAACGAGCGCGAACGCTTCCGCAATGGGAACGATTGCGCCAAGCGCAGGCAGATCGTGAGCCAGTTGGGGCAGTGAGTTCGAAAGGAAACTTTCGATGTAAGCGCGCGCGGAATTTGATGCGTATCCTGCGTTCGCATAAAAATTCAGTGCGGCGACTCCGCTCGAACCCAGAGCGGCGAGCGTTAACAGCGTTACTGCGAAGAACGCTGCCGTGCTTTTCAAAATGTCCGAACGCCGCCGCATCGCATAGACCAGCGCGGGAGCGAGTGCCAGCGGAAAGACTTTGATAGATCCACCGACAGCCAGAAAAGTAGCTGCCAGTGCGGGCCTGCGGCGTATCACGAAAATAAGAACGATCAGCGCAGCTAGTCCCGCAAGCGAATCGAAATGTCCGCTCGAGCCGCTTTCTAGAACGGCCATTGGAAGGAACGCATACATCGATGCGCCGCACAACGCGGCGCATTCGTTCATGATCGAGCGGCTCAAGATGTAGATGGCGTAAACCGCTCCCACATCGACACTTATGAAAAGAAAATGAAGGATGATCGAGGGTAGGTGGGCTCGTCCAAATGCCTCGATGAGAACCGCAAAGCCTTGAGGATACGGAAAGTAAAAATCGCGATACGGTTGAAGTCCCTCGGAAGCAAAGCGTAAGTAGTCGCCGTACCAGCTCAGATCCACAGTTAAGTGGAGCGCGCCGAATTGCGTTGCGAGGCGCAACGCGGCAGCGACGCATAAGACAATGATAAGCGCCTTCTTGACGCGGCGCGAATCCACGGGGACGTCGATCGCCATCGACATTGCCGCAGATATCAAGAACGAGAATAACGCCAGCGCATAGTATAGGTAGAAATTTTGCATGGCGCTGCCTGTATACGCAGCGGCAACCGTCGCGCCGATTGAAATGCAGGCGAACGTAACCGTCGCGCCGATCGGATTAACCGGCACGCGCCTTGCTTGTTTTCCCGGCTGCAGGGCTACACTAGCCACGTTCCAAATATCACGCGCTGCTCTGCTCAAGTCCTTCGGGTGCTCGCACCATAACTTGAAGATCGCAATATATACGCCTGTAGTCCCCGAATTTGTTGGCGGCTTCCGATCGTGGCTTTTGAATTTTTGGGTGCCGTACATAGCGACTCGCCCAATAACTTTGAGCATTATCAGCGGCGGTACGCAACCGTCGTCCGCCGGGGGATATGCACCATTTCCGCGCAGCGGGGGCATCAGCATCAGGTCCGTGCGCTCCTGGCGTCTACCGGTTTCCGGTGGCCGGGTTCCTTACCGTACGGCGCTTCGTGAAGCTTTTTCAGGTCAAGACGTCATATATTTTGACAACGGATATGCTTTACAAGACGTGGTTGCGCTCACAGCAGCAAAACGCTTGGGCGTACCGATCATATCCGGACATCATGCCGTGATCGTTCACTCCATGGATAGCGTTTCCGGCTTGATGCACAATGCGGCGTGGTTTGCTGTGGGCAGGGGACAGTTAAAGCGCTTCAATGCCGTTCACGCCTTAAACGCCACGGATGCGGAGATGCTCAAACGTGCCGGCGGAAAACACGTTGCCGTTGTGGCTCCGCCAATCGATCGAGATTTGTTTGCAGTACGCGAAAAATCGCCGGGTCCTACCGCCCTATTTGTCGGGCGTCTGCACCACCAAAAGGGCGCTGATGCTCTTTTACAAATCGTACCCGCGTTGAAAAGCCGCTTTAGTGATTTGCGTATTCAAATTGCGGGTGATGGCCCGCTCGCAGGTTTGCTGGCGCCGCTGCAAGCGATCGAAGGCGTAAAATTGCTGGGGACTGTTGAACGCGCGAAGGTTGCGGCGCTCATGGGAGAGGCTCACGTGCTACTTGCACCGTCCCGAAGTGAGACGTTCGGCTTCGTTGCGGCGGAGGCGCTCAGCAGCGGCACGCCCGTCGTGTGCACGATGACAAATGGATTCCGCGATCTCGTCAGACCGTCGACCGGCCGTGTTCTTAGTGGTACGAACGGTGCCGAAGAGTGGTGCGCAGCCGTCGCCGACGTGATGGAATGGTACGAGCGCGAACCGGTATCGGAAATCCAAAACCGGACGCGCGAGAGCGTAGCGAGGCTTGACTTCGAGGCGGTGGCAGCGCAGATGGATTCGCTGCTGCAGGCTGCTGTCCGATGAAGTACTGCGATGCTTGCAGTGTGGAACTCCAGGGGCATCGCATCGGCGCGCACGAGATTGCAAAATGTCCATCGTGTTTCAGCATAATGCTGCTGTCGACCGACGCAAATGCGGTTGGATATGAAGAGATATCCGGCCACCTGTACGACACGTGTCTGCACAAGTTCCGCGTCCGGCAAGCCAAACGTCATTTGCGATACTTGAATACTGCGGCACAAGGCCGGCGCATTCTGGACGTGGGCGCGGGACGGGGGACATTCGTGCGGGTGGCACGTTCGCAAGCGTGGGAAGCCTACGGCATCGAACAAGATGCGCAATCCGTGGCGAAGTCCGAATCGCCATTTGTGTCGACGGCGACGCTATCATCGTTTGCTGAAGCGTCATTCGATGTGATAACGGCATTCGACGTGTTGGAGCATGTTTGGGACCGGTCGTCCTTTCTGGACGAATTGGCGCGTCTTCTCAAGCCTGGTGGACTGATGATGGTTCGCGTTCCAAACGGCGCGGAGTTCGTTACGCGGGCGAAGTACGAATGGGATCGGTTAACGGGCCACGCTTCGACCGGTGCTTTGTTCGGTGAACATAAAGTGTATTTGACGAAACCCGGATTGGAACGTTTGCTGCAACGACGCGGATTCGCGATAGTCAAGTCATGGTACGAGCATGAAGCGATCGCAACCACGGCGCATGCGGGCATTAAAGGCCTGATAGCGCGCAGCGCACTGTACGCAATTCGCCTAATGGAGCAATTCGTACCTCAGTTTCGCACCGAAGTGGTGGTGGTGTGCAAGAAGGCGGCCTAATCGAAGGCGGTATTCTCTTCGATTGGCATTCGCCGCTAATCGCAAGGGGTAAACCGTGCGCCTTCATTGACCGCGACGGAGTGATCAACCGGCGGATCCTTGATGGATATGTTCTTGAGCTTTCACAACTGGAATACCTCGACTCAAATCTACGTATTTTGTCCCGGCTCAGCAACGCCGGCATCCCGGTCGTGATCGTTAGTAACCAGAGCTGCGTCGGCCGTGGTCTTCTGCAATCCGCATCGCTGAGGCAGATAATGCAGCACGTCGTCGATCGTGCGCGGCAAGCCGGACTTGTGGTGAATGGCTGGTTTTGTTGTCCGCACCAGCCGGAGGCGGGTTGCGCCTGTCGCAAGCCGCTGGGCGGACTGCTCATTGCAGCTTCCTTGACGAACGACGTCGTACTTTCGCGCTCGGTGATGATTGGCGACCAACCTAGCGACGTGGATGCGGGCACGAATGCCGGCTGCGCCGCCTCGTATCTCGTACCGGAGGGACGATCCGATCTTTTGAGCAAGTGCGTTTCGCACGTGTTGGAGCATTGGCAAGGATGACCGTAACAGGGCGACTGCTGCGTTCCAAGGCGCCGCTGCGCATCAGCTTCTGCGGCGGCGGCACGGACGTGCCGCCTTATCCGGAGCGTTTCGGCGGCTGCGTGATTTCATGCACCATCGATAAATATGCGTATGTGTCGGTGCGTTCGCGGCCCGATGAAGAGGTCAGCATCAAATCGCTCGATTACGGTATGGACGTGCAATATCAGCCGCGTAACGCGATGCCCGACCGGCGCCTCAGTTTAATCGACGCAATCGTTAAGCGTTTCCAGACACACGGCGTCGATTTGTTTCTGCACTCCGACGCGCCACCGGGCAGCGGCTTGGGATCATCCTCAGCGATGATTGTCGCGCTAAGTGCGGCGCTCGCACGCTACGACCTCCGTGAGTTGGAACGGTACGATTTGGCGCGTCTCGCGTGCGAGATCGAGCGTGAGGACCTGCGTGTTATCGGGGGTCTTCAGGATCAATATGCCGCATCGTTCGGTGGATTTAATTTCATCGAATTTGCGGAAGACTCGGTTATCGTAAATCCGCTTCGTTTGTCGAGCGAATTATTAAACGAATTACACTATCATCTTGTGCTGTGCTATACGGGCGGAACGAGATTCTCTTCCAACATCGTGCAGGCGCAGACGCACAGCGTCGAGCAGAACGAGCCGCAAGTTTTAGACGCACTTCATGAAATGAAGCGCATGGCAGTCGAACTGAAGAACGAGTTGCTCCGCGGCAAAATTCGCGAATTTGGCGTGACGCTGCACGAAGCGTGGCTTTGCAAGCGAAAACTAGCTCAAGGTATTACAAACGAGAGCATTGATGAGCTCTACGAAACCGCTCGCACAGCAGGAGCCTGGGGCGGGAAGATTCTCGGCGCCGGCGGTGGAGGTTACCTACTGATTTGTACGCCGTTCTCAAAGAGACACAGGGTCATCGAATCTCTGGAGCAAGCCGGCGGCAAGGTTGTCGACTTCCAATTTGAAAGCGACGGTGTGCGCACTTGGACTGCACTGGAAAACACGTGGATTGACTGACGTTGCGTTACCTATCAAGCCACCCGCTAGAATCGTACGCAGCAAGGCTTGAAACGGCCGACGTGCTCGATGTGGGTTGTGGGGCATTCGATACCGTCCGCCAGGCTTTGGACCGCCGCGGAAAGTTTCATTTTATCGGGCTGGAATTTAGTGATACGTCGTCCGTATACGGCCCGATGGCAGAACTCGAAGCAGATATCGAGGCTTCAGGGCGGTTTCGCCGGTTGGGCTGCGATGTGGACCGCGAACCTTTCCCTCTTAACGACGCGTCGATAGATGTAGTGTTCATGTCGCATCTGCTGGAACATCTGCACAACGTCGATCATTGCATGCGGGAAGTTAGGCGCGTTATTCGACCGGGGGGATTACTCTACATAGAAACGCCCGGGCGCGCAAGCTTATTACTTCCGAAACGCTCATGGCTTCAACGAACCTCCTCGGGTCCTGACTTGCCGCTGACCTTGAGTTTTTGGGACGATCCGACGCATGTGCAATTGTGGCCGAAGGAAACACTAGCGCTGCTCGTCTCAAACTTTGGATTCAGAATTGAAAAGTGCGCAAGCCGAAGGGCCTTCGGAATCGCCGGCATCGTGCCGTCCATGCTCGCGCTTGCAGCCGGGGTGATCTTGCCGGCGGGCACCGCGCTGCGCAATCGCCTGGTGGGTGCGGGTTGGTGGAATTTGGTGGGTTGGGCAGACTATATCATTGCAACGGCTTCATGATCTCCACTAAAGCCGTTAATCTGTTATCCAAATTTATCCCGGTAGTGCAAGCGGCACTTAGGCGTGCCGGACTTGACGTTCGGCGCGCTACGTCTCCCGTACGCGGGATTCCGGACGAACATCTGTACCATCCGCGCTTTGAGCCATGGACTTCCACCGATTGGGACATTCGATTCGCTCCGGCGTTGCAGCGCTCCATTGTTTCTCGCGATCGCCTCTACGTTTTGTACACGTTGCTGCTGCAGGCATGCGCCTCAGTACCAGGTGATGTGATCGAGTGCGGCGTGTATCGCGGCGGCACGGCGCGCATGTTGGGTGAGCTGCTAGTGAATGAACGGTCACCAAAGCGGCTGTATCTTTGCGACACGTTCGCCGGCATGCCGAAGGTCAATGCGAATCTGGATCTTCACAAGCGAGGAGACTTTTCCGACACATCGCTCGAGGCTGTACGCGAGTTCTTGTCCGGCGTGCCAAATGCTGTCTTTGTTCCGGGTACTATTCCTAAATCGTTTGCCGGCGTTCCTGAAACTGCGTTTTGCTTTGCGCATATCGATCTGGACATCCACGACGCCGTGCTTGCGGCCTCCGAATACGTTTACGAACGGTTAAGCCCGGGCGGCTTTATTGTTTATGATGATTACGGTTTCGCATCGTGTCCGGGCGCGCGTTTGGCGGTTGACGAATTTTTTCGCGGTCGCGCTGAAGCACCGCTAGCCTTGGCTACGGGACAATGTATTGTAGTGAAGTCCGCGCCTTCTACAACAAAGCCGTTGTAGGCGCATTTGCATGGTCTAGGCGCCTGCGTTCCGAACACATCATTGATAAAAACGGCGCTTTACGCATCGTTTAAATTCCGTTTTAATCGGCGCGGTTCAAAGCATCCACGAATATGCCGAAGAAGCCTTTATGGTGTCATCTGGAGATCTCGCTACGTGAAAAAATTGATTTCAGTGTGTTGTCCTGCGTACAACGAGTCAGATTGTGTTGACGAGCTTCTCAGACGTCTTGGTGCAGTGGCGGACGGTCTAGCCGACCGTTACGATTTCGAGTTCATCGTCTGCGAGCATGGTTCACACGATGACACATACGAAAAGCTTTTGCGTGCCCGCGCCTATGAGCCGCGTCTGAAAATCGTCAAGTTATCGCGAAATTTCTTTGCCGAAGGCGCGCTCACCGCCGCTCTCGCGCATGCCCGTGGCGATGCGGCTGTGTTGATGTATTCCGACTTACAAGACCCGCCGGAGTACATTCCAGCATTCATTGAGAAGTGGGAGCAAGGTTACCAAAACGTTTACGCCATCGTCGCCAAGCGCACAGGTGAAAGCCGCACGAGGCGCATTCTGGCGCGGTGCTACTACTGGCTCGCAGATCGCCTAAGCCAGTCTCCCATTCCAAGAAACGTCAGCGACTTTCGTCTGGTCGATCGTGCGGCTTATGAAACGTTTTTACGAATGCCGGAACGCTACCGCGTCATGCGCTTTATGTGGCCATGGATTGGGTTCAGCTCTATCGGGATCGAAACCGAACGTCCACCCCGCGGCGGCGGCTCCTCGAAATTTCGCTTTTTCGATACGCTGCACTCGGCGTTGCGCACGATTTTGGCACAGACGAGAACACCGCTCGTCGTCATTCCGGCATTCGGGTTCGGGTGCGCGCTGCTCTCGTTCGTGTTGCTTGCTGCAGAAGTCGTACGGGCCGCGTTTTTCGGCGTGCCCTTCGACGGCTTCGGCACCATCGTGGCGCTGTTGCTGCTGCTTTTCGGTCTGCTGTTTGGGTTTCTTTGGATGATCAGCGAATATGTCGGTCTGATTTATGAAGAGGTGAAGCACCGGCCGCTCTACGTGCTTTCGCACACCATTGGTCTTGACGGGCGGGTACCGGCCGAGCCCGATCAGCGGGCATCTTTGCCGACGCTTACCAAAACGGGCTTATAGAAGCCGCCCGCTAGGACGATATACGAGAGTAGAAATACAAGGCTCAAGTTTAACAGCCGCTGCGGTTTTGCGAGCTCAAGTTAATGAGTTCATTATAAACCGTAGGCTGTTTTGCTCATTGTTTAGGCAGACGAAAGGTAGCTTGACAATAGCTAAGAACCGACCATCCGCCTGAACACAATTGCGAGAGGAGCTTCAGAATTGATCAGCGCCCGCGATCTAGTGCAGCAACGGGAACACACGACACCGGTTTGGGGTGATTTTTACTCCCCAATCGACGTCGGCGCTCTTTTTCTGCCTCCGGACGCTTCCGTCCACGACGCCATTGAGTGCATCGATCGTAACCGCCATTCTCGCGCTGCACTCATTGTGGACGACGCGCAGCGGCTGCTTAACACCCTCACGGAAGGAGACATCCGCCGCGGCCTGCTCGCGGGCGTAAACTTGACGGATTCCGTTGCGGTCCTCGTCGCCGTCAAGTCTCGCACGCGCCTTCCCTTACCTGTCAAAGCGCAGATCGGAAGTACCCCTGAGAGCCTGCTTGACCTTATGGAGAAGCACCGCGTTCGGCAGATTCCGCTCGTTACGGCGGACGGCGTCGTGGTTGACCTCGTAACGCGCGATCGGCTGAACCCTGAGACGAGGCCGGCTCTTCAAGCTGTCGTGATGGCGGGCGGGTTCGGCACGCGCCTTTATCCGCTCACGGAGCACATTCCGAAGCCGATGTTACCCGTCGGCGGCCGTCCGCTTCTCGAGCACATCGTCGAGCAATTGCGCGAGGAGGGCATCAGCCGGATAAGCTTTTCCACGCACTACAAGTCGGAGAAGATTGTAGAGCATTTCGGCGATGGAGAACGATTCGGCGTCGAGATATCGTACGTGCGCGAAGAAAACCCGCTGGGTACAGCGGGCGCGCTCGGCCTCTTACCGCGCCCGAGCGGGCCGGTCGTTGTGGTCAACGGTGATGTTTTAACCTCTGTTGATTTTCATACCATGCACGGCTTCCATCTCGACAACAATGCGATGATGACCGTCGCAGTCCGCCATTACGATGTGCAGGTGCCGTACGGTGTCGTCGAGTGTGAAGGAACACAAATCCGCAAGCTGCGGGAAAAACCGCGCATGCGCTACCTTGTAAACGCAGGAATGTACTTGCTGCAGCCGGACGTATATGATTACATTCCAAAACACAAGCATTTCAACATGACCGACGTTATCGACGCTCTGCTGGAAGATGGCCGCACCGTCGTGAGCTTTCCGGTTCGCGAATATTGGTTGGATATTGGGCAGCACGCCGACTATGAACGTGCTCAGGTGGACATTCAGAACGGAAAATGGAGATGGACTGGAACGGAAAGGTAGTACTCGTCACCGGTGCCGCGGGCTTCATCGGCAGCCATCTGGCGGAAAGACTCGTTGAACTAGGCGCGGATGTTCGCGCCTTCGTTCATTACAACGCCCTCGGAACGTACGGTTGGCTGGATACCTCAGCGTCGGCTTCGCGAATGAAAATCATTGCGGGCGACATCGCCGATCGTGATAGCGTGCGGGACGCAATGAAAGACGTCGACACGGTGTTTCACCTTGCGGCGCTCATCGCGATCCCGTATTCGTATCGCGCGCCGGCGTCGTACGTACGGACGAATGTCGAGGGTACGCTGAACGTAGTGCAAGCGGCGCGTGAGATTGGCGTGCGACGTGTGCTTCACACGTCAACGAGCGAAGTCTACGGCACTGCACGATACGTGCCCATCGATGAAAGCCATCCGCTTCAGGGACAATCTCCGTACTCGGCCTCAAAGATCGGTGCCGACAAGATCGCAGAGTCTTTTCATCTGTCGTTTAATGTACCGCTAGTAACGATCCGTCCGTTCAACACGTTCGGCCCGCGTCAATCCGCGCGTGCGGTCATCCCCACGATCATTACGCAAGTGCTAGCCGGTCAAACTGTGCGTCTGGGAAATCTCACGCCCACGCGCGACCTGAATTTTGTAAGCAATACCGTAGACGGCTATATCGCGGCGGCGGAATCGGAATGCGCGGTCGGCGAGACCATCAATCTGGGCTCTGGCCGCGAAATCAGCATCGGCGATCTCGCGCATCTCATTGCGCGCTTGGCCGAACGGCCGCTCGATATGGAAACTGACGAACAGCGATTGCGGCCGGATGCTAGCGAAGTGGAGCGCTTGCTGGCAGCTAACGCGAAGGCAAAAGATCTACTGAATTGGGCGCCACGAGTGGGGCTCGAGGAAGGTTTGAGCCGCACGATTGAGTGGCTCGGCGCGCACATGGAACGGTATCGTCCAGGCGTCTACATGGTGTAATTGTGAACCGGGAATTCACTATCGTCGACCGTGCCATTGGTGGCGTCGATCGATGTTTTATCATTGCCGAAGCAGGCGTAAATCACAACGGTAATCTCGACGTAGCGATGCAACTGGTCGACGTCGCCGCGCAAGCCGGCGCCGACGCCGTGAAGTTTCAAACCTTCAGCGCGGATCGCTTGGCGCTCGTAGAGGCTCCCAAGGCTGCGTATCAAGCGCGCGCAACGGACGCGAATGAATCACAACACGCCATGCTAAAGCGGCTGGAACTCTCATACGAGCAGCACGTTGCGCTCGCGCGCCGATGCGAAGAGCGTGGCATACTGTTTTTATCTACGCCGTTTGATGAAGAAGCTGCCGACCTACTCGAGCGTCTTGGCGTGGTCGCGTATAAGACTCCGTCCGGCGAACTTACCAATCTCCCCTTCCTACGGCACATCGCGCGCAAGCGTCGTCCGATGATCGTCTCGACGGGAATGGCTACGCTCGGCGAAGTCGAGGACGCGTTAATTGCGGTCGAGGAGAGCGGCTGCAGCGATGTAGCAGTGCTTCATTGCGTAAGTAATTATCCCGCAGCGCCGGAAACCATCAACCTTCGCGCAATGGATACGCTCTCACGCGCCTTCGGAGTTCCCGCCGGTTACTCCGACCACACGACGGGTATCGAGATCGCGCTTGCCTCAATTGCACGCGGAGCCACCGTGTTAGAGAAGCACTTTACGCTCGGTCGTTCGCTGCCGGGACCCGATCACGCAGCGTCGCTCGAACCTGACGAACTGGTGGAATTGGTCCGCAGCGCACGTGCGGTGGAAGCTGCGCTCGGTACGGGCCGAAAGGCGCCCGGACCGGCAGAACGTTCAACAGCGGCGGTCGCGCGCAAGAGTCTCGTGCTTGCACGAGATGTGCGCGCCGGTGAAGTGCTCGACGAAGAAGCTGTTGTAGCAAAACGGCCGGGAACCGGCATGCCGCTGAAGCTGCTGCCGCTGGTTATCGGCAAAACCACGCGCCAGGACTTGCGCGCAGGCACGATGCTCTCGTGGGAGATGCTCGCCTGAGAACAATCGGCGTCGTAACGACGGCGCGATCCGACTACGGGATTTATCTTCCCGTCCTACGCGCGCTCGAGTCGGAACCCTCGCTGCACCTTCGGATTATCGCGGGCGGTATGCATCTCGCTCCCGAATACGGAAACACCGTCGAAGCGATCGAGCGCGATGGCTTTCGCGTCGCCGACCGCGTCGAGATGTTGCTTTCATCCGACACACCGGTTGGAACGGCAAAGTCGATCGGTCTGGGCGTTTTGGGTTTCAGCGAATCGTACGTTCGCAGCAGGCCCGACATTCTTCTTGTGCTTGGCGACCGCTTCGAAATGCACGCCGCAGCGCTTGCTGCGCTTCCGTTTGGAATTCCGCTTGCGCATGTGCATGGTGGAGAAGTCACCGAAGGGGCGATAGACGATGCGCTCCGCCATGGAATCACGAAGATGGCGCATCTACATTTCGCGTCAACGCAGGCTTACGCCGATCGTCTTATTCGAATGGGCGAAGAGCCGTGGCGAATAACGGTTTCAGGCGCGCCGTCATTGGACAATCTTCGCAGTGTCGCGTTACTCACTGCATCGCAGCTCAAGCAGCGCTTCGGCGTTGATTTCGAGCCGGCGCCGCTCCTTGTGACGTTTCATCCCGTAACGCGAGAGCTCGATCGCACCGCGGTGAAGATCGAAGCGCTTCTCGAAGCGCTGAGCAAGCATGACTTGCCGATCGTCTTCACGCTCCCGAACGCGGATCCCGGTGGACGTTTGATCACCCAGCGCATCCGAAATTTCGCCGCCGCGCATGAAAACGCGCATATTTTGGACAATCTCGGCACGCAGGCGTATTTCAGCATTATGCGCCTTGCGCGCGCGATGGTCGGCAACTCATCGAGCGGCATCATTGAGGCTGCGTCGTTCACGCTTCCCGTTGTCAACGTCGGTAGGCGGCAGCAGGGCCGCATTCACGGCGCAAACGTCATCAACGTATCAGACGACGAACGCGCCGCCGCGATTGAAGAAGCCATCGGGCAAGCCGTCAGTCCCGCGTTTCGCAGCTCACTGGATGGTCTGCAAAATCCTTACGGTACCGGAAACGCCGCGGCGGCCATTGTTGCGCGTCTGCGCGATGTGCCAATCGATTCGACGCTTGTGAGTAAGCGGTTTTTCGATGCTTGATACTGCGCGCATCGTCTTAATCGGCGGCGGCGGGCACGCACGCGTGCTTGTCGACGCATTGCGTGCCGGCGGCGAAACCGGTGCCATCGCCGTGCTAGACACCGATCAAAGGCGAAAAGGCGAGATGTTGCTCGATGCGAGTATTGTCGGTGGCGATGAGATGCTCGCCGCGCTCGTATCGCAGGGGACGCGGTTTTTCGCCATTGCTGTAGGCGGGACACGCAATAACGCACCGCGTGCCGCACTCTATCGACGAGCAATCGAGCTCGGGCTCGAGCCACTCACGATCATTCATCCGAAAGCGATCGTGTCCCCGTGGGCGGTCATAGGCGCCGGTTGCCAGATTCTTGCCGCGGCGGTGGTCAACGCGGGCGCGACGCTCGGCTCGAACGTAATCGTTAACACCGGCGCGATCGTGGAACACGACTGCCGGATCGGCGACCATGTCCACATCGCGACCGGCGCACGCCTTGCCAGCACTGTCACCGTCGGCGACGGTGCCCATATCGGTGCAGGTTGCGTGGTTCGCCAGCTCATTACAATTGGCGAGGAATCTGTTGTGGGAGCCGGTGCCGTCGTCGTCAAAAATGTGTCAGCCGCGACAGTCGTTGCCGGCGTTCCAGCCAAGGAGCTTTCCCAATGAGTTCAGTGTCCTTCGAGCCCGGCGCTCGAGTCGAAGGCGGGATTCCGCTGTGCGTTCCGGAGATTCGCGGCAACGAGTGGCAGTATGTCAAAGAATGTCTCGATACCGGATGGGTCTCGTCGGTCGGCTCATACGTAACGCGTTTTGAAGAGGCGCTCGCTCAAGCAGCGGACACGAAATTTGCGATTGCAACTGTGAACGGCACCGCGGCGCTTCACGTTGCTCTGCAATGCGTTGGTGTAGAGGCGGGCGACGAAGTGCTCGTTTCAACGCTGACGTTCATTGCGCCCGCGAATGCGATCCGCTATATCGGTGCACATCCGGTGTTCATCGATGCGGAACCCGCGTATTGGCAGATGGATCCTGCCGCCGTGGAGCGGTTCCTTACGCAAGAGTGTGATTGGGACGGAAGCGTCCTAACTGACCGCGCCAACGGCCGCCGCGTGAAAGCAATTGTGCCCGTCGACATTTTGGGATCGCCGGTCGACATCGATCCGATCCTCGCACTTGGGCGCCGCTTCAACCTGGCAGTCGTCGAAGACGCAACGGAAAGCCTGGCGACGCGGTACAAAGACCGTCCGGCGGGAAGCCGCGCGGATGTCGCCTGTTTTTCGTTCAACGGCAACAAACTCATTACCACGGGCGGCGGCGGTATGATGGTCACGAACGATGAGAAGATCGCGCAGCATGCGCGTTACCTTACGACGCAAGCGAAAGACGATCCCGTGGAATACGTGCACGGTGAAGTTGGATACAACTACCGTTTGACGAACGTTCTTGCCGCAATCGGGCTTGCCCAGATGGAGCGTGTGGCCGAGTACGTGGAGATTAAGCGCCGCAACGCTGCGCGTTACAGTGAGCAGCTCGCGCGCATTCCGGGCATCACGGTGATGCGCGAGCCGCCGTATGCATTCAGTACCTTTTGGCTCTACACGATTCTGGTGGACGAGGCGCAGTTTGGTGCGTCGAGCCGCGATCTGTTGCGCGCGCTTGCCGCAAAAAACATTCAGGCCCGGCCGCTGTGGCAGCCCATGCACCGCTCGCCCGCGCACGCCGGTGAACTCGCGTTCGGCGGCAACGTTGCGGATACGTTGTGCCGCGATGCGCTTAGCTTGCCCTCATCTGTGGGGTTGACCGTGGAAGACGTCGACTTCGTGGTCGCGGCGATTCGAGACGCAGCGCGCTAATGATTCCCTCCGTGATCGGCAGCGATCGCCGGCATATGCTCGAGCGCAGCGGCGACCTTTGGGAAGCGCTCCGGGGCGCGCGCGTATTCATTACGGGCGGTACGGGCTTCGTCGGCACGTGGCTGATGGAAGCTTTCGTTGCTGCAAACGATGCATACAATCTTGGAGCCCGCGCTGTGCTGCTGACGCGCGATCCGGGTCGTTTTCGCGCGCGTTGCCCGCACCTCGCGGAAAATGCCTCGATCGAATTCGTTCTTGGCGATGCCACGACGTTTTCACAGCCCTCAGGATCGTTCGATTATATCATTCACGCCGCGACAGAACGTTCATTTGAAGCCGATGCCGCGCGGCCGCTCGGCATCGTCGAACCCGATTTGATCGCGACGCGCCGCGTACTAGAGTTCGCAGCTTCGCGTGCGGTGCGCCGCCTGTTATTTACCAGTTCCGGTGCTGTGTATGGCGCGGGCGCCTCGGCGCTCGAACGCGTTCCGGAGACCTACACGGGCGCTCCGGATCCTACGCAAGCGCGCGCCGCGTACGGCGAGAGCAAGCGCCTTTCCGAATTCGCATGTACGTCGTATGCACGCGTGCATGGGTTCGACGCGATCATCGCACGGTTGTTCGCCTTTGTTGGTCCGCATCTGCCGCTCGATGAAGGGTATGCAGTAGGCAATTTCATCGGTGATGTGTTGAACTTGCGGACGATCGCGATCGCAGGCGACGGTACTGCGCGCCGCTCGTACTTGTACGCTGCAGATCTTGCTGTTTGGCTTTGGACGATGCTGCTACGCGGCGAAGCCGGCCGCGCGTACAACGTGGGTTCGCCGGACGCGCTCACCATTCGAGAACTTGCGCAGACGGTTGCGGATACAATCGCGCCCGAGACTAGCGTTAGCATTGCGCGCTTACCAATGCCCGGCACGGCGCCGTCTTCTTACGTTCCGGATACGTCGCGCGCCGAAAAAGAACTTGGACTGCGCCCCTGGATCGATTTGCGGGATGCGCTGCGCCATACATACGACTTCTATCTGGAAATGCAAAGGACTACCGCCGCTCGATGAAACTCTCCGATTACGTGATGCACACGCTCGCCGCCGACTATGGCGTGCGCGATATATTCCTAGTCTCCGGCGGCGGTATCATGCATCTGCTGGATTCCGTCGGCTCGCATCCGGACATTAATTACCACGCAACGTTTCACGAGCAAGCCGCAGTGGTTGCTGCCGAAGGCTATGCACGCAGAAGCGGTAAACTCGGCGTTGCGCTAGCGACGGTCGGCCCCGGTGCCGGCAATGCCGTGTCGGGATTACCGGGCGCATGGATCGACTCAATTCCGGTTCTGGTCATGACCGGGCAAGTGCGTCGCGACATCATTGCAAATTACGACGTGCAGCGTACGTATGGACCGCAAGAGGCCAATACGCTCGACATGGCGCGTCCTGTTACGAAATACGCGGCAAGCGTCCGCGATCCGAAAATGGTGCGCGAACACCTGGACCGCGCAATTCACGCAGCGCTGTCAGGTCGTCCCGGCCCGGTGTGGCTCGAGTTTCCGGTCGACGTAACCGGTTTAGAAATTGAGGAGAAAACGCTTATCGGGTGGACGCCGGAATCGGAAAACAACGATCGCGCGCAAATACGCGTGAAAGCGCGCGAAGTCGCGCGTTTGCTGCAGTCTGCAGAACGCCCACTCCTCGTGCCGGGGAACGGCGTACGTCTTTCCCACTCGGAGCATCTGCTTGAGCAGCTGATGAGTAAGAGCCGCATTCCGGCAATTTTACCGATCACGGCAAAAGACTTGTTGGCTGAAGATCATCCTGGTTTCGTCGGCATTTTCGGCACCGCCGGGCAGCGCCGAGCGAACTTCGCCTTGCAGAACAGCGATATGCTGCTCGCTCTTGGCGCCGGTCTGAACATTCAGAAGTGCGGCTTCAATATTGCGGGTTTCGCGCCGAAAGCAAAAAAAATTGTCGTCGACATCGATGCCGCACAACTCGAGCATCAGGCGCTCAAGCCGGATGTGCCCGTGTTGGTGGACGTCAAGCCGTTCCTGGAAGAATTGCTTGCTGCGCTCGATGAAGCACCTGCGGACCCCTCACCGCGTTGGCTTGATGTCTGCGCGCGGTGGCGTGAGCGCTATCCGGTCATTACGAGCGATTACGGCGAGAACAAAGATTACGTAAACAGCTATCTGTTCATGGATGCGCTCTCCGATGCTATGCGCCCGGATGACACGCTCGTACCAGGTGCCGGTCTGGATACGGTCAGTGCCTATCAGGCGTTCCGCGTGAAACGCGGGCAACGGGCGCTTATCAGCGGCTGGGGTTCGATGGGGTGGGAACTGCCGCTGTCGATCGGCGCGTCGTTGGGCAGCGGCAAGCGCCGCGTCATCACCGTAACCGGCGATGGCAGCATCCAATGGAACATCCAAGAACTGCAAACGATTCGGCTTGCGAAGATGCCGCTGAAGATCTTCGTCTTCAACAACGCCGGCTTCTCAAGTATCCGGGCTACGCAGAACAGCTTCTTTGAAGGACGATTCGTGGGCGCGCATCCCGGATCGCAAGTTGATAACCCCGACTTTGCGAAGCTTGCGCAGGCCTACGGCCTCGGTTACGCACAGATTCGTACGAACGATGAGCTGGCATCGGGTATTGCGGCATTCCTATCAAACGATGAACCGGGGATCTGTGAAGTGTTCCTGGCTCCCGAGCAGAGCGTCTCGCCAAAAGCATCTGCGTTTCGCCGCGCTGACGGCACGTTCGAATCGCGGCCGCTTGAAGACATGGCGCCGTTCCTCCCGCGCGAGGAAGTCTACGAAAACATGCATTTGTTCGACGAGGAGCCGGCGAGAGCGTAAATGCGCGTCGTTCTGGTCGGCCTAGGGAGCATCGGAAAGCGCCATTTGGCAAACATTCGAACTGTCGAGCCCAATGCCGACATCGTTGTCTTGCGTCATTCGAAAAATGGCGACGGCGTTCCGGAAGGTGCAAACCGCGTCGTATATTCGATCGACGACGCAGTGGCACACAAGCCGGAGGTTGCATTCATCTGCGGACCTACCGCGATGCATGCAGATGTTGGGGTTGCGCTTGCGGATGCGGGCGCGCACTTATTCGTTGAAAAACCTTTTACGGCTGATGTCGCCGGCGGTCAAACGCTGGTCAACGCGGTGCGGCGCGCTGGACGATCGGTCGTCGTTGGATACAACTTACGATTCTTGCCATCGCTGCGCGCATTGCGCAACGAAATGTTGTCAGGATCGATCGGCCGCGCCATGACGCTGCGAGCTGAAGTTGGCCAGTACTTGCCGGACTGGCGCCCGGGTGCGGATTATCGAACAACAAATAGCGCACGCGCCGAGTTCGGCGGCGGCGTTGAATTGGAACTCAGCCACGAGATCGACTACGTGCGCTGGTTGCTTGGTGAAGTAAAGAGCGTCACTGCCACGCTCGAGCGGCTGAGCGATTTGGAAATCGAAGTTGACGATACGGCGGAGTTGCTGCTCCGCTTTGCGTCCGGCTCGGTTGCAAGCGTGCATATGGACATGGCTCAGCGCAGCACCACGCGCACGTGCCGCATCGTCGGAACGAACGGGACGCTTACGTGGGACGGGATCGCCGGCGTTGTACGGCGGTATTTGCCCGAGGCGGGATGGCATACAATTCACGACGGTGACGCCGATCGCAATGCCATGTACGTGGACGAAGTACGCCATGCGTTGGCGTGCGCGCGCGGCGAAGCTCAGCCGCTTATCGACGCGATGGACGGATTACGCGTTGTGGAAATCGCACAAGCGGCTCGCCGTTCCTCGGATGAGGGCCGCAGAATAGATTTATGAGAAACGTTCGCACGTTGTTCGATCTCACCGGCCGCGCGGCAATCGTCACCGGCGGCGCCGGTCATATCGGTTCTGCGATTGCAGATGCCCTTGCCGAACTCGGCGCACATGTTGCGATTGTCGATATGGATGCGTCGCGCGCGCGAAACGTGGCGTCGGCGATCGGTACACAGCACAGTGTGCAAGTCATGCCGCTTGCCGTTGATTTGGAAGATGAGGCGTCGGTCCGCGAGATTCCCAAACGCGTCGTCGATGAACTGGGAAGGCTCGATGTACTCGTGAATTGCGCGGCGCTCGTCGGCACCTCCGGATTGGAAGGTTGGGCCGTACCGATTCGCAGTCAAAGCGTGAAGAGTTGGCGCCGCGCGCTTGAGGTCAATCTGACTGCGCCATTCGTTCTCGCGCAAGCCGCGATGGAAGCCTTGGGCGCGCATAATTGCGGGGCGATCGTGAACGTGCTTTCAATTTATGGCCTTGTCGGCCCGGATGAACGGCTCTACGAAGGCACACCGCTCGGCAATCCTGCGGCGTATGGCGCGAGCAAAGCCGGATTGATGCAGTTGACGCGTCATCTCGCGACGACTCTTGCTCCCATTCGATGCAATGCGATCACGCCTGGTGGCGTCGAACGAGGACAAGCCGACGCGTTTAAAGAGCGGTACGTGGCGCGCACGCCCCTCGGCCGCATGGCGATTGAAGAAGACTTCAAAGGTGCGGCTGCGTTTCTCGCAAGCGATGCTTCCGCTTACGTAACGGGACAGAATATCGTAGTAGACGGCGGCTGGACTGCGTGGTAAACGGCTATTTTTTAGGCGCGTACGCAACTGCGCCGTCACTCAACGGGTGGGACGAACCTGCTGAAGCAGAATATTACGACGGCCTGAAACGCTTGCCGGAAGTACGCGGCTTGGAAGTACCGTTCTCCGATGTCTTGCACGTGCACGATGAAGCGTGGCTTCTCGATCATCTCGCACCGGCATGGGATATCGTGCTAACGCTCATCCCCGGCACGATGGCACGCGTAGCTCGCAATCCGCAACACGGATTGGCGTCCGCAAGTGAAGCCGGGCGCGCCGAGGCGGTCTTGTTTTGCCGCTCCGCGCTTGAAACCGTAAAACGGCTGAACGCGCGCGCCGCGCGCGCACGCGTAGTTGCCGTGGAGTTGCATTCGGCGCCGAGACGTACGTCGGCGAATGACCAAAATTCCTCGCGCGATGCTTTTGCGCAATCGCTTGCAGAAGTCGCCTCGTGGAATTGGGAAGGCGCGCGGTTGTGTGTGGAGCACTGCGATGCATGGCGCGCCGATCATGCGCCGTTCAAGGGATTTTTGGAACTAGAAGATGAGATCGATGCAGTGAAACGCGCAAACGCCGCGAGCAACAGCAACATCGGCATCGCGATCAACTGGGGGCGATCGGTACTCGAGGACCGCGATCCATTAACCGCAGTGGATCATATCGCCAAAGCGCGTAATGCCGGCGTTTTAGCCGGCCTTATATTTTCCGGATGTTCCGGTGAGCCGACGCCGTGGGGCATTTGGGACGATACGCATATGCCACATGCGCCAGCAGAAGGGCTTGAATTCGCAGCGCCGGGTTCGCTTATGGACGAACGTGCGATAGGAGACGCATTGGCAGCAACCGTCGGCGTTCCGATGACGTTTATCGGTGCGAAGGTCACGGCGTTTCCGGCAACCGCCAATCTCACCACACGCGTGGGATTAAATGTGTCCATTATTCGTGTGTTGTCGCGACTGACTGCCTCGAGAGTCGTTGCATGCTAGCTCACCCGGTGCACTAGTTTCCTAACCGCTTTATGCCGGTTTACCTATACGTACCGGCAGAGCGAGGCTGAGTAGTTAGGTGAAGTGACCGTGCGCACATTGCGCAAGTGATTCGAGAGCGCACTGCAATGTGAAGGCATCCTATATGTGACGTACCATCCTCCAGCATGGGTGCGATCGAGGAAACGATTGATGTACGTGTGTGCACGCCGTGCGGAGAGTCCCTCCATTAGTTCCTGCGGGCCAATGGGGCTTACGGGCAACCAAGATCGATATTCGGCGATTCGGCCATCGTTCAATCGGACGAACGGAAGAATCATCCCCTGCGTCAATTCCGTCCAATACGGTCCGTTCTGCACAAGCACGGGATCATCGGGACTAATCCCCGCGCGACGCATGAGGGCAGCAAGTTCTCCGTGTAACGGTGGAAAATCTTGGATGACGTCGAGATGCCACTGCATCGCTGCCATACGTGACGGCTCGCCAAGCAGCAGGGCGATGGTGATGATTGCAAGCGGCGCGAGGCTCAATCGGGCCAGCAACGCGGTGGTTGAGCCGCGCAACTCTTCTCGTGAAACAAAGATTACGATGGCGCACGCCGGAACAAGGATGGCCATCAGCAGCGCAACGTACATATCCAGGGGTTCGAGAGCGAAATAGCTCGCTGTACCCCACAGTGCAAGCCATGCTGCTGAGAGCAGGCGCACAACATCCCAGCGGCCTCGAACGATCGCAGCGATGCCGACGCTTCCGACGGCGCCGATGACGAGTAACAACGACCAGCCCGCACCAAAGTCCTGAACGTGGAAAACGAGTCGTACTGCACCCTTCGTAAACGGTCCCGTGAATTCAATATAGGAAAACCAATCCGGCGTGACGTGCAGCACATTCCGGTAATACGCCGCTATTGCGGCTGCGATGGCAGCAGGAAGTGCGAGGATGGGCCATGCGCGCGAAACGAGCCGTCGCATGAGCGCCGCTACGTTCGCCGGCTGCGGGTACGTCGCGCAATCGATGAACACGTACGGAACCCATAGGATGGTCGCCCACAGCGCGTTATCGACAGACCAAAAAAGCGCCACGACCCACAGAACGTGCCCACTCCAGCGTAGAAGCGCTACGCGCCCGTTGTGGTGACGCCAAACATGCGAGAGGAACGCTACGAAGAGCAACGCACTGATCCACAGAAAACGCAGCCCGCCTTGCGGATACAAGCGCCCGCTCCATGCATAGCGCGCGATGCTATCGCCGAAGAGCGTCGCGAGCGGAAAAAGAATCGCAAAAACGGCGTTCACAACGCCGCGTCGCGCCCAGCGCAGCATGACGAAACTCATGAGCGCTTGTGCGACGAGAAATATCGCCGTTAGCTCGTACGTCGCTTGCCACCCATTGGCAGCGGGCATCTTACCCAGCGCAAGTACCGACAAGAATCCGTAGAGCGAGGGCACGTCCCAAAGCGGCCAATGGCCTTGCCGCACGAAATCTGCAACATCTGCGAAGTAGCTGCGATGCAGGGGTATCCAATTTGTTAAAAGGCTGTCGGTTCTAAGCGCGTACGCGCCGAACACCGCCAAAGCGAGAACAAACCACGCCGGCGTAAAACGATCTGTTCCGTCGTGCGCGTCATTGCTCAGTTCCCGGAGCGAAAGCCAAAAACTCACCGAGAACGCAACGAGCGCAAACCCGCTGGAAGGCGAGCCGTTGAGTAACCAATCGGCGAAGTGCGTGTACGTCAGCCCGCTGAACGCGATCCACGTCATGACTGCCACTGCGCCGATCGCGATGCGGTTATGCTGCGACAATCGTGGGTGATAGTGCAGCAGTACTGCCGTCTGGAGCAACGCCACAACAATGAGATAAGAGCGATGATCCGCCAGCATGAGAACCGATGTTGCAAAAGCATAGCAACCAGCGGCACACCACATCGCGTAACGCCCAACCGTTGGGAGGCGCGACGGCGTGCCGCTCGCAAAGGCGGCCGCCGTCGCAAATCCAAGTGTAGCTACGCCGATCGCAACGAGCTGCCATGTGAACATCCATCCTCGATCGCCTAACCGAAGACGATTGAAATACGTGATCAAGACAACGAGTGCGGTTAGTGCGCCAGTGTAGGAAAAATACGTCAGCGGCCACCCCGGATTGCCGCGCTCGCCGGTGTCGATTAGGTCTACCGGCGCCGCGTTAGCGCGTATCGGGGTTGCCACGGTCCTCCCATATTCCTTCGGGTTCAAATACGATCCGTATGTCGCGCGGTATGTCGCGTTCATAGTGGAAAATGATCGGATCAAATTGCGGTGCTTTGGGTGCATTCGTTACGAAATGCAGGGTCATGGGCGAGCGCTGTTTTTGCATATCAAAACGAAGCCAAAAATGTGCGCCGTCCGGGGTGAGTTTTATATGCTCGGTTTTTGCGCCGGAGGGAGAGATGAGCAACGTCGCCGGACGAGCAGACACCGCCACGGCTTTCAAATTGACGAAAGCTTTGGGGCAACTTGTGCGGTACAGCGTAAGCACGCCTTCGTGGGCCATAAACATCTTCGGGTACATGTTTGGGTCCGTGCTGACGTCGCCAAAGGCGTCCCTTACTTCAGCAGGCTTTTCGTAGCCTACAGGCCCACTGCGAAAGAAACCTCTGCCGTAAACGAGCAGCGGTCGCGATTCGGCGAAGGCGGCGTCGAGTGCGACTGGGCCACACAAACGCTCCGTATAGATGACATATCCGTCGCGAAGGGGCATCGTCGTCGTACGCACTCCATGCCGCGGCGTTTGCGCTAAACGTGGAACGTATCCAAATGGTGTGTAGCCGAACGCGCGATCAGTCCGTACACCGCTCGTATTCACTGAAGCAACACGTTTGGCGGTGAGGATAAGCGCTGCTTTAAGCGGTGTATCGATAACCCATGCGTTTTTGACGTCTTCCTTCGTGAGGCGCTTTTCGGAGATGATGTCAAATCGTCGCATGCTGTAGTGGTAAATCATATACTTTAGCGTTTGAGCTTGCGGCGACATCGCGCTTGTGGGCACGAGTCCGCGGCCCATTGCGAACACTGTTCCGTCCTCGAACTGGTCGAAGAAGCCTGCGGTGCCTGCTCGCTGTATTACGCTTCGCGCATAGTCGCTACGCGCGGATTTCATGAGAGACGCCGCGTCTGCGCGGACATCGCCGTAACACGAGACGAAGACGGCAAGGGCGATGATGGGGCCCAAAACCGGCATGCTGATCTTTTGGCGCGACAACTGTTGAAGCAACGCGGCGCAGACCAAGCCGATTCCAAAATACTCGAAGTACACTCCGTCGAAGGATTGGCCGATCGGCAATCCGTGCGGCCACAATGCGTAAGGTCCAAGCATTAGGCAAGGTGCGATCCACAAAATGGTGCCGATAATCCATGCGTTCATGTTACCAGCGTCTGCGGAGACGACACGCAATCGCAATGCGCTAACATATGCTCCGGCCGTCGCGCTCAGTATTCCGATCCATGCCCATCGCGATGGCGCCGGCACATTGATGAACCGATCGTCGTTGTAGCGAACGCCGTTGTGGTACAAGGACGGTACGTGCCCGAGCGGCAGGTGCCCGGTGGCGCGGTAGCTTGTCGGAAGCGCCGCGAACAGCTGCTTGAATACATTGAGTGCGTAGACACCGCCATGCTTCCATGGCTGCTGCAGACCGCCATGTAGAACGACCGCCGAACCCGCAAGTGCCGCAGCACCCGCTAGAAATGCGCCGCCGTTGATGCGATATATCAGCGCGTAGACGCACAATGCGACGCAAATTGCGCAAGATACCGGGCCGCTGAGAATGGCCAACACCATGAATGCGCAAGCGAATGCGATCTGGGTTTTCGAGTTGCTGTCGAGGAAACGCAGCCAAGCCCACAGAGAGGCCAAGGTTAAGAGCGCAGCCCATGGTGTGACGAGCGATGTGCCGATAACTGGATCGTGCGGCATGCGAAATTGCCAAGCGGCAATGGACACGTTGACTGCCAGAACCGCCGCGTATGCCGACCGGAGCAGCCGCTGTGCGACGGCGGCAAACAAAACTACAGTTGCGAGTATGAGTAAATACTGTAGTCCTTTTGCAACGCCGAAATAGGAATCTATCATCCAGGTCATGAGCGGAACGCCGCCTACGGGGAACCAGCCGCCCTGCGCATGTTGGTAAGTTCCGGCGATCACGGCGTATGCTTGCGCAACGCCAACGTGGTCAAGCTGTGGAATGATGGAGGCATGCGCATAAAACGCATCACCGTCGGTGAAGTGCGACGCAAGCACCGGCAAAAACCAAATGGCTCCAAGCACCGCGGCAAAAAGCGCGGCTTCCCGCCCCGATAGGAGATGCCGACGCGCGACAACATACGCCGATACGCGATGGCACAGGGACGATAGCGCGACCGCCCGAGCCAACACGGTTATTTTATAGAGAGAACTTTCACGGCACCTGACACGCTCACGTGGATAAGCTCGTTCCGTGCTTTTGCGATGACAGCGCCGTCAGGCGCGGCGCTGATCGATTCTATGGGCGCGGGCACGGAAAACTCGCTCGGCGTACCCGTCGTCGGGATAGTGCCAAGTTTGCCGCTCGATTCCATGAACCAGACGCGATCCGGCGGCGAGGAAATGAGACCCGTAGGGTTGGCGCCGTCAGACGGAATCATGAATTCCTTAACTATTCCAGATGGTGTGATCCGCCCAATCCGATTGCGCCCCGGCTCCGTGAACCACAGGTTCGCGTCCGGTCCGGCAACAATCGCAGTCGGATCGGAGCCGTCTGGAAGTGCGAAAAATTGCGCTGCCCCGGACGGCTCTAGTTTCGCGACACGCGCAAAGTGCGGGTCGACCGTCCAGTAATTGTTATCAGGCCCAAGCGCCACGGACTGCGCGGCCCCCTGCGCCCCGGAGCAACCTGAACCGAGAAGTGCACATACAAACAGCGCGACGTTAATGTGTTTCACTTATTCCTTCTTCAAACGGAGATTATGGAGTTGCAGGTGCTGTTATGACTTGCGGTGGCGGCGCCGCGACGGCATTCTTCTTGCCGAACGTCAAGCGATGGCGAAATGCGTCGACCGGCTTATCTACGGCGAAGACGAGGATCAGGCTGCCTGCCGCAACGCACAATAACGTCGTGAATCGATTGTCCGGTAGTTTGAAGAAGTACACGACGGCCGTCGTAACGATGTAGTGGCAAAGATAAATCGGGTAGGAGAACAACCCTAGGAAATTGTCGATCACGGAACGTTTCGTTAGTAAAAAGAGCGGCCCCACCAACAGTACGAAGAACGGTATTGTCATCCAGATCGCGTGATCGTTATAGTCGGCAATCGTTTGATAGCCGTTGAAGAGGTATGCTTCTATCACCAGAATTCCCGCTAATGCGGCCGTGCCAATTTGCACCCACCGGATGAACCCTGCGTCATTCTTCAAGCGATCTCGCAAATAGACGTAGATCTCATATGCCACGTAACCGAACATGAAGAAGATGAGGTTCGCGCCGAAAAAGTGGTAGCCCCAAGGCTCGTTGGAATAGCCGAGTCCATCGTGAATGAATCCCAGGTCTTTACCGTTCACGAGCAACAGCCAAATGCGGATATACGCCCCTAACGCGAGTGCCAACATGGCTGTACGGCGGCCCCGTAATATGAAGAACGCCGCCAACACGTAGAACGTTAATTCAACGCCGACAGTCCAGCCGACGAACACCGGATAAATTTGCCAGGAGGCAGCGAGGCCGCCCGGTCCCTCATGCCAGTGCAGAATGCTACCGGAAACTAGGACGTCGAGACCGGCAATGAACGTATTACTGAAAATCGCCAACCCTCGTTCGACGCTGCTCAAATTCAGGTCGCTTGTGAAGACGGTCGGTGTGGCCATGGCAGCCATCACGATGATCGTGAAGATGAGGACGACCCAGTATGCTGGATAGAGCCGCAGCGCGCGGTTCAGGAGGAATTTTTTTTCCCAGCCTTTGCCGAGTTTGCTGTAATTCTCCGTGATAACGAGCGACATGTAAAAGCCGGAGATGATGTAAAAAAGAATGACCGCGAAGCCACCTTTCACGAGAAAAAAAGACTCGAAGAAAGGCTTATGATCGCGAACAACGCCGAGTGCTAAAAGCAGCCGTAGTAGACCCATTGCCGCTCTTTGCGGCGGTTTCACATGCGGCTCCTCCCCTCACCGGCCGCCTTTCCAAAACCTTATAAAACGGCAAAAAAAAGCCTGAGCAACCGTACCCTGCCCGACCATTCGAGTCGCGTGCATACCACAGTCATATACAAGCGCGCGCACTGGCGCTACTCGCCCAAATGGACGGCGGCAAGTTCGGTGGCCGATACTGCATCTTGATCCATTCCGGCTGGGCGCGCTTGCAGTGAGAAAAGCGTTGCAATGCCGGTGATTACAAATGCGGCAAGGTGCCCAGCTAAGACGATATGCACGACGGCGAGCACGTTGGGGTGCACCAACACGATCGCCGCAATTTCCAAAACGCAAACGATCGTCATTGGGATTGCGAATCCGCGGCGATTGATTCCGATGAGATACGACGCGAGAACCGTTGCGCCAGCCAGTCCGGCCATGGCAACCGCGTACGGCAACATCAGCGGTGCGGCCGGGCGGAATGCGCCGCCCGCTAGTCCCCCTGCGATGGCTGCGGGGAAAAGCCCCACGATTCCCAAGATCGGCACTAAGATGATTGCTGTAGCGACCGAAGCAAGGCCAAGAAGCGGCGCAGGGGATCGGCCCTGAGCGGCTGCCTCGGTTGCCTTAGGCATGAGCACCGTGGGAACGAATTGCGTAATGGTTACAATGGCTCGGCCAACGAGCGCGATAATTGCATAGAGCCCGGAGTCGTACGCAGACAGATAGTGCCGCACGAGAATAGCGTCGGCAAACGTTACGGCTGTTAGGCCTGATATTGGAAGCACTACGCCGATGATGTGGTTGCGCACGGTTTCAGGCGGCAGCTTTATCGAGTCTGCTACATCTGCAGTGCGCATGCCAAAGAACGCATTGTATGCATACGAAGCGGCCGTTGCTGCTGCGAAACCTGCAAAAGCGAAGCGCACGCTGCCGTGCTGCGCGAACAGCGCAGCCCCCGTACCCGTTTTCAGTGCCGCCTCAATTAACGTTGATATGATGAACGCGCCAAAAAGTCCGCCGCCCTGAAACACTGCGCGTTGAGGAGCGAGTGGGAAGAACAGTGCGAAAGCGAGCGCAGCAAGCCCGATCGCAGCGCCGTCGGGCGTATGAAAGTACGATTGGAGCCAAGAGCTTCCGGCCGTCGACGCTATTGCACCAACAAACAGCAGTGGAAAGAATAGCCGCGACATGTGCCGAGATAGCGCTCGTAATACACCGCGCCGTCCTTGAACCGCCGCATCGGCCGACATTTTTGCCACCACCGTGGCAAGCACGGTCGCCGGCACAGAAAGGAGCTGCGTTGTGGCGAGTAACGCCATAAAGAGGCCGGCGTTTTCAACGCCGAGGCCTCGCTGCACGAGGGCGTACGCAACATAAAACAAGACATTCGCGCCTAGCGTGCCGGCGAAAACGAGGCTGCCGTGTTTTAAAAAATCACGCAAACCGAGCACCTTTCACGAGCAGCAGGCAGATACAGCAAAAACTCAACGCTTCCAATACGGCTTGCACAGTTGCAGACATGTTGACCAGGTACACAGTCGCCGCCGCATCTGCGGGCAAAATCCAGGCATTCAGGGCTTCATCCAAGCACAAGTGCTGCAGCCAGCGTGTGCCCACAAGCGTCCACGAACTCTCGTAGCGCGTGTTCCAGCGCAGCGTCGATTCAAGATGCGTCGGAAGCTCTGCACGAACCGCCCATGGGGTTATCCACGTAAAAGCTACGGCAGCAGGGCGCACAGGCGGTGCTTCGGCCGCAAGCTTTGGCGGGTCGCCAATTCCAGAAACCATGCACGCACCTGCGCACGTTAGCGCCCGGGCCATTTTGGGAAGCCGATACCATTGCAACATGCGCGATTCTCGCGCGATAACGTGTCCGGAATCATCTTTCAGTGATCCCGATGTCCACGCCAATACAGCCTGTGCAGGTTCAGGAATTGGTAACGTCCTGCCGCTCCGCGTGAATGCACCGCCGAACCGAGTAGCAAGCGACGGATACTCAACGAACGCGAGACGGGCATCGATCCATTGCGCGTTCGCATTTGTGCCAACGGGCGTTGCGGCAACAAGCGTGAATTGCCGGGCGGGTTGCGAATCGCCAAAAAACACGCCATTGCCCAGCGGGGATTGTGCAATTGTAACTACTTCCGGGCGTCCAGCGGATAAGCCGAGCATGGGATACGCATTCGCAATATGTTGCGCGGAGGGAGTGCCGGCGTCACGCGGCATCAGCATCTGGTGCTGCAACGATGCAATATCCTCTTGCAGATACGGCCGCGAAACTATGTACGCGGCGCTCAATGCGGCCAGCTTCGAAGAATCGCCGGCTTGTGCCGACGCCAGCGCTGTAACCTGCGGAAACGCCGGAAAGGAAGAGTTGATCGGAATGGCACGTCCCGGCTGGTAAAAAGCATCCGGATCATATCCCGATCCACCGCCGCCTCGAAGCTCGAGAGGCTGCTGGGCGGGAAATAACGCGACACGTTCATGGTTGCTTCCCGGAAGGCGCTGCACGGGCACGCGATCTTGTGCGACGAAATGCTGAAATGGCGGATTGACGATCCATGGATAAATGAGGGCTGTGCAACTGCCAAGCAGCAGTAATGCGGCGTAGCGATGCAGCCTCCCAATCGCTGCAATTGCTGCTATGTAACCAATCCCGCCGAACGCCAGCAAATCGTAGAGTTCCCTGAAAATACCGATTTCCGCTACGTGCAGCACTGCAAATGCATATATCGAACCGATGATCCACTTTGTGCCGGTCGCAATCACGACAGCAGCGCATCCTAGTAACAGCAGCGGAAGAATCGATGAGCGCTGTCTGAGTGAAACGACCGTAGCGAGAACGGCAGTTCCCGCAATGATCCAAAGTGCCGGTGCAACGCTGTTGAACGCCGAGGCGTAATCTGCGAAGTAACCGCGAAAGGTGAGCGCGTCTGAAATTTTCAAAGATTGCGCAATTTGCCATTCCAAAAGGAATGGGGTTTCGCGAATATCGCGGTAATGAGCTGCAATGCCGAATACGATGGGAACGACCGCGATACCCATAGCGGCAGCTGCTGTGTAGTAACGTTTGTAGAGCAGCCACCCAGCCATCGGTATGAAGGCGAACGTGACAAATTCAATCTGACAAACTAGCAGCGCCGACCAAAGCGTCAGCCAAAACAGGCGCGGTTTTGGTTGCAATGCTTCGGATGCCAGCCAAAGCAAAAAGCCGTACGACATCACCATAAGTATGTGGCCCGCAACAAGCTCCGTGTACATCCACGGATTCAGCACAGCGAAAAGCGCACTCGCAACCTCCAGGACGGTGCTCGCGCCGAGCGCTCGCGCGATTGCAGCGCCGCCTCCTGCAGCAGATGCGGTGATCAAAAAAACGAAAAGCCAAGCAAACGCGTCTGGAGGAAGCGCTGTAAGCGGCATCGTGATGAAGCCGACGAGGTATGTCGTGGGGTATGGATTGGAATCGTCGAGCCCGCGTAGGAGCAACGGTTGAAACGTCGATTCCCATGCCGGCGGCAACGCCGATGCCGTACGCGGTAGGCCCCAATCGTGCCGCAAAAGTGGAATGCCATGCGCGCAAACGAGTGAAGCAACGAAGATCGCCAGAACGACCGGCAGTCCCAAGCGGCTTAGGATGGAAAAGGAGCGAGCCGTCATACCCGACTCGCTCCATCCCGCACTGATACGTTCGATGCCTGCCTGGCTGCCTTAGATGGCCACCGCTTCGCGTTCTCCGGCGCAGGCGATCACCGACGCCATGTATCGAACTGCATCCTCATCGATGCCGGGGTACGTGCCGATCCAGAAGACGTCATTCATGATGATGTCCGCGTTCTTGAGATCGCCGACGGTGCGATATGAAACGTCTTCGTACGCAGGCTGCTTTGTGAGGTTGCCTGCGAACAACAGGCGTGTGCCGATACGGCTTGCATTGAGGCGTTTGACGAGCTCGTCGCGCGTCATCGGTGCATCGGCCAGCACGCGTATCGGATACCCGAACCACGATGAACCGCCGGTTTGATGTTCCTCGGGCAGCGCTAGCCACGGAATGTCCGACAGCATCTCAGTTAGCAGCGTCGCGTTGCGTTTGCGCGCCGTGATGAATGCATCTACCTTCTCGAGCTGCGCTACGCCGACCGCAGCTTGCATGTCGGTCAGCTTTAGGTTGTAGCCGATGCGGCTGTACGTGTATTTATGATCGTAGCCGAAGGGTAGGCATCCCAGTTGATGCTCAAACCGCTTGCCGCACGTGTTGTCTTTGCCCGGCCCGCACCAGCAGTCGCGGCCCCAATCGCGGAACGACTCGGCAATCTTCTTTAGGAACGGCGAACGCATCAGCACCGCGCCGCCTTCGCCCATCGTCAGGTGATGCGCAGGATAGAAGCTTACCGTCGCGACGTCGCCGAAGGTGCCGACCTGGGTGCCGTTCCACTGCGCGCCCACGGCATCGCAGCAGTCCTCGATCATCCACAGGTTATGCTTGCGGCAGAAATCGCGAACCCGCTCCGAATCGTACGGATTGCCAAGGGTGTGAGCGAGAATGACCGCGCGTGTTTTCGGTGTGAGCGCCGCTTCCAGCTGATCGAGGTCAGCATTATACGTCTTGAGCTCGCTGTCGATGAACACCGGAATGGCGCCCATCTGTACGATCGGATTTACCGTCGTGGGAAATCCCGCGGCGGCCGTGATCACTTCATCGCCGGGTTTGAGGCGGCGATCGCCGTGCGCCTTGTCCGTGATACTGGCGAGGGCAACGAGGTTTGCACTCGATCCGGAATTGACGAGAATGCATTCGCGAAGCCCGAACCAGCGCTTGAAGCTGCGTTCAAACTCTTCCGCATAGCGGCCGGCTGTTAACCAAAAGTCGAGCGAGCTGTCAACGAGTTTGACCATTTCCCGTTCGTCAAACACTCGGCCCGATACTAAGACGGGATCCGTGTCTGCGGAGAATGGCTCGTGCGTATAGGCGGCGGCGAAGTACTCACGGGTCTTTTCGAGGATCTCCTCGCGCAAGCGTTGCGCTTGTGCGCTTTGAGAACGGTCTTTTAACATGCGGCAGTCAGTGCGCGGGTTTGGAGTGTTTCAAGGAACGGCCGGTACCAATTGACCGTTTCGCGCAGGCCTTCATCAAGGGTGTACTTGCACGACCAGCCCAAAACGTGTTTGGCTTTCGAGGAATCGAGCGTTTGATTCTTGATCTCCGCCTTGGCGTTATTCAGGATGACCGGTTCCGCCACAGTTCCCATTGCGTCGGCGACTGCGTCGACGATGTCGAGCACCGAATATTCGCTTTCCGGGCTAAAATTGAATGCACCGCCGCGGACGTCTTCGCGCGCAGCATTTTCGGCGAGCAAGACGTATGCCGAGACGACGTCACGCACGTAGATGTAGTCGCGAATCATCGTGCCGTCGCTGCGAAGAACCGGTTGCGATCCCGCCAAAAAGCTGCGAATCGTTCCCGGGACAATGCGGCTCCAATTGAGGTCGCCGCCGCCGTAGATGTTGCCGCAACGCGCGATCGTGACATTCATCCCGTACGTATGCGCGTACGTGTGGCCGAGCAGATCGGTGCAACTTTTCGATACATCGTACGGGTGGCTGCCGCGTAAAGGCATATCCTCGGTGTACGGCAGAACTTCCGATTCACCGTATGCCTTATCGCTCGAGGCGATCACGACGCTCTTCACGACGCTGGGCAGTTGCCGCGCGGCTTCCAGCAGATTGTACGTTCCGCGAATATTGCTTTCGAAGCACTCGAGTGGATCGCGCAGCGCCGAACCGACAATCGTCTGCGCTCCGAGATGAAAGACGATCTCGGTTTCATGGTCGTTCATCGCACGCTTGAGCGTACCAAAGTCCGCCAGATCGCCGGCGACGATGCTGCAGTGCTCGGCGATGCCGTCGCGATAGAATCTGGACTGAGGGTCGTCGTCACGGATATGCGCAACGACGTACGCGCCGAGGCGGACGAGTTCTTCAGTAAGCCATGAGCCCACGATGCCGGTCGCGCCGGTCACAAGAACGCGGCGTTCTTTCCAATCAAAAGTCATACCGGCACCGTCCCTATGGTAGGCCGCAGCCACGGCGCGTTGCCCTTTGCCCAAAGCTCTTCCAGCAGATTTTTTTCACGCAGCGTGTCCATAGGCTGCCAGAACCCGGCGTGCTGGTAAACGGATAATTCACCGTCATCGGCAAGACCCATCAACGGCTCGTGTTCGAGCAAAGTCTCATCACCGTTGATGCGGTCGAAAATCGAGGGCTCAAAAACGAAGAAACCGCCGTTGATCCAACCTTCGCTCGTCTGAGGCTTCTCGACGAAGCGCGCCACTCGATCTGCGTCGATCTCCAACGTGCCGAAGCGCGCAGGCGGGCGAACCGCGGTCACCGTCGCTTCACGTCCCGCGCGTCTATGGAACTCCAGCAAATCGCGGACGTCGATTGATGCCAGACCGTCGCCGTACGTGCACATAAACGTCTCGTTGCCGATGAGCGACTGCAAGCGCTTAACGCGCCCACCGGTCATCGTTCCGAGGCCGGTGTCCACCAGATGGACGCGCCAATTCATGCGCTGACGTTCGCGAAATTCGATTTTGCCCGTTGAAAAATCAACGGTAATATCGTTGTTCGTCGCGTACAGCGAGCGGAAATAATCTTTGGCAACTTCTTGCTTGTAGCCAAGCGCGACGATGAACTCGTTGAACCCCGCGCTGGCATAAATGTTCATCAAATGCCATAGGATCGGACGTCCGCCGATTTCAACCATTGGCTTTGGTCGCACACTCGTCTCTTCCGACAGGCGTGTTCCCAAGCCGCCTGCCAATAGAACGACTTTCATAGCTTCCTTACATGAGAAAAGCAGCGCTTTGGTATAACCCAAGGGCGCTGACGAGTACGGTGGTGAGAAACGTACGACGCCGAGCGAGCTACGCCTTGCAACGGCGCGTTAAGTGATCGAAATGGTTGCGATGCGAGTTTTGGCTCACATAATTGGAAATCGGACGTTTTAGCCGCCGGCGACAGCTGCTTCTGTTACATGCCCGTCAAGACGAACGTGCCGCGGAATGTTTGACACGCACGTATGCGCGCGCGTGCCTGTAAATATTGACGCAACGCAACTTTTGAATCTCGAGTTATTCTTTCCCCTCGAACGTTTTCACATTCGCCAAACCCGCATCCTTAAACGTCTGTTCCACTGCCGATGCTTCGCCGGCGTCGGCTTTGTACAGAACAACGCTGCGCCCGGCTTCGATCGCGTCGTTGTAGTTTTGCACTTGGTCTTGCGGAATTTCCGGCCAATCGGCGAGATGATCGATGATGTGCGGTTCGGCGAAGAATCCGATGAACCGCGTATCCGCGCTCATATTCGGAACCTGCGGCGCGCTAAAGTCCGTCAGGATCGCCGTGTTGCCGGTGATGACTTCGTGATCGGCATCCGTGGTTGCGTGCCCTTGGCCAACGTGCAGAAAATTGATCAGCGAATCTTCGTGCTCGTCGGTCTGCTCGTCTTTAGTGATGACGGCGAGCTTGTCGCAGTCTACGGGCTCCTGATTGCAAAGCTTATCTTCCAGTTGTTCCGGATCGGAAGTTTGCGCGATGCCGGTCACTAAATGGTCAGCCACTGCGAGAAGTCTCCTTCGGTTTAAACGTTTTAATGTTCCGCAAACCCGCGTCCCGGAATGCGTTTTCGACTGCGGGTGCTTCGTCCGGCGTCGCTTTGTACGTTATGAGCGCACGTCCTTCGGAGATCGCAATGTTGTAGTGCTGAGCTTGGTCGAACGAAATGAGCGGCAAGCCGCCCAGGTAATCCGGCGCCGAACCACCGCCGGAAAACGACGAAAGCGATGCACGGCCGCCGCCCATGCCCGGCACGCCGGTTCCGCCCGAACCCGTCATGATCGTTGCAGCGTTGGTCATGCCCCCGGCGTGGTGCTCGTCGATGGTCTTGGCCTGAGCTTTTGCCTTCGTAACAATGGAAATGCGCGCCATGTCTAGGCCGTGTTTATTCAGCGCGTCTTCGATTTGGGTGGTGTCCGAGCTTGGTGCGATGCCTGCTATCAGAAACTCGTCCATATTGGGTACCTCGATACCGCCCGCACCTTAATGGTGCTTAATCTAGGATGACATAGAGCGAACCGCGCGCGCAAGACGTTCGATGCCGGTGCGGATTTTTTCGGGCGAGGAATGCGAGAAATTCAGGCGCATGCCGTCGGTGCGATCGCCGTGCGGATAGAACGAAACGCCCGGAACGAAAGCCACTTTCATTTGCGTGGCGACCTTGAGGAGTTCCGTTGTGTCGACGCCGCTGGCCTGGGCCCACAAAAACATGCCGCCCTCGGGGTTATTGAAGCGGACATTTGGCGGCATGAACTCGGCAAGCGCCTCGTGCATGACCGTGCGCCGTTCGGCGTACACATGCTTGATCGTCGAAACGTGCTGTTCGAACGCCGCGTGTTTGCTCACGTAGCGTGTGAAGATGTACTGCGTGAGTGTGCCGCTTTGCAAATCGGCGCCTTGTTTGGCCAGAATCAGCTTCTCGTGCACTTCCGAATCGTGCGTTGCCAGCCACGCGATGCGCATGCCGGGCGCCATGATCTTGCTGCCCGTTCCACTGTAAATGACGGTGCCGGTCGTACGGTACGACGAGAGCGAGGGCAGCGGTTCGCCGGAAAAGCGCAGTTCGCCGTAGGGATCGTCCTCAACCAGCGGCACGCCGAAATGTTCGCAAATGCGCACGACTTTTTCACGGCGATCGCCGGCCAGCGTGCGTCCGGTCGGGTTTTGGAAATTCGGTACCAGGTAGACGAACTTCGGCAGCGGTTCCGCGTGCGCGAGTACGTGCTCGAGCGATTCGGGAATGATGCCGTCCTCATCCGTTTGCGCGACTAAATAGCGCGCCTGATACGCATCGAACGCCTGAATAGCCCCCAGGTACGAGGGGTTTTCCAGCACGACATGATCGCCTGGATCAAGGAAGATCTTGCCGAGCAAATCGAGGCCCTGTTGCGAACCGTTCACCACCAAGACGTTGTCCGGCGCGAACGGCGTGCCGTGACGAGTGAGCCGCTCCGAGACCCATTGGCGTAGCTCGGGAATGCCGTCCGTGACGCTGTATTGCAGCGCCAGCGAACCGCGGTCGCGCATGACCTCGCGGGTACAATCCGCGATTTCCTCAGTGGGAAAAAGTTCGGGCGCCGGCAGGCCGCCGCCGAACGAAATGACGTCCGGCTGGAGCGTCACCTTAAGCATTTCGCGGATGGTCGAGGCGCGCATGTGCGCCGTCCGCGCTGCGAAGCGCGCGGTACGCGGGAGAATAGCCACGCTTGGTTATTCCCTAATCCTAAACCTCACTCATTGAGGCAACCGTGCACTCGCCCGCCGCCATGCGACCTAGCCGGTCGTCATAGGCGGCCCGCCAATCGGCGGCCGCGGTCCCGCCGTTCCAGGCGCAGGTCCGGCTGCGGGTGCGGGTCCACCGAAGCCCGTGCCGGGCGGTCCGAACGACGATTCGCGGATGAACGCGAGGATCGCGGCGCCCAGGCCGACCAGGCATACCAGGCCGGTCACGAGCCACCCGACGGCCGGCAGAATCTCGGCGGCGCTCAGCACGACCAGGCCGATCACGAGCGCGGCGAGAGGCGTCGGCGTTCCATGCGGGATTACCAGTTCGTAAATCCGCCGCCCAAGCAGCAGTCCCAGCGCGGCCTGACCGATCAGCAAGCCCGCAAAGATGGCGATGAATTCAATCGGGATCAGCGGCCACCCGACGACGCTCACCAGCAGAATCAATGCGACCGGGAAGATCGCGACCAGCGCCAGCACGCCGGTTGCTGCGGAGAGTCCGGGATGGTGCTCGATGCGATCGAGCGCCTTGCGAACGCGAATCGGAAAGATCAGGAACGCGAGTACGACGAGCACGCTATACGCTAAGCGCGTCATCAGCCGCGCGTTTTCATGCGCGATCGTCGACGCCGGTGCGAACGGTAGCCATTCCGACCAATGCGTGCTGCTCACGCGTCCGCCGATACTTCCGCCCGGCTCGACTCTTACATCCCCCATCGGCGCATCAACATTGCCGGTCACGGTGCCTTTGATGTCGGCATCGCCGCCGATCACGGTGACGTCGCCATCGATTTCCTGATCGGGCGCAACTTCAACGCTACCAAAGTACACGCCGCCGTGCGTAATCGCTCGCGTATCAGCAAACGCGGGCCGCATTGCGCTCGCGAAAAACACGAGTCCCACAATCAGCAGCACAATTGGAATGCGACGGCACCTGGTCATGATCCGGCCCTCCGGGACGTAACGAGCGCGGCAGCCAGACGCGGCCGCACAGTAAAGTACAAGAATGCAACGCCGGCGGCGAGGAATGCGTCGACCACCAGCACGAGCACACCAATCGCGGCAAGTTGCGGCGCAGTTTGCGGCACTATGCTGAATGCTGCCGCGATCGAAGTCGCGAGCGCGTGGCCTGCGTTCCCGATGAGCGCAAGCAGCGTTGCGGGACTGGTGCCTGTGACGACGAGCGCAATGAACGTCGCGACCCACGCCGCCGCGGAATACACGGCGAGGAAACTCCACAGCCGGTGCGTGCGCGCTTGTGGCACGGGCATCGCATTCACTTCGGCCATGATTTGAAACGTGAAGTTCTCCGGCAGCACCGGCGGCTTCGTCGTGAAGAGTAACGCGTCAACGACTTTGACTTCGTCGAGCAGCGCGCGGCACGGTTCACACGAATTCACATGTTCGCGGATCTGCGCCATACGTCGCGGCGAGAGCGTTCCCTCGAGATAGCGATCGAGCTCGATTTCACAGGACGAGCAATGCATGACGTCCTCCCTTCATGGTGTCGCCGTCCGCAGCGGTACGAAGGGCGGCGGACGCCTTGAGCTCGCGTTCTTTCATCTTCTGAGCAAGCGCGATTTTGCCGCGATGAATCAGCGTCTTGACGTTGCCGAGTGAGAGTCCGAGCGTGCTCGCTATCGTGTGGTATTCCATGTTGTTGTAATAGCGCAACGCTAGCACGGTACGCGTCCGTTCCGGGAGTTCTGCAAGCGCTTCGCGCAGCTCGCGTTCCGCTTCGGATCGAAGGACGCCGCGCGACGGATCGCTGTGTTCGGAGAGATCGGGGAGTGCATTTTCGAGCGTTTGATCTTCAGGCAGTTCTTGCGTCGGCACGCGGCGCTGCGATTTCGCGAGATGCGTTCGCACGACGTTGCGTGCGATTTGATAGATCCACGTTGAGAATTTTCCAAGCGTGGGATTGAAGGTGCCCAGATGGGCGTATGCTCGCAGGAATGTCTCTTGCGAGAGATCCGCCACATCGGATGGGCCGCGCACTCCGGCGCTGATGAAATTTGCAATTCCACGTTTGTATCGCTCGACCAAGACGGAGA
>CAZERJ010000009.1:0-51897 GCA_964514445.1 uncultured bacterium | reverse complement strand
CGGCATCCTCGATGTTGGACTGAACCTTCGTGTCGTTAACTACTTGTGAATCGGTATTGCTGCCCAGCGTTGTAAGCGTCTGAATGTTGCCGCCCAGGGTGGCGCGGGCCGTAAGAACGTTCTGCAGCGTGCGATCCACGTCACCGAGTTGACGCGAAAGGTCGCTCGAGAGATCTGCTTGCGTTTGCAAACCGAAGGCGGCCGTGAAATTACCGGGAGTTGCCGCACCGGCGCTTGCAACGTCGGTCACGCCGAATGCGCCCGTAGCCGACGACAACACGAGCCGCTGCTGTTTATAGTCGAACGTTGCGCTCACGCCCGTAGCCGCGGTTTGGGCGTTGATCGCGGCAAGCACGCCTGGAATGGTCGAGGCGGCCGGAATCGCGATCGTAACGCCCCCGGGTGCCTGCGAGGACGAAATTTCGATGTTCACGTTTCCGTTGGCGTCCGGCGTCAGCGCCTTGGCTAGAATACCGGCCGCGTTGATCGCCTGTGCCGGTGGAACGGGGCCCGCGCTAAACGCGGTGTTGACGGAATTTACGCGCGATGCGCTCTCCGATGTGACGCTTGGATTGCTCAGCGTATTGCGCAGGTTAATGAGCGTTTGAAAGACGTCCGGCGACCCGTCGGAGCTGTTGAAATTGAACGCCTGTTGCAGCGAAACGCCCGTCGAAACTTTTGCGCCGTTGTAAAGTTGCTGCGACTGCGCGCTGAGGTTTCCGGTAAAGGTCACGCTCGAGATCGGTTGGCCGACTGCGCTTACCGGCGCAGTGGTTGGTCCTGCGGTTCCGGCGAATACGTACTTTCCGGAATACGTCGTGTTCGCGAGCGACACGGCTTGTTGCAGCAAACTGTCGGCTTGACTGGCCAGCGCTTGACGCTGCGTAGTGTTCACAAACCCGGATGCGCCTTGCACGGCAAGCGCGCGCGCCTTCTGCATCACGTCCGAGAGCGAGGAGAGCGCACCGTCAACCGTTGTGAGTTCGGCGCTCGCGTTTTGAATATTCGTGGAGCCTTGCTGCTCTTGCGCTATTGCAGTTCGAAGCGAGAGATCTTGACCGATGACCGATGGATCGTCCGAGGGCGCCTGCAACGATTTGCCCGATGAGAGCTGCGCGCCGTACGCCTGTTGCTGCGCCGTGAGATTGTCGATAGATGCCGCTTGATTCTCGTAAATCGTCGATGTTGCAATGCGCATATTCCGTTAGCCTCCTTGCTAGTGTCCTACGCCTAAGTTGTTGATCACCGTACTGAGCAGTGAATCCAAAACGTTCATCGTGCGCGCAGCGGCCTGATACGCGTTCTGATACTTGATCAGGTTCTGCGTTTCTTCGTCAAGATTGATCCCGTCGATACTTTGACGCACCTTGTCGATATTCTGCGTGAGCGATGCCTGCGACTTGGAGCCGGTGATCGCGGTCTGCGTATCGATGCCGACTTGCGAGACCATGCCGTTGTAGTATTGGCCGAGCGTCTGCACTCGCGCGGATGCGATTGAATAATTCGCCGCATGCGCATTCGCGAACGTCGCCGTAAAACTCTCGATGCCGCTGACAGGATTGATGCTCGCCGCACTAACGACGACGTTTTCCTGCGGCGCACCGCCTCCGGGCGTCGCATCGATGGTGAGCACGTCCCCGACGTGCACGTTCTTCACGCCCGCAGGCAAAGCAACAGTATATGTGCCCGGCACAGCAATCGCCGTTGCGCCCGCTGTTTGCAGGGCCGGCACGCCCACGTTCGCGCTAAACATCTTGAGCAGCGCATTTGCGGCACCGTTATCGTTGCTGCCGAACGCATTTGCGGAGTTCTGCGTTACGCCTTGAATCGATGCAGCCCCCAGCGTGCCGAGCAGCGATGCGCCGGTTGTCGCGGGATTGTTGCTGTCCGTAATCGTGAAAGCGGGATCGGTCGGCGTTCCGGCCGCTTGTTGCGCGGCGCGGTGCACTGCATCGGTGTTAGCGGGATCGCGCGCGAACACGATGCGCTGGCCGTTCGCATCAAACGACGCCGTTACGCCCATCTGCTGCGCGTTGAAGTGGCTGATAAACGCGTTAAGGCTGGAGTCCGTCGTGTTGGTGTTGTACGTGAACGTTTGGGCAACACCGTCCACCGTAACGGTCCACGTGCCGCTAATACCGGCCGCAACCGGCGGATTCGAGAGCGCGCCGTTATTGTTGAGCGGCGAGGCCGTGTCGATGGTGTTGTTCGCCGAGTTCATGTTTTTCACCAGCGATCCGGCTGCCGTGGAAGCCAAACCAACCGGCAGCTGCGATGCATTGGCGATGTTGACTTTGATATTCGCTGCCGAGATCGGTGACGAGGAGACGACGGGTTGAAACAGCGGCGTACCGGCGATGCCGTTCTGATCGTATCCCGCGGTGGTAATGCGGTTGACTTCAGAGGCGAGCGCTGAGGCGAAGCTATCGAGCTGATTGCCGTACGACGTCAGCTTATTGTTGTAAAGGTCCGCCAGTGCGGCGAGCTGTCCGCTGCCAAGCGGTATGCCCGGTGCATTTGAAGCGGCCGGCGGATTCGACTGAAAATCAATTTTGATCGCCGGCATGCCGCTCGCATCGGTGCCGACGACGGGCGTGCTCAAATGATAGGCAACCGTATCGTTCACGAGTGCTTGTCCGCCGACGGTGACGAGCACCGAGCCGTCCTTTTGCACCGTCGTTTGCGTTGAAAGATACGTCGAGAGCTGATCGACGAGCTGATCGCGCTCGTCGAGGAACGAGTTCGGACTGTCGCCGACGGCCGTCGATGCGCGAATCTGCCCGTTGAGCGCGCCAATCTGATCGAGGATTTGATTGACTTTCGTAACGAGCGTCGACGCCTGTGATCCGACGCTGGCCTTTTGCTGCGTCACGGCATTGGACGCCAAGTTCAATGCTTGCGTCAATGCTTGCGCCGTGGCAAGCACGTTTCCGCGCGAACTGCTCGCTCCCGTCGCCGATTGGCTCACGAGCTGAGAGACAGCCGTCTGAAATGCGGTGTACGCGGAATTGATTCCGTTGCTGGGCTCGCCGAGGTTGGCTTGCAGCGACTGCAGCTGATTTTGCTGCACGTCGAAATAGTTGCTCGACGCACTGGCGCCGCGGAACAGAGCGTCGTACGAATCGGCGTGGATACGCTGAACCTCCGCAACGATCGAACCGCCGCCAAATGTACCGGGAATATGCGCCGACGAGAACGGCGAGGCCGAAATTGCAGGTGCTTCCGTAATCTGCACGCTTTGCCGCGAGGCGCCGGGCGTATTGACGTTTGCGATGTTGTCTGAGGTCACGTTGGCCGCTTCTTGGAACGTTTGAAGCGCGTTTCCGATAACGCCAAACCCGAAAAACGAACCTAAACCGCTCATACGCTGCTGCTCACGATCACGCTGTTACGCGCCGGTGCGACAAAACCGCGCCGGCGGTAGACGCCGGTACGTTCGCTCATGGTCTCCTGCATCTTAGCGGTCATCTTCACCAACCGCTCCAGCCCCGCGGCGATGAGCGACTTGTTATTCTGTAGCGTAATGCCGAGTGAAATCGAGCCGTAGGTGAGCTCGGCCAGCAATTGATTGAAGCGCGGCGCCAGATGCCGCGGCGCATAATTGCAGACCTGCTGGAGCGTCATCTGCCCGAACCCGCGCACTTGCATGCCGCGCCGCTGTGAGGACGATTGCGCGTGAACGCTGCGCGCTGCGTTGAGTTGACGGTCTGCCTCGACGATCGCATCGGGGGATCCGTTAACGAGCACGCCCGTCAAATAGACGGCCGCATCGTTCATGCGTTTGAGCGCCGAAGTCTCCTCGACGATCATCTGTACGAAGATATCCCACGAATCATTCGGATTCGGGCGCTGCGCCGCCGGTGCAACCGCTATCACGGCTCGAACTCCTTGGTGACGTGCGTCTTAGATTCGCGCTGGGCATCTGCAAGGACGGAATTTTTGAGTTGCTCTTCGAGAACGCGCCCGATGCCGAACGCGCCGGTGTTTGCAACGCTTTGAGCGCGCTGTTCGTTGAGCATCGACTGAAACGTCTGCGTCGTATTGTCTTGCTCGCCGAAGATCGTCTCTTTGCCGACTGTCTCTTGCATCGCCGTGTACAGCATGTTCAAGAACACGCCTTCGAACTGCGATGCAGCCGTATGCAGCCGGTTCAGCGCTTCTTTCTGCGCGGGCGTATATTGCGGCGGTTGTGCGCCGTTGACTTTATCGGTGCTCACTGGAGCTCGATTTCCGCTTGCAACGCGCCGGCTTGCCGCAGTGCTTGCACGATGGCAATGAGGTCTCGCGGTGAGACGCCCATCGTGTTGAGCGCGCGCACCACGTCGCCCAGCGTTGCCGCGCCGCCGACGTATTTGAGTTTGCGTTTCTCCTCTTGGATCTGAACGCGCGTGTTCGTTTGCGATCCGCCGCCGGTTTGGCTGAACTGCGATGGGACGAATTTATTCTCTTGCGTCACCGTCACCGTCAGGCTGCCGTGGGCTATCGCGCATGGTGCAAGTTTGATGTTGCCGCCGAAGACGATGGTTCCGGTGCGCTCGTTCATGACGACTTTTGCGAGCTGCTCTTGCACAACCGTAAGGTCACTCGCATCGGCTAAGAACTGCACCGGATTGTTGTGGTACGCGCCCGGAAGCGAGACGTGAACGGTTTCCGCGTCCAGCGCGCCGGCGGTGCCGCCGCCGAAGCGCTGGTTCAGCGTCGTCGCTAAGTCGGCTGCGGTTTTGAAGTCCGGCGTCGTCAGCACGTAGTTGAAGCCGTCGCCGTTCTGCAAGGGCGTCACCATATCGCGCGCGATGACTGCGCCGCCGGGAACGCGCCCGGCCGTCGTGTGATTCTTCGTGACGCTGGTCGCATCGAGACCGGCGCTAAAACCGCCGATGGAAACCGGCCCCTGCGCCGTCGCGTAAACGAGGTCATTCGCCGCTTTGAGCTCGGTCATCACCAGCGTGCCGCCCTGAAGACTGCTCGAGTCGCCCATCGCCGAAACGGTGACGTCGACGTTATCGCCTGAGTGTGCGAATGCCGGCAGCGTCGCCGTTACGATCACCGCAGCGACGTCGCGCGTGCGCACTTCGTTGCTGGTCGTGGAGACGCCGAAAGATTGCAGCACGTTCTGAATCGTGTGGCTGGTGAAGACGACCGACGTCGAATCGCCCGTTCCGTTCAAACCGGTGACCAATCCGTAGCCGACAAGCTGATTCCCGGTCACGCCTTGCACGTGCGCGACGTCTTTGAGCAGCAGCGTCGTCGCCGAAGCGGGCGGCGCCATCACTGAAGCCACTGCAATCAGCAGAACCGGGACGAGAAACTTGCGCATCTTCTTCACCACTAGAACAAGAAGTTGAGGATCTTGCGTAATAGGCCGACGTTCTTTTCCTGGAAGTTGCCGCTGAAGTTTCCTTGCACGTCGGCAATGCGCGAGGAAAGTACGGTATCCGTTGCATCGATATCTTCAGGACGGCAATACCCCGTCACGTGCAGCGTTTGCAGCTGGCCGTTCACGAGTAATTTCTGATCGCCGGAAATCTGGAGCGCGCCGCTGGGCAACACCCCGATGACGACCGCTTCCATATCGCTGTTGAACGAGGTGGCACCGTTCTCGGTCTTCGCGCTCTGCGTTCCGGTCTGTCCGCCGAGCGAGGTCGGGAACTTCAAAAACCCGAGCGACAAATTTCCCGTACCGCCCGGTGAGCCGATGTTGAACTGCTTGCTGTTGTTCACAACGTCCGTGCTCTGACTGACAACCTGAAAGTTGAATTGCACGTGAATCAAATCGCCGACTTGGCTGGCGCGGTGATCCGGTCCCAAACGCAGCGGATGGCCGGGCCCAATCGCCGGCGGCGGCGCGACGTACAGCGTGTCGGCTTCTGCACCAACCGGCAGCAGTGCTGCGAGAAAAGCAGCGAGCGCGAGACGTTTCACGGCGTGTCCTCCGTAATGTTCAGTTCGACTTGATTTGGTCCGGTCACCGTTCCGGAAAGTTGCTTGCGCGTCGCCGGATTGTACACGTACACCTGATCGCCAAGGCCACCCGACGAGCGCGCGACCGCATCGGCGGAAATCGTGACGGTGCCGCTCTTCACGATAAACTCAATTGTGGATCCGGCTTTGACGATTTGATCGACCGCCGTATCATTCAGCGCGAGCGGCGTTCCGGAGCCCACATTTCCAATCGCGCGTCGTCCTATCAGGGAGGCAGCTTGCGACGGTGCGCGCCCCGTGTAAGCAACGCGCGCCATGCGCACATCGTCGTCGCCGATAATTGCGCCCGCGGCGAGATCGTGCGCTGCAACTGCCGTCGTGATATACCGGGCTAGACGGTACGGCACGAGCACGGTGCGATCGAGATGGCCTTGCACCTCGATCTGCACCGGCACGTTGACGAACGCCGGCGTGCCGATCGGCGATTGCGCGCGCAGATGGACGCGTCCGTCGGAGACAACTTGATCCGCTACCGGCGCCGCCGCAACGTACTCGTCGCCGGCGGCATGCGGGAGCCGCGCGAGCGCTTGCGATGCAAGCGCCGCGATGGTTTTGCCGCTGATCAGCTGTCCGCCAAACGACGCACGCGCGCCGAGCGGCGCGAATGCAACGAGCAGAGCGGCGATCGAAGCAGCAGCGCGCATTAGCCCTGCTTCATCTGCACGGCGTTACCGAGCATCGCATCGGCGGTGCTGATCGCTTTCGAGTTGGCTTCGAACGCGCGCTGCGCAACGATCATGTTCACGATCTCTTGCACGACTTGCACGTTGGAGTTCTCGAGATACCCGCCTTGCAGCGATCCGGTACCGTTGAGTCCCGCTTGCGAAACCGTCGGCGCGCCGGATGCGCCGGTTTGGGTGTACAGGTTGTGCCCGCCGATGGGGGAGAGACCGGCGGGGTTCACAAACCGCGCAAGCTGAATCTGTCCGAGCTGCTGCGGCGTGGACGATCCCGGCACAAGTGCGGTGACCGTACCGTCAGGCCCGACGGAGACTGCTTGCGCATTTTGGGGAACAGTGATCTGCGGTTCCAGAAGAAAGCCATCCGCTGTGACGAGCACGCCGTTGGCGTCGGTCTTGATGGAACCGTCACGCGTGTACGACAGCGTTCCGTCCGGCATGCGCACTTGGAAGAAGCCGTCGCCTTCGATAGCAAGGTCGAGCGGGTTGCCGGTTTGCTGCAAGTTGCCCTGCGTGAAGATTTTCTCCGACGAACCGACTTTAACGCCCAAACCAACTTGTTGACCGGTCGGAACAACGCTCGTTCCTACAGGCGTTCCCGGTGCACGCAGTTGTTGATACACCAAATCTTGGAAGCGCGCTTCGTTACGGCGGAAACCCGTCGTGTTGACGTTCGCGAGGTTGTTGGAAATGGTGTCCATGTTGTACTGCTGGGCTTCCATGCCGCTTGCCGCAGTGAAGAGTGCTCGCATCATAGTTGGTACAGGCTCCTTTTATTGTGCGGTCGAGCGGCCCACGTTTGCGATCGCGTAGCCGTTAGCAGTGTCTTGGGTTTGAATCATTTTCTGATTGGCTTCGAACCAGCGTTGCGCCGTAATCAGGTCGACCATCGAGCGCACGACGTTGGCGTTGCTGCGCTCCAGATAGCCTTGATGCACGGTGCTTTGCGTATCGATGCGGGCGCGTCCGGCTGCGTCGTTGAACAAATTGTCGCCTTCGGGGCGCAGCGCGGCTTGATTGCCGAACTGCACGACGCGCAGGCTCGCGACGACGCTGCTGTTTTGCACAATGTCGCCGTTCTCGCGGATTTGCACGGCGCCGGGGTTTAACCGGATCGGGCCGTTGCTGCCCAGGACGCGATTGCCGTCCATCGTCACGAGAAAACCGTTGTTATCGCGCGCAAGTTGGCCGTCGCGCGTATAGCGAACGCCCCCGGGCGTTTGCACCGCGAGAAATCCGTTGCCTTGAATGGCGAGATCCAGCGAATTGCCGGTGGACTGAAGCGAGCCTTGTTCGAAGACGGCCGGCGTATCCATCACTTCCGCCCCGCGTCCAAGACGCCCAACGAACGTTGACCCGGGCGTTCCGCCGGGCTTGCCGGAGACGGGCTGATTGCGCATCATGTAGACGTTCATCTCGGGCCCGGATTGAATCTGGAGCAGCGTGCGCTTAAAGCCCGACGTGTTCACGTTCGCCAAATTGTTGGCGGTGACGTCTGCTTGCGCTTGCGCGATGAGCGCCCCCGATGCTGCGGTGTAAAGTCCCCGTACCAAAAGCAAAACCTCCGCACAGACTGGGCGTACTCGGCACTTCAGGCCTCGTACCGCGGAACCGTCAATCGTTCAGGTTCCGCTGCGGCTCCCACCCGTGCGAAGGGCAGACCAGCCGCTATCACTTCAATCTATCGGCAGCCTGCTACGGGACTTTAGTTCACGGCCCATACCCCAGCCTACGAACGCGAATATTGCGAACGCGATCTTTGCCGTCGTAGTAAATGCGCACGTCATACATCGTTACAACGGGCAAGATCCCGGTGCCGCCGAACACCCGTAGCTGCGTCTGTGGCGCGAAGTCCGCCTCATACATCGGCAAGCCGGGCCCGGAGACGTAGGTGCCGCGAAACCGGTGCGACTGAAGATACCGGATGACTGCGGCCCGCGGCGTTCCATTGGGCAGCGAGGCTACGAGGCGATCGACGCGTGCCTTTATCGCCGCATCGCCCGGCGCGCGCATCTGATCGTCGATTTGGATCACGATGGGCACTCCAACGATGAACACCAGCAGAGCGCCGCCCGCTATAGTTCCCAGGCCAATGGCCGCGAGCCGTACGATGCGATGGCCCATCCCGGCATCGTAACACGAAGCCACGCTGCGGGCGGCACGCCACCGCGTGCCCGTATTATTGCGACCGCTACATCCCGCCGAACGCGTACGAATAATTCTTGAGCGAAGGCCAGATCGCGGACAGCGGTTTCTTCGGCTCACGCAGCACCCAGATGGGATAGTCGTTTTCATACGGCATGCCGAGCGGATTGTGGTAAAAGCCGGCTTGCTGCACGCTGCGATAGTTCGCGAACAGCTCGCGGCCGTTGACGTCAATGACGATATCGCCGCGGTATCCGTGCGTGCCCCAGATCCAATAATTGTTGTTGCCGCTGAGCACCGGGGGCAAATGGTGCGCCGCGCCGTAGAGATCGATTGCAGACGCTTCGCCGAAATTGTGCGCATAAATTGCCGCGCGCGCACGATCGTTTGGCGGTAACGCTTCATAGACGCGCTCAACGTCCTGTTCCAGCAACGGCCAGCCCGTCATATCGGCGTAATACTGGATCGGCACGTCGTTGCTCGCGTTCTTCTCAACATGGAACGTGAGGTGAAACAGGTTCCCCATTGCCACTTGATACTTCAGATACGTCGTCATCGGCACCACCGGCAGCACGAACGGCGTCGACGGAATCGCAAACGCCGCTATCACCACGATCATCGCCGTGCGCCAGCGTTTGCGCACGCCGGTCCACTGTTCGATCGGCACCGCGCCTGCCGCGACCAAAATCGGGTACACCGACGCGGGATAGTAGGCCTTGGCATCGAGCGCCCACATCATGCCGATGAGCAGCAGATATCCAATTCCGAGAAACCGCGTCTGCGGGCGCTTGAGCACAAACCACAGTCCGACGAGCCACGCAAGCGAGAGCAGCGGGCTCATCACCATGATCTGCTGGATTGGGAACGGCGGCCATTTGAGTAGGAACTTGTCGTAATCGTTGTGCAGCAGTTGCAACATCGGAAACTGATAATGCCACTGCCAAATCACGTTCGGCAAAACGAGCACGACGGAAAGCACCACACTGGCATAAAACCACGCCGAGCGTAGCACAACGCGTTGCGGCGTGAAGAGCAATCCTGCGATTAGTGCGACGTCGAAAAATGCGACGCTGTACTTCGACCACGCGGCGAATGCCGACAGTAATCCGAATGCGAGCCACCAACGTGGATTTGCACCGCGCACGGTGCGGTACACGATAAGCGCGATAAACGGCCAGGCTGCCATCTGCACGGTGTCCGGCGAGAGCCGTGAGCCGAATGCGAGCATTTCCGGAGCGACCATCGTCACAAGGCCCGCAATGAGCGCCGCAAACACGCCGCCGCCGAATTCCAGGGCGAGCACGCACGCACCGTACGTGGCGATTGCGGCAAAGACAGCCGGTATCAACCGCAGTGCGAGAAGCGAAACGCCGAAGGTTTGGGAAAAGCCCGCGAGCAGCGGCACCAGCGAAGGCTGATCTACGTAGCCGACGTCGGGCCGGAATCCGCAAATGATGAAGTAGATCTCGTCGCGGAAAAAACCGTAATGCGCGTTGCCGCCGGCATGCAAGGCAAACGTGACCAGCGCCGCGAGAGCCGGTGCCAAGACCTTGAGATTAACAGCGCGCCGTGCCGCGCTTACTTCCGCCCGAGCTGCGGGGACCGGCCGGTCTAGGAGCACGGCCGTAACATACCCGCCGTGCTTGCTTGTTACCCGCCCCTAGAGTTGCATCCGGGAAATTTCCGTGTATGCGTCCATCAGCTTGTTGCGGATAGCAAGCGTGAACTGCATCGCCAGGTTGGCTTCTTCAACGGACGTGACGACCTTCGAGACATCATTTGTGCGCCCGGCGGCATAGTCGCGCGAGAGCTGATCCGACTCGTTGACCTTCGCATTAACGTCGGTCAGCATCTGCTTGACGGTATCCTTGAATGACGGCCCGGAGCTGCTGCCGGTATCGGGAATCGCTTGCGTTTGAACGGGATCGGTCGCCGGGCCGAGATTGGGCAGCAGGCTTGCGAAATTCGTATTGATATCCACCGTTTAGCTCCGTAGAAGCGAAAGCGCTGCGGTGCTCATGCTGCGCGCTTCCTGGATCGCCGTGACATTGGCTTGATACGCGCGCGATGCGGCCATCATGTCGACCATCTCTTTGACGATCTGCACGTTGGGATAATGCACGTAACCGCGCGCATCGGCATCGGGATTGCCCGGATCGAAGACCAGACGGTCCGGACTGTTGTCTTGCACGATGCCAAGCGACTCAACGCCACCGCCCGCTTTAGGTTGTTCGTCGCTCGTTGAATCGAGCGGATCCACGTCGCCGGGTTTTTCGGAATACACAACCAATTGGCGTTTGAACGCGCCGCCTTGCGCGGTATGCGTCGTATTCGCGTTGGCGATATTGTTCGCGATCACGTCCATTGCAAGACGCTCGGCGGAAAGGCCGGACGCGCTCACTTCGATCGAACTATAGAAATCGGACATTAATGCGTTTGCTCCGTAATCGCCTCGCGCAATCGCATGAACTGCACTTGCAACAGCTGCGCCATCGTTTGGCCGTAACCGGAATTTTGCGAGAGCCGCGCCATCTCGACGTCAACGTCGACGTTGCTGCCGTCAGGGCGCATTTGCGTGTCCGTGTCCACCTGCATTTGCGGCGCAAACGCTTCCGGCGTGCTTCCCGGCGTTTCGAACTGACGCGCGTCGTTCGTCGACATTGCCAGGTCGTTGCCGTCCGGCATCTCGCCCTGCGCGGCCATCAACGCGTCTTTAAAGGAAACGTTTTGCCGGTGATAATTTGGCGTGTTGACGTTGGCGATGTTGTTCGCAATCGCCGCGTGCTCCATATCGGAACCCGCCATGGCGTTGCTCAACATGTCGACGGTCGGGCCGAAGCCTACGGCGTCAATCTCGCTCATCTGAATCCGTATCGGCCGCCTGCTCGGCTTTGTTAAGCCGGACGCTAAACGAACTGGGTAGCGTGAAGGCGCGCGTAGGCGCCGCCGCGGGCCAGGAGCGACTCGTGCGTTCCCATCTCGAGCACGTGACCCGCTTCAATGTAAAGAATCACATGCGCGCGGCGGATCGTCGAGAGCCGGTGCGCGATGATGAGCGTCGTGCGCCCGGGCAAGAGCCGGTCCAACGCCTGCTCGATAAGCGCCTCGGAATTGCTGTCCAGCGAACTGGTCGCCTCGTCCAAGATCAAAACGCGCGGATCGCGCAGAATGGCGCGCGCGATTGCGATGCGCTGCCGCTGGCCGCCCGACAGACGCGATCCGCGCTCGCCGACGGCTGTTGCATAGCCCTCTGGGAAGCCCAGGATGAATTCTTCAGCATTCGCTTCGCGTGCCGCCGAATGAACCTCCTCAATCGTTGCATCGAGCCGCCCGTAACGGATATTCTCTTCGATCGAGCCGCGAAACAACATCGGATCTTGCGGAACGATGCCGATTTGCGCGCGCAAGTCGGCAAGGCGAACGTCCGCCAAATCGACGCCGTCTAGCGTAATGCGTCCGCCTTGCGGTTGATAGAAACGCGGAACCAAATTCACGATCGTCGTTTTACCGGCGCCGGACGGGCCGACGAGCGCAACGATTTGTCCAGCTTCAACGTCGGCGTTGAAATCGTTCAGCACCGGGCCTTCGCTCTTTTCATAGGCAAACGTCACGTGCTCGAAGCGAATGTGACCCTTGATGCGCGGCAGCGCAACGGCGCCCGGTTTGTCCGCCGCCTCAACCGGCAAATCGAGAATTTCATAGACGCGCTGCGCGCCGACCAGCGCTTTGCTGATCTCGCCGACGAACGCTGCGAAGCGGTTCATCGGATTCACCAAATTGACCAGCAGGACGTAGTACGTGAACAAACGTCCGGCGTCGAGGCGATGCTGGAGCACTTCGTACATCGAGAGCCAAATAATCACGATGACTGCGCTTGCCATCAGCACTTGCAGCACCATCGGCTGCGTCGCAACGAACTGCGTCATCTTCATGTACGTTGCGTAATAATCGTCGTTGCGGCGCGAGAACCGTTCGACTTCGTACTTCTCGCGGCCGAACGCTTTGATGATCCGCTGCCCGCTCACCATCTCTGCCAAATTTGCCGAAACGTCCGCGACGCGCTGTTGCGATCGCAAGGTCGAGCCGGAGATCAATTTCTGGAATCGCGAAACGGCAATGGAGACGATCGGTGCAACGGCAAAAATCGAGAGCGTCAGCAGCCAGTCGATTTGCAACATGTACGCAAACGACGAGAGGAACGTCACCGTATTCGTGATCAGCTGCGGTGTCGAGACCGTGACGGCGTCGGTCATGATTTGGAGATCTGTTCCGAAGCGCGCGTACAGATCGCCGGGCCGCCACTTGTCGAACTCCGAGAGCGGCAGATTCAGCACGCGCTCGAACAGGCGCACGCGCAGCCCGGCGACCAATGCCTGTCCGCTGGACGCCACAAGATATTGGCTGCCGTACTGTGCGGCCGAGCCGAGCACCAGCGCGACCCACACCGCGAACAGCACGACATAGAGCACGTGCACGTCGGGCGTTTTCGTCGCGACAACTTTACTGATGAGCTGACCCAGCCCCCACGGCGGAATGAGCGGCAGCAATCCCGCAATGGATCCGAGCAGAACGCCTAGCAGAATGCTGGGTAAGTACGGGCGCGCATCGCGCGCAAGACGCCGCAGAAGGCGGGAACGGGTCATCGGCGCCTCCCTTGCGGTCCGCGGCCCGCGAAACCTCTCGGTGAGTCTGCGGTACATTAGGCAAAGGTTGTTTCTGGGAGATTATCGTGGACTGCTATTTTCACTCGAACGTTCCGTCCGTCGCACCGTGCGCCGACTGTGGAAAACCGATCTGCGCAACGTGCCGCGATAACGCAGGTACGTGCCCGAGTTGCCGGCTTGCCGCCAAGATCGACACGGCAAACGCAAAACGTCAGGCCGTCGCGGGCGAGGTCCCGCCGCGCTCGCAGCAATGGTGGAATCAGCAAAGCTATCAAGCGCAGCAAGCGCCAAGCCAGCCCGCGCAACAGCAAGTCCGCGCAACCGTGCAGGAGGCCGAAGATCCGCAGGAGTCGCGCATTCTCGTCGCGCTCGGCTATCCGCTGTGGCCACTCGCCGCGCTCTCGCTTTTCGATCGCAAACAATCGAAACGGCTGCGCAAACACGCATACCAAGCCTTGGGCTTCAATTTTGGAATTTACGCGCTGTGGGCCGTCCTCGAATTCATCTCGCGTTTACCGCTCATCGGATACACGCCGCTGGGATGGAGCTCCGATATCGTGCTCGCGCTGATGATTCCACTTTTCGTGGTGATGAGCGTCATCTACGGCATCCGCGCCTGGCACGGCGAAGACGTCCGCATCCCAATCATCAGCGACTGGCTCGACGACCGCTTACCGGCGTAGCGTTGTTACGCTGAGCGTCCTGCTTACATCGGCGGCGTGATGTCCGCGACGCTGTTGTACTGCGAATAGTCGATCGTGGCCCCGCGGCTTACGATGCGCACGGGCAAGTTGTTCGACCCCCATACGTCGAGCGTGTTGCCGTCCTTCTTATTGACGAGGTGGTACTTGTGTGCGCTAATGCCGCGCACGGTGTCCATACCGGCGTCGGTGATGGTGTACTCCGGCATGAGATTGTCGAAACCCGCACGCCGCGCGAAATCCATTTGCGTCTGCGCCGCCTTAGGCATTGGAACCACGCGCCATTGTCCGCGCATGTTGTACCACTGCGTCGCACCAATAATTACCATCTGCATGCCGCGCGTCGAGACGCGATATTTGTTGGGCTGTACCATGTCCAGAGACACCGTCGATCCGTTTTTCGACGTCATTTCCGCATGCACCGAATGGAGCGCCGCGAAGCTCTTTCGCATTTGCGAGATATCGCTGGTAGGATCCGCCAGAACCGGCGCGATGCTAAAAGCAGTCAATGCTGAAACAAGAAGCGCCGTACCAGTAAATCGCATAGCCTTCCCTCCGGTTGAATTACACCTTGAGCGTAGCACTGTCGCAAAACTTCAATAGCGGGTGAACTAGCGATCGATTGGACGCTGGAACCACGCTACATCGATCCAGCGGCCAAACTTAAAGCCGATCTCGCGAAAGACACCGATCGGTTCAAACCCAAAGGCCGCGTGCATCGCAACGCTTCCATCGTTCGGAAGCGCCACACCGGCAAACGCTTGATGAAAGCCGCGTTCGCGCAGTTGCGAAAAGAGCTCGGTGTACAGCGCGCGGCCGACGCCGTTGCCGCGTGCGTGTTCTGCGACGGAGACGCTGACTTCTGCCGAAAAACGGTAGCCATAGCGTTCGCGATGACGGCTCGCATACGCATACCCGGTCACGCCACCGTTGTCAACCGCCACGAGATATGGGTAGTGCTCCGTGATGTATGCGATGCGTCGCGCGATCTCTGAAGCATCCGGAGGTGTCTCTTCGAAAGAAATGATCGTGTCTTCCACGATGGGACGGTAAATGTCCGCAATTGCTGCGGCATCGCCGGCCGCGACCGGTCTAATCAGCGCAGGCATAGCGATCCATGAATGCTTGATAGCGAGCCAGAAATGCGCGCGCCGCGACTTCGTGATCCACCACGGGCTGCGGATAGGCCGATGCCGGAAAAAGCGGCAGCGAAATCTGCGGCGTCATTTCTTGCGACTGTCCGATCGCCGCGGCCGGCATGTGCGCGAGCTCAGGAATCCAGCGTTTCACGTATGTCGCATTCGGATCGAAGCGGCGCGCTTGTTTGCGCGGGTTAAAAATGCGCGGATACGCGGCAAGATCCGCTCCGACGCCTGCGATCCATTGCCAGTTCCCGATCGCCAGCGCCGTTTCGTCTTCGATCAAATGCTTGTCCCACTCCGCAAGGCCGGTGCGCCACTCAACGCCGAGATCGAAGCACAAAAACGATGCCACAATCGAGCGTACGTGCGGATGCATCCACCCGGTAGCTTTGAGCTGCGCCATGCCTGCATCGACCAGCGGGTATCCCGTGCGCCCTGCGCGCCATGCGTCGAGCGCCGGATGCGAGGCCGCGAATTGGAACTCGCGCATCTTCTCCTGGAGCGGCTCGCGCGCCGTTTGCGGATAATACCACGAGAGCTGCAAAAAGAAATCGCGCATCGCCATCGATCGCAAGAAGAGTTTGAGTGAAGCGCGCTCTTCTGCAAGCAGAAACGGATCGTCGATGCGCTCGCGCGTACGGCGCAGGACGACGCGCGCCGAGATTGTTCCGAATGAAAGATCGGCGTTCAGGTGCGACGTGCGGTCGTCGGCGGGAACGTGCATGGCGAGTGCATACTGAAGCGCATCGCCGCTCAAAAACGTCTCGAACTTTTTCATCGAGAACTGGGGTCCCGCATCGGGACACGGAAGGTGCGTACCAAACTCGGCCGGCTCGGGAAGCGGTTCGGACTGCAGATCCGTGTGCGCGAGCCGCAAGAGCAGCGGAGCTTCAAACGATGCCGGCTGCAACTCGCGCCACGTGTGGTAATATGCAGTGAACGATCGGTATCCGTTGCCGGTAGACGGGCGCGCTGCCGTTGTTTCTTCCGGCGCAATTGCGGGCGCATCGTGAACGACGCGCACGTGCAAGCCGCTCTCTTCGAGCTGCGACTGAAGGCGCTCGTCGCCCTCGATGCCGTCCTGTTCAAAACTTGCGCTCCACGCAACGGCGTCCGCGTCAACCGCGCGCGCCAAACTCCTGAGCACCGCCCCGCAGCTGCCGCGGCGAACGATGAGCCGCGAACCGCGTGCGCGCAAATCGTCGTCGAGCGCTTTGACGGCCTTGCAGAAAAACGCAGCGCGCCGCGGCGAAACCGCAAGCCGGCTTTGCAAGCGTCGATCGACGACGAGCACCGGCAACACCTCACCGAATGCAGCGGCCGCCGCCAAACCCGAGTGATCGTCCAAACGCAGGTCGCGCGTGAAGCGGTAAATGGCGCGCGTCATTAAAGTGACTCCACGTACGCGCTCACATCGCGTACGTCGGATGCGCTCAGACGCGCGGGATACAACTTCGGCATCGGCGGCTCGGGATTGCCAACGATTTCCTCAACTTGCGCGGCAGAGCGCCGGTGCGATTCCAGGTGCAACGACGGACCGATGGGGCCGCCGATGCCACGCTCGCCGTGGCACGCGCTACACTCGCGGGCAAAAATCACGCTGCCTCGCGTAACGGTCTGGCTTACGGCACTGCGATGTTGCGCGCACGCCGGCACGCACACGATTGTAAGGATTGCGCAAAAAACAAACCGCGCGGCCCGTTGCATGCCGCGCGGTTTTTGCCAAAAGGGGTCGTTCTTCCCCGCTTGGCGTACTTGCAGTTATAGTGCTCTCGCGCAAGAAAATCTTCATTCGCTTTGCGGTTCAAAAGGACGTCGATCGCCTTCTCAATGAGGCGGTCATCATCGTTCCCGCTCAAAACCGCCCGCGTCAACGCGAGCGAATGAACAAGTGGCTGCAGGAGCAGCAAGCAGGACGGCGCGTCGTCATCCTTGCGGAAGATGAAACCGGACTGCTGGGCCTGGTGCAGCTCGTCTTTGCTTTTCCGCCGGGTTACAACGATCCGGAATCGGCAAACGGCATGGACGTCGCAATGATGGAAGGTTTGCGCTTACGTCAAGACGCGCCCACTGAAGTCGGCACGAAACTGGTCGAAGAGGTCCAGCGTATCGCTGCAAAACGCAACGTGAAGACGCTCACCTTCTGCCTGCCGATGAGCGCGAACCGCGCGCTGCATCAAGCAAAGAGCTGGGGATTTGAAGAGTTCCGGATCATGCCGGAACCCAATAAGATGCTCGCCTTTTTCCGCAAGTCGATCGATTAGAATTTGATCGGCGAATGCGGCAAGCCCTCGATGTTGGGGTTTTCCTGCATTCGGAACGTGAACGCATCGTGGTACACGCCCTCGACCGCGCGTCCATCCTGAATCTTCGGCTGGTACTTCGCGGCCATCGCGGCCTTGCATACGGCGTTATCCAAAACCAGGTAACCTGATGACTTTGTAATCACGCAGCGAACGGGCACGCCGCGTTCATCGACGACGACTTCAAAGACCGATGTGCCTTGCGCGCCTTCGTCGTAGGCAATCATCGGCGGCTGCGGATTGATGGCCGTCTCGCCCCCAATCACGGAGGCTTCGCGGTCGTGGCGCACCGGCACCGTGAATTGGATCGACTCCGCGTGGTGCGCAAACGTCTGGGGCGCCGTTTCCAACTGCGATACCGTAGTGGTGGTCGCAACGGTGCGCCACGAATCCTGCGGCTCTTCCCAAACCGGGCGGTTGCTATGGCGTTTGACGTGGCGCGGTTCTTTCGGATGCACGACCACGTCAGTCACCTGTTGTGGCGCAACGACGGCAGGCGCTTGAACCGGCATGGCTTGGCGTTGCATGTTCACGACATTATGCAGAACGACCAGTTGGCGCTGCGGTGCAGGAGCGGGCGCGGCCTTTTGCGGCGCCGCGGCAACGGTGCGCGTGCGGTTTTCGAGCGCGATGCGCATCGTTCCGATATCGATGCTCGCAGGCTTTGTTGCCGCAACAGTGAGCGGCGTAAAGCGGCTCGCCGCAGCGGCGTGCACGCCCAGCGAAATTGCAAGACAAAGACCTGCAATGCCAAGTCCGTACTGCACGTTGCGCGCCGTGGTACGCGTGCGTTGCAGGATGACGTTACCAACCTCGGGGCGCCACGTTTCTGTATCTCGCGCCGCAGCGATGCTCGCGGCGACGCGCTCGATCTCGTGCTCGCCACCGAGCTCTCTCAAGCACTTCGCGCATGCGGCAATATGCTCGCGGTATTCCATGCGCTCCGCGTCGGTGGCTTCACCCAGCGCAATCGCGCCGGCCAGCGACTCAATGCGATCGTGTTTCACGGTCGCTCCGACATAATTCCGCGCAGCGTGCGCATCGCACGGCAAACGCGCTGGCGTACCGCATCGGCCGTCGTTCCCAGGACGGCGGCGGCTTCTTGTGACGAGTAACCCGCGTAGCTCGTAAGCATAATCGCGGCGGCTTGATCGGCAGGCAAACGGCTCATGGCAGCCTGCAGGTCGACCGATGCGGCACTGCGCTCATCGATGCGCAGCGAGCGGAGATCCGCATCGCGATCCAGGGGCAGAAAACGAACAATCTTTTTTCTCCGTAAGTGTGAGATCGCCGTGTTCGTCGCCGTTTTGTAGAGCCAGCCGGCCGTAAGCGGCCGAGCCGGATCCGCGCTAAGCGTCCGGTACGCGGCGAAGAAGACATCCTGCGCAATGTCGAGCGCGATGTCGGCGTCGCCCACCATCCGGCGCACATATCTAGCAAGTTTGGTCTGATGCTCGCGGACCAGATCTTCCACTCTGGCGTGTGCGAGTTGTGCTTCCGTGGCGGTGAGGTAGACCTGCTCCACTTCGTGGCCCCCCTTTTGCCTTGGAACGAGAGAATTCGCCGGGTTGTGACTAGCCTCCCAGGCGTGCCTGTGTCAGACGGGCGCTTCAAATATGTGCGCGCCGTACGAACCCGGCTGAAAGTACCACTCCGGAAGCGCGCTCGGAAATGCGACGTCCGAGAAGTCAAAATCGACGTCCGAACCGGCGCCGCCGGGCTGATCGTCGAAATTTGCGCGTCCATGAATGTGCGCGATCGCTTCACGGCCGTCAACCATCGCAAACGTCATCGTGTCCCGTTCATCGTAAACCGGTCCGGCTTCAATAAAAAGTTTGTCGGCAACCACCGCTTTTCTCAGCTCCAGCGTTACGGCATCCGCCCAAAGCTCGCGTAAAATATACGTGCCGGGAACGTGGAGCGGCCGAACGCGAAGGTGCCACTGACCGCTTTCGAGCTGCGCAGACGTCACCTCGTACGCCGGTCCGCGGGATACAACCGACGCGATCGTTCGCAGCGATGCATTGGCTGCGGGCCTGGCAGCAATAGCGCCGGCAAGCCCAAAGACGTCTGCGGTCGGCGGGGCGGGATCCCAAGGGCCGTCAAACGATACCCGCGCGAATTGCAGCCCTCCAGGGCGGCCGCGAAAGACGCGGCGCTCGAGCGCTGATGAATCCGAAGCGCGATACCAGACACGATCGGTGTAGGACTGCGTCAGATCCGGCAGCCCGTCCGGCATTTGCTGCTCGCGCCGTATCGTGTATGTCACGAACGGTGCGCGTGGGCGCGCGCCGTATGCATTGACGATCCGCGAAAAGAGAACGCTTCCGGACATCGCAGCCGCGAGAACTGCACTCATTCCCGGTTAGCCGCCAATCTCCGAGAACGCGCGCATTCGCGAGGCGGTTTCGCCCAGTTTGAGGTGGTGCCGCTCAGGCTTGATGAACATCGAAGACTGGAGGATGCCGGCGATTTCATCGCGCGTTGCGCCGGAACGCAGTGGCGTGCGCAGGTCGATCTCGTGATCGCCAAAGAGGCACAGGCGCAGCCGTCCGTCCGCGGTTAGCCGTACGCGATTGCAGCGTTCGCAGTAATCGTGCGAGAGCGGGCTGATGACGCCGACCGCGCCCGGCGCACCCTCGAACGCGAAGTATAGCGCCGGTCCATTCCCGCCGGGTCCGGTAACGGCACGCAGATCGCCAATGCGCTGCACGCGTTCCAGGATTTCATCGGAGCTGATGTACGCATCGCGCGCAATGCCCAGATTTTCGTGCACCGGCATGAGTTCGATGAAGCGCACGAATACCGCGCGCTCGCGCGTCCACTGCGCGAACGCCTCGATCTCTTTATCATTCTCGCCGCGCATGACGACGACGTTGATCTTTACCGGCGCGAGACCACGATCGATCGCGGCATCGATTCCACGCAACACGCGGTCGAGCCCCGGGCGGCGTGCGATCCGTTCGAACGCTGCCGGATCGAGCGTATCGAGCGAAATATTTACGCGGCGCAATCCCGCATCGACGAGCGCATCGATCTGCTCTTCGAGCAGCAATCCGTTCGTGGAAAGCGCGATGTCTTCGATGCCCGCAGTCCGGTGAATTGCAGCAATAAGACGGTCGAGGTTGCGGCGGATCAGCGGCTCGCCGCCCGAAATGCGAATCTTCGAGACGCCAACCGATGCGGCTGCCTCGACGAGACTCACGATCTCTTCGTACGAAAGAATATCGCCCTTCGGCAGCCACGGCAGGCCGCGCTCCGGCATGCAATACACACAGCGCAGGTTGCACTTATCCGTGACGGAGATGCGCAAATACGTGATCGGACGCGCGAATTGGTCCGCCAGCAGGGCGCGCGTCAGGTCAAGGGCGGGGGCACTCACACCCGCAGTATTCCCCGCCGCGCCGCTAGTTCTCTGCGAAAATGGAATCCGGAATGCTGACGTTGATTTTGAAATCGGAGAACTGCGATTTGAACTCGGCCGAGTAATGCGGCACCTCGACTTTGCCGGTCTGCGAGGCAATCATCGGATGACCTTGGACCGCCTTATACGCGAGGTCCGTCGAGGCGTAACCGCCGTCGGTGTAGTTCCACCGCAGCGAAACGAGCTCCGCCGTGCGCTCATCGACTTTGGCATCGATATGATCGACGCGTCCCTGCTTGCGCGGTACGAGTTTGAACGTCGTATCGCCGTTATCGCTGTTCTCGACCGTGATAAAGTACTTGTCTTTCCACACGGACGGACTGTCGATGTGCGGATACAGCTTGCTGAACTGCTGCGCCACAAACGGCAAACCGCTGGTAAAAACCACTTTGTTGCGGTCCGGCTCTTTGTGATAGTACGTGCCCTGCAGCGAGGGCGAGAGCGTAAGGAAGGCGTGGATGGAGGCGTCCGTGTGCATCGACGCCGTGTACGTTCTCACGCCATCGACGTTGGCGATCATGCGCGCAATCAGCGCATCGGACGGCGACTGCGCGGCCGCCGGTGCAGCCAAAAGCGCGATCAGTGAAAGAACGCCTAGGTATTTCATATGCCGTTTAACGAGGGCGCGTCTGCGAAGGGTTCCAAGGCAGCGGCAATCTCGTCGCGCGCCGCGGCGTCATTTTCTCGCACGGCGCGGCCTCGCAAAGCATCGAGGGCCTGCGGCGAACCGATGCGGCCCAGCGCCCACGCCACGTGTCCGCGCACCATCGGATGCGGGTCTTCTTCCAGCGAGCGAACGAGCGCCGGTACAGTGGAACGATCGAGCGCGTTCCCGAGCGCTACGGCTGCATTGCGGCGCAACACCGCGGCGCCGCGCCAGCCCATTGCCGTACGCGCGTAAACACGTTTGAATTCACCGCTTCGCACATGCAAGAGTGCCGTCAGATCCGGAGCGGCCGCCTCGCTCGCATACGGTGCATGCGCATCGTCCCGCGCGAGCGGCTTGCGAGCATTCGGCGGGCAGACTTCTTGGCAAATATCGCATCCCCACACCCACGTGCCGATCAGCGCGCGCATCTCGCGCGGAATGCCGGCCGTGCGCTGGGTGAGATCGCTGATGCATTTCGATGCATCCATCGTGTAGTCACCGCGCAGTGCGCCGGTAGGGCAGGCGGGAATGCAGCGCGTGCACGATCCGCACGTTTTGCGCAGCGGTTCGTCGGCGGCAAGCTGAACGGACGTAACGATCTCACCTAAAAACACAAACGAACCGGCGGCGTGCGAGATGAGATTCGTATGTTTTCCAATCCATCCCAAGCCTGCGCGCGCTGCGAAGGCTCGCTCAGCGAGCGGTTTGGTGTCGCATGCGACCGCTGTGACGGGACCGTTTGCGCGCTCGTCGATGTGCGCTGCGATCGTGCGCAGCATCGTCTGCATGCGGCGGTGGTAATCCAACGACCATGCATAATTCGACACGCGACCCTGCAGGCGCGTAGGGCGCGGCGGGTTCGTGCGGTACGAAACAGCAATGCACACGACGGTTCGCGCATCAGCGAGCAAGGCCGACGGATCCGCGGCGCGCCCGGCATAGTCTGCGTCGTAAGACCACGTGATGAAATCGCCGCGTTCGAACGCTTCGCGCATGGCGGCGCGGGTTTGTGGAAGCGCGCTCGCATCGCTCACGCGGACATCCGACGCTCCAAGCGAGCGTGCCAGCGCGCGAATCTCGTCTTTTAGCGCCGCTGCATCAAACGGTTGCGAGCGGTCCATCATGAGCAGGAAACGCTTCATCGATCGCCGCCACGTCGGATGCATCCAGATCCCAGCCCATTGCGCCGGCATTTTCGCGCACATGTTCGACGTTGGAAGCTTTTGGAATCGAGTACACGTGCGGCAAGCGCGTGAGGAAGTTCAGGATAACTTGCCGCGGCGTTTTTCCATGCTTGGCGGCGATGCGTGTGATGACGCCGCGCGCCGGGAAACGCCCACGTCCAAACGGCGTGTACCCGACGACGGCAATGCCGTGCTTCGCGCAGTACGGAATCAACCGCACTTCTATCCCGCGTTCGTGCAAATGATACAGCACTTGATTGCACGTAAGCGGCACGTCGTCCAAATGGCGCTGCGCTTCTTGCATTTCGTCCACGTCGAAGTTGCTCACGCCGATGTGCCGCGCTTTACCGTCGGCGACGAGCCGCTCGAGCGCGCGCATCGTGTCCTGAACCGGGTAATGGCTAGGCCAGTGCAGCAGATACAGGTCGACGTAGTCCATGCGTAACCGGCGCAGCGAGCGTTCGCAGGCACGAAGCGTGCCGTCGTAGGACGCGTTCGATGGCAGCACTTTCGTGGTGATAAAGAGCGATTCGCGTGCGAACGGCGCGACAGCCTCGCCGACGATCTGCTCCGCTGCGCCGCTGCCGTACATCTCCGCCGTGTCGATGTGCGTCATCCCGAGTTCGATGCCAATGCGCAGCGCCGCAATTGCTTGATCTCGCGCGCGTCCGGATTCGGGAATGTTCCAGGTGCCTTGTCCGATGCGCGGCAGGTAGAGCATCATTTCGGAGCGCTCGCGTCTTTTTCGGACATCACCGGTGCCTTGCCGTTGAGCGGCCACTGCACGCCGATCGCCGGATCGTCGAACCGCAACGTGCGCTCGTGCGCCGGATCGTACAGCGCGGTTTGCTTGTACATCACGAGCGCGCGATCGCTGAGCACGTAAAAACCATGCGCGCAGCCGCGCGGAATGTACACTTGCCGGTGGTTTTCTCCGGTCAACTCTGCGGCCTCCCATTGCCGGTACGTCGGCGAACCTTCGCGCAGATCCACCATGACGTCATAGATGCGGCCTTCCAGGCATTGAACCAGTTTTGCCATTCGCGGATCGTAATGAAGGCCGCGAAGCACGCCGGCGTGCGAGCAGGAAACGTTGTCCTGAACGAAGTCGTCGTCTATGCCGGCCTGCGCATACTTCGACTGCGAGAACGTTTCTTTGAAATAACCGCGCGCATCGCCGAACACATCGGGCTCGAAGAGCACCGCGCCCGAAATCTTCATCTTAGAAAAACGCAAACGCTTCATCCCTTGCGGCGTACGCGAGTAAACCGTCGTGCAGGTGCAGTACGTCGAATCCCGCATCACGCATCAGCTGCGCGGCCCACAGCGACTTTGCTCCGACACGGCATGCAACAACGTACCGGCGCGTGATGTCGAGTTCATGCAATCGCGCCGCCAGCTGTGAAGCCGGAATATGGATCGCATGAGGAAACACGCCGAGCACGACCTCGTGCGGTTCGCGGACGTCAACGAGCAGCGCGCGCGTAAGCACCTCGTCAAGCTCCTCTGCCGAGATCTCCGCAATACCCGCCGCGCGCGGGCCTTCCTCATGCTCTTCGCGTGCGTCGTGGATGCTCGCGCGCGACCCGCAGACCGCACATGCGTCATCGCGATCGAACGCCACCTCGCGCACGTGCGCGCCGAGCGCGTCTACGAGCAACAATCGCCCCGATAAGGGTTCGCCGATGCCGAGCAACACTTTGAGGGCTTCGTTTGCTTGCAACGTGCCGACGATGCCGGCGAGTACGCCCAAAACGCCGCCTTCCGCGCACGTCGGCACGGTGCCCGCGGGCGGAGCATGCGGGAACAAACAGCGGTAGCACGGTCCGCCGCCGCAATGAAAAACACTGACTTGTCCGTCGAAGCGGAAGATCGATCCGTAAATATCGGGTTTATCTTCGAGCACGCACGCATCGTTGATGAGGTAGCGCGTTTCGAATCGATCGGTGCAGTCGATGACGACGTCATAGAGTTTGACCAGATCGCGCGCGTTGCCGGCGTCAAACCGTACCGGAATCGTATCCACGTTCACGAGCGGATTGAGCGCTCGCACGCGCTCGGCGGCAACATTGGCTTTCGGTTTACCGATGTCGGAAGTCGCGAAAATCGTTTGCCGCTGGAGGTTGCTTTCATCGACGGTATCGTCGTCGACGATACCGATGCGCCCAACGCCCGCAGCTGCCAAGTACTGAAGAACGGGCGACCCCAAACCTCCGGCGCCGATACACAAGGCGCGCGAACGTTCGAGCCGGCGCTGCCCGTCCAGGCCAACTTGCGGAATGAGCAAGTGACGGCTATACCGCCGCAGTCCACGCACTAGCGCGGGTGACGTTGATTCAGCCACTGGAGAACTTCCGAGCGTGCGTTATCGCCGGCGTACGTGTGGTCGCTGTCGATGGTAACGAACGTCTTTGGGTCGGGTGCATGCTCGAACAACTCTTCGACGCTGCGCGGATGGACCATGGCATCGCGCGCCGCAGCGACGTAGAGCTGCGGGCGTCCCTCGAGCGCAGGGAGCAGGCGATCGAAGTACTGCGGCGACAGTGCAACCAAATCCGGCAGCGCCAAGCCTTGCACGTACGACGAGCGGAAGTCCGTCGCGCCTGCTTTCTGAAGCGACGCGAGCGCCGTGGGCCGCCCATATCCCGTTGCAATGCTAATGACACCCGACACTTGCGCTTTGTGCGCGGCAACGAAGATCGCGGTCATCGCTCCCATACTGTGGCCCATAACGTAGACTGTCGCGTCAGCCTCCAGAGCGCGATCCACAACTGTTCCCATGGCGTCGATCAAATCGTCGATTCCGCGAAGTGTGCCGCCGCTGGCGCCGAGTTTGTGACCCGGAAAATCGAGATTGAATACGCGGTAGCCGTGGCTTGCGAGGAAGCTGCACAAAAAATCCAAGTTGTGTTTGGAACTGGAGTATCCGTGGCCGGCGACGATGCTCACATTTCGCGGACGGCGCGGTTCGTACTCGAGAACCGCGACCGGATTGTGTTCAGCGCTGATATGATGAAGTGTGAGGGGCATTCTCCCGCCAATTGGCGCCGCCGTCCGCGTAAAACTCTTTTTTCCAAATCTGCGCGCGTTCTTTGATCTCGTCGATGACGTATTCGCAGGCGTCAAAGGCTTGCGCGCGGTGCGCGCTCGCAACGGCGACGGCCACCGCTATGTCACCTATCGCCAAATCACCCGTGCGATGCACGGCGCCGATATTGCACGGGCCGAAGCGCTCGCGAGCTTCTTGCGCGATCGTCTCCATCTCGGCAAGCGCCATCGATGCATGCGCTTCGTAACGCAAGCCCGTCACCGGCAGCAGTTCGTCCGAAAGCCGGCGCACCACGCCCGTAAACAGCACGACCGCGCCGCATTCAGCGGTAATCACGCCGTTCACCAGCGCTTGCGTATCGATCGCGTCATCGGTAATTGCGATCATTATCCGCCGCCGACCGGTGGCAGCAGCGCCACCTCGTCGCCTTCTTGAAGTGCTTGAGCCGGTTGCACGAGCACGCCATTACGCGCAAAACGCGTCGATTCCGCCAGCGGTGCAATCCCCGGGTTCACCTCGCACAGGTCTTGCCAAAGGTCGAGCGCCGTCGCGCCGGAGAGCGTGAATTCGCGCTCGTTCCAACCCAGCAGTTCGGCGAGCCGCGCGAACGCGAGCACGCGCACGCGCATCTTACGCCGGTTTCTTTTGCGTGCGGGGCGCGCGCAGAACGTACCGCTCGATGGCCAGGGCAACGCCATCTTCATCGTTTGTGCCCGTCACGTAACGCACGGCTTGGCGCACTTCGGGCAGCGCGTTCCCCATCGCAACACCCATGCCGGCCCAGCGCATCATCGGAACGTCGTTGCGTGAATCGCCGATCGCCAGAACGCGTTCCGCGACGATTTGAAAATCGGCGCACAACCGCGCAAGCGCGCGTTGTTTGGTCGCCTCGCGGCTGGTTACGGCACACTCGACGAAATCCAGCCACGTCTCGTGCTTGAAATGCAGCGGAAGATCGCCGAACTCACGCTCCATCGCTTCAACCGCCTCGCGGCCCAAGAAGCGGATGAACGTCGGCGCAGTATGCATCACTTCGGCAAACGATTGCACTTCGCGCCAGTTCGGGCCGCGCATGTCATCCATGTAGAGCTCGTGTCCTTGCAACCGGTAAAAGAGCTCTTCGGAATAGATCGCAATCGAGAGATTGTTGCGTTCGGCGAACTCGATCATCGGCTTAGCATATTGCAACGCAACCGGAATATGCCCCAGCGTTTTGTTCGCCAAAAAGTCTTTCGTGAGCGCACCATGACAGCAGATCACCGGAAGGTTCAGCCCCAGATCGCGGCTGATGCGAATCGGCGTATCTACACCGCGCCCGGTAACGAGCACAACGCGAATACCGGCATCGAGCGCGGCTTTAATGGCCCGCCGGTTACGCGGGGAAACTTCCTCGTCGGAATTGAGCAGCGTGCCGTCTAAATCGAGAGCAATCAGGTCAAAGGCGGGCATCACGCCAATTTTATACCCTGCGGTCAAGTCGCCGGCTTGGCACCTTCGCCTGCCGGGGAGAGCCGAACGCCTCTCAAGAAACGTTCCTTAGATATGTACAACCGTGCGGCTCTCGCAGCCGCGACCGCGCTGATGCTCGCCACAAGGGCCGCCGCGCAACCGTCCACCCACTGTACGCACGAAATTTTGAACGTGCGAGGTGTTCCCGTTTCCGCTTCCTACTGCGTCATTGCGGCGGGGCCGGCCGCGGGGCACGACCTTCCGGTGCGCGTGCAGGGCGCGTTCACATCTGCGCGCGGCAGCGTTAGCCATGACGCACTGCTGCGGTTCCTTGCCGGCGCCGCCACCTCGCGCGCGATGGACGACGTCCCGCTGGACCGTCTGGGAATGAGTGGTACCCTCCATCTGACGCTCGAGCTGCGCGGCGGCCTCGTTCACATCGACGGCGCCATGATTACGCCCGGCGCCATCTGGGTCAAGTAACCGGCGCAACTTTCGCGCCGATGAGGGTATTTTAAGAGGCAATGCGCCGGCGTCGCTATATCGCGTTTGGCATGTCAAAAATCCCCGACGGCTGTTGTTGCCGGCGGCACGGATAGGAGTTTTCATTTCAACAATGGCTTGTACAGCGTTTGCACCCGATCTCTCGGCTCGCGACCAAGCGCGTTTCCTCCACGATACGATTCCTCCAGGTCTCTTTAAAGTCGAGAACGAGGAGGACCGAATCCCGTGGCGCGTGAGTCCCGAGCCGTTCGCATTGTCAGCGCAAACACTGACACGCATCGAACAAATCGGCGCCGATCTTTTACTCTTCTATCGAGCGCTCAATTCTCTCTATAACCGCAGCGCGCGAGGCACCGCGCCGGCATTCATCGCCGACTATTTGGATCAAGGCAAACCCGAACACATCGTGCGCCTTGCGCGGCAAAACCGGTTCAAACAAGAGGTCCCGCTGATCATCCGCCCCGATCTCATTCTCACCGAAGACGGCTTTGCGGCAAGCGAACTCGACAGCGTCCCCGGCGGAATGGGATTCGTCGGCGCGATGGCTGAGGCGTACTGCAAGCTCGGCATGGAAAGTGTCGGCGGACCAAACGGCATGCCCGCGGGCTTTGCAGCAATGCTCAAACATGCGACCGGCAAAGATGGCGCCGTCGCTGCAATTGTCGTCTCCGACGAATCGGGCGATTACCGTCCCGAAATGCGCTGGCTCGCCGATGCGCTCTCACGCCACAAGTTGATGAACGCATACGTGTGCGCGCCGCAAGATCTGATCTTCACCGAAGAAGCTATGTTCGTGCGTCTCGAAGATGGCCGGGAAGAAAAAATCGACGCCATCTATCGCAACTTCGAGCTCTTCGATTTACTCAACGTCCCCAAGCACGAACTGATGCTCTACTCGGCACGCCACAATCGCGTAAAAATGACGCCGCCGCCAAAAGCGCACCTCGAAGAAAAACTTGCATTCGCGCTCTTCCATCACTTCGCACTCGAAAAGCTTTGGATCGCCGAAATGGGCCGCGACGCATTCGCGCGCCTCAAAACGATCTTCCCGCAAACCTGGGTCCTCGATCCGCGCCCACTCCCGCCCCAGGCCGCAATTCGCGATCTCACCGCAGCCGGCAACCCCGTCAACGACTGGATGCAGCTCGCCGATCTAGGAAAAAGCGAACGCGACTACGTGATCAAACCCTCGGGCTTCTCCGAACTCGCCTGGGGCTCACGCGGCGTCCGGGTCGCCGACGATCTCCCCAAAGACGAATGGAAAGCGACGATCGAAGAAGCGCTGCGCGAATATCCCAAGACACCGCGCATCCTCCAACGCTTCCACAAAGGCAAACGCGTCCGCCAACAATACTACGACCGCAAAACCGACGAAATCAAAACATTCGACGGCCGCGTCCGCTTATGCCCGTATTACTTCGTGTCGGGCGACACGACGCAACTCGGCGGCATCCTCGCCACCATCGCTCCCGCAGACAAACGCTTGATCCACGGCATGACGGATGCCGTCATGGCGCCATGCATCGTGAAAGAACCTGTGGAGACAGGGACTCCGTCGAAGTAATCGCCCGTTATTGAAGTCTGTGGCTGTCGAGGGCTGACAAGAATCGCGGGCTTGGAGCCGGCATGGCCGCGTTCGGAAACCGCTCGCAAAATCACATCCTGTGATTTTGCGGCTTCCGACAACACCCCCACGGTCTCATGCCTTGTAGAGGCGTTTCAGCGGAACGCAGTCGTGCAAAATGCAGCGACGTCTTGGCAGACGTAGACGCGGCTTGCGCCCCTACCTCAATATGCTGATCCAAGGTTTGCCCGTCGGCATGTTGTTTGTCGACATCGGATCGAAAAGGATCCAGACTTTGCCGTATGTCGGCAATATTGAGGCGAGCACTTTTTTCTGTTGAGCAGCCGGCATGCCGGGAAGCTTTGCGTCGACTTTGGGGACTTCCGTTTTGTGCCAGTGCCACAAGGCTTGTTCGCTCGCGGGGAACGAGTGGTACACGTTCGGCTGTACGATCGTTTCCACGGCGACAAGGCGCGCGCTGGGGGCGTCGCTATCGTAGATTTGGCATTCGATTAGACCGCCGGTGACGGGTTTGCAGTAGTGGTGTGCGATTTCGTTCGGATGCGCATCGCCGAAGTGTTTCTTCGCATCGACGTGGAGGTTCCAGCCCGATGACGGCGATGAGGCTGCGGCCAGCGCGGTTGGCGTTGGTGCATGCGCAAATGTGCCGGCGAGAAATGCGACGACGAGCGCTGCAAGATAGGGCAAACGCGTAGAGATATTCATGCGACCTCCCGTTTAGAGAGTATGCACGAATACTTACACGCGGCGGACGATCAACCCCTGAGCAGGTATGTCGACGCGATCGATGACCAGCGTGTGCGGATTGTACCAAAGTGTGATGGCAACCATACTTGAGAACGACACCGATATATCGTTCGCAGGAACGCCGGCAGGACGATCGGGCTTGAGCGCGGTGTATGCGGAAAGCGCGACGCTGTGCGCGAAATTTGGAACGATTGCGGTGACGGGTTCGCCGCCCCATGCTTGCAACTGCGCCGGGATCATGAAGAAACCGCTGAACGGGCCTACGTCCATTATCGCAAAATGCTTCGCGTTGCCGATGAGCGGATACGTGTGCGTTACGTCGCCCGTTTGCTTGGCAGTCGCGCCATCGAATGAAATCGTCGATCGCATATGACGGCTGTCGGCGATAGATGCATCAGCTTGATAGCTTACGGGCGCAAGCGCATTGTTCAGCGTTAGCGTGTCGTCGATGGATCCGCTCTCGCCGTTCATCGAACCCGCACCTTTTTCGGTAAGGACGATGCCGTCGTTCGTGTGTTTCACGACGATGGAAGTGCGGCCAATCTCGAGGCCATTCATCGTCGACGCAAACGAATACGTGCCGTCCGACGGCGCGGCCGCTACCATAGCGGCGGCAAGAATCAAGCTGGAGAACACGCGGGGTCCTTTCTTAGGTCGACAGCGTTCTCCACGAACGCATCGATCTCGTCAATAGTGTTGTAGCCATGCGGAGAGACGCGCACGCCGTTTGCACGGTAGGTCGTAACAAAACCGCGTTCTTGGAGCGCGGCGCCGAGCGCAACCGGATCCGCCCCCGGTGCTTGAAACGTTACGATTCCGGACGACGTCGAATGGCTGCGCTGCGAAATCACGCGGAATCCGTGGCGCTGCAAAGCCTCCGTCAGGCGATCCGTCAACGCAAGAACGTGTGCGGCGATGGCTGCGGTTCCCGCTTCTTCCATTTCCACGATCGATTCACTCAGCGATAGCGCGCCGATGAAATTCAGCGTGCCGCCTTCAAAGCGCGTTGCGCCGGCGGCCGGCGCTTGATCGTAATTGAGAAAATCCCACATATCGGCAACCGAACGCCAGCCCGGCGTGGCAAGCTCGAGCCGCTCGAGTAACGCTTCGCTGACATACAAAAAACTGACCCCTTGCAGCGCCAGCATCCATTTCGCGCCACCGCAGTAGAGAGCATCGATACCGAGCGCCTCTACATCAACGGGAAAACCGCCGAGTGCCTGCATTGCATCGACGCAAAAGAACGCGCCCGCATCATGCGCGACTTGCGCGAGACCCGCAAGATCGTGCCGGTAGCCGTCGTGAAACGACACCCAAGAAACGGTAACGATCTTGGTACCCCGCGTCATCATTTCTCGCAGCGCATCCGGTGTTAGCCGCCCGCGCGATGTATCGTGCAGACGAACGTTAACGCCGCGCCGCCGCAATGCGAGCCACGGCTGCGCGTTCGCCGGGAACTCGTCGTCGGGGACGATCACCTCGTCGCCTTGCGACCACGGAAACCCCGCGCCGATAACGTTCGCGCCGTCGCCCGTATTTCGCAGCAGTGCGATCGTTCCGGGCCGAGCACCGATGTAACGCGCGATACGCTCCCGATGTGCGGGCACTTGCGCTTCATACGGCCAGATGCGCGCGATACCGCCGCTCGCCTGTGCGTCGATGAAGCCGTGCAACGCTTGGCGAGTGCGTAGTGGCAAGACGCCGGCGGCGGCGTGATTCAGGTACGTGTAGTTTTCCGTGACGGCGAAATGGTCGCGATTTAGCGGCGGGGTGGTCAAGCGGTTCCGATCATTTCCTTTGTATGCCAGGCGATGTTGTTGGCGCGATCCCCGACGCGCTCGAGTGCTGCGAGGACAAACAGCATTCTGGTGCCTGCGCGAACGAGTTCGGGATCGGCTTGCATCTCTTCTTGCAGCGCACGTACGCCGCGCTTGTACAGTTTATCGACTTCATCGTCATCGGCGATGACGCGCTCGGCAAGCTCCGAATCGCGCTCTGTGTAGGCGCGCATAGCGGCCGCCAGCAGCGTATGCGCGCTCGTCGCGATGCGGTCGATCTCGACGCGTGCCGGACGCAGCGGCATATCGGCCAGCTTTACCGCGTGCTTGGCTATGTCGACTGCGTAGTCGCCGACGCGTTCCAGGTCGGTCGCGATTTCGAGCATTGCCGCGATCTCGCGCAGCTCATTGGCCACGGGTTGCTGCCGCCAAATCAGTTCGATGCACGAAGACTCAACCTTGCGCCGCAGATCGTCGATGGCGTCGTCGCCGGCGATGACGCGCGCGCCCATGGCTTGGTCGCGCGACTCGAGCGCCTCAACGGAAACTTTGATCGAATCCGCTGCAAGCGCGCCCAACCGGACAACATCCAAACGCGTAGCTTCTAAAGCCTCATGGTAAGCCGCTCTCACCGCCGTGCACCTCCTTTAGGGGCAAGTATAGCGGCAAAGGTTCCGCCGTTGCAATGATACAAACTCACTCGCCGTTCGCCTTTCTCTTTCTCTTAGTAAGGAATCGGTTCGTGGATATTCGGAAAGTCGGCGTGTGCGGTGCCGGACTCATGGGCAACGGTATTGCTCAGACCTGCGCAGCTGCCGGTGTAGATGTTGTTCTCATGGAGGTAGCTCAGGCCCCCCTCGACCGCGGCATGGAAACCATTCGCAAGTCGTTGGGCAAATTCGTCGAGAAGCAAAAACTCAGCGAGCAGGAGCGCGACGCGACGCTCGCGCGCATTACACCGACGACCAACGTTAACGACCTTAAGGATTGCGACCTGGTCATTGAAGCCATCGTTGAAAACGTCGAGGTCAAGACCGCGCTGTTCAAGCAGCTCGACGAGTTGCTGCGCGCGCAGGCGATCATCTGCACAAACACTTCAAGCTTGTGCGTGATCGAGCTCGCCGCGAAGACGAAGCGGCCAAACCGCATTGCTGGATTGCACTTCTTCAATCCCGTGCCCATCATGAAGCTGGTCGAGGTGGTGAAGACGATCGCTACGGCGCAAGACGTGATCGACGATCTTTTTGCATTCGCTAGGAAGCTCGGCAAAGAACCGATCCTGGCCAAAGACACGCCCGGATTCGTCGTGAACCGGCTGCTCATTCCGTATTTGCTGTATGCGATTCGCGTTTACGAAGAGGGGCTCGCGAGCCGGGAAGACATCGACAAAGGTATGAAGCTAGGCTGCGGTTATCCGATGGGACCGCTCGAACTGCTGGATTTCGTGGGGTTGGATACGACGTACTACATCGCCGAGATCATGTTCGATGAATTCAAAGATCCGATGATGGCGCCGCCGACGCTGCTCAAACGAATGGTGCTCGCCGGACAATACGGCCGCAAGAGCGGAAAGGGGTTTTATGACTACTCTGCCTAGCACGTTCGAAAATATCAACGTCGACGGTGACGGCGCCGTTGCTATTATTACGCTCAACCGTCCATCGGTGCTCAATGCGCTCAATTCCGCATTGCTTCGCGAACTCTCGCTGGCGCTTCTGGAACTCGAGCAGCAAGACGACGTTCGCGCGATCGTGATCACCGGTGCCGGCGCGAAAGCGTTTGCCGCGGGCGCCGACATCGGTGAATTGAATGCGCTGAGGAATGCCGTTGAAGGCGGCGACAAGGCGCGCGCCGGGCAAGCGATTACGCTTCAGATCGAGCGTATGCGCAAGCCGGTTATCATGGCGGTCAACGGCTTTGCACTTGGCGGCGGTTGCGAGCTGGCGATGGCGGGCGATATTCGCGTTGCGAGCGAGAACGCCAAATTCGGCCAGCCGGAGGTCAACCTCGGCTTGATTCCCGGCTACGGCGGATCCCAGCGCACGACGCGCCTGGTCGGCAAAGGCATGGCGATGTTTTTATGCCTGAGCGGCGACATCATCGACGCGCAAATGGCGCTCCAAATCGGCCTGGTCGAACGCGTCGTGCCACAGGACGAATTGCTTCCCGCCGCCATCAAACTCGGGCAAACAATCGCCTCGAAAGCACCGCTCGCGGTTGCAGCGTGTAAGCGTGCCATCAATTCCGGCATGCACTTGCCCATGGCCGATGCGCTGGAGCTCGAAGCGCTTGAATTCGGAACATTGGTCAACACCGACGACTTCAAAGAAGGCACGAGCGCCTTCCTCGAAAAGCGGAAGCCCACGTGGAAGGGTAATTAACCGTTCTCACAAGGTCATAATTTGGTAACGGGCGCATTCTAAAGTATGTCGATGGAGAACCCAACGACTCGAGAGATCATGGATGCGCTCATCGATTTCCGCGATGGGGTCTTCGGTGAATTCGCTAAAGTGTATGCGCGCTTTGACCAGCACGATAAGCGCTTCGAAGAGCATGAGAAGCGGTTCGAACGGCTTGAATGTTCTATGAATAAGCGGTTTGATTCTGTCGATTTACGGTTAGACCAAGTGCACAAACGGTTCGACGAGGTCGAACTTCGTATCGCCGGCGTCGAACATGGGGCAGGTTGAAGTCCGGCGGGACATTGCGTCTAGGGCAGCGTGTCTCTCGACTGGAGCGGCGTCCTACCACATAAGCGCTCACAAAGTGCGCGGCGCTTTCGTTTCAACAACATGCGCCGCTGTTTGACTGTCCTTCTGACACTGCTCGTTCTTCAGTATTCAACCGCGCATGCCGGCGACTATGGGCCGCAACGCGATCTGCGCGATGTAACATCAGCCGTAAAGCACTTGGTGGCGCATCGACTGCGGGTTGCAAAGGACGATCCTGTGCTAGCCGTCGTGAGCGACGTCGTGGTCGTCAAGAACCAAGCTCTGGCATCATGGAGCGCGGGAACGCAGCGCGGCGTCATGGGCTTGATGCGCTATGAGGACCGTTGGTGGGACGCGTTCGACGAAACGCAGCAGCCGAAGTGCCCTTCGGCAGGATCGGCGTTTCCGGCCAAACCGTTTGCCCTCACCGGCCTGGATCGTCCGTTGGATCCCGTGAGCGTCGGCTTCGATCCGGCGTTTGTCGCTGCGGCACAAACGCATAACAGCGCCTTTGCGGCATTGCAACGCAGTAGTGCAATAACATGCAGCGATGATGTTTATGAAATATTTAGCCCGGTGATTTCTGCAAACGGTGGTCGCCTCACGCATTTGCGTTCGGAAACAAGCGGCTATGACGTTGACCTAACGTATGCCCGAAATAACGCCTTGCCGGGCGCGCGGCTTTCCAGCATGCGTGTTCGCCCGCCAACGCCTGCAGAAGTGCTCTCCTATCCTTCGCCTCCGCGCGGAGCGGGCGGAACGACAGGCGTACTGTTTCTTTACTTCGATCTTGACTCGAAAGCGCCCGTATCGTTTGAAAAAGGCAGCAAGTTCGACGTGTGGGTGCCGTGGGTTATGGACGACTCGCTCCGTTACGAATTGGAACTTTACGAAGGCCCAACCGTTGTTGGCCCAATAAAGGCGAGCGTGTTCGACAACGTGCTGCATTTCGAGTTACCCGCGTTTCCTCTACTGCCGGGCGAGACGCTCGGCGAGATCGACGGATATTGGTAAGCGCCGGCTAAGGCGTTTTCGCCAAAACTTTTTCGGCGTTTGCCATGTTCATTTGGAGTGCCGGATTGAGCCCTTGCCATGTTGCGCGGATGCGCCCTTGCGGATCGACGACAACCATGGTCGGGAATCCATTGATTTGAAAGAATCCGCTCGAGAGCGCCTGCGTGTCATACGCAACATTTTGCAGCTTATACGATTTGGCGAATGACGCAACGACGGCGGGCGGCTCGCCGACGTCGATCGGCACAACGTCGACTTCAGGGTGCGCCCGCGCGTAGTGCTCCACCCACGGCAACGAAATTTTGCACGGCTCGCACCAGCTTGCATAAAAGTCCATAAACACCAAACGCCCGCGGTGCTGCATCAAGACGAAAGGCGGCCCTGCAAGCGTTTGATACGTAACGCGCGGGGCCGGATGCGCGGCACCGAGTGCCAAATACCGCGGTACAACGAAAACCCGGTACGCGGCGTAGGCGATTACGAGAATCGCCACCACGTCGAGAAACCGTCCGACCGTGAGCCGCCGCAAAGTATCTTACTCCGGAGCGAATACCGCCGCGATGCCTTGCCCGCCGCCGATGCACGCTGATGCGACGCCAAAATTACCGCCGCTGCGGCGCAGTTCGTGCATCGCCGTGTACGCGATGCGCGCGCCGGAGGCGCCGAGCGGATGACCTAGTGAAATCGCGCCGCCATGAGGATTCAATGCAGCACCGTTAGTGCCCATCTCGCGCAAACATGCCAGTACTTGCGGCGCAAACGCTTCATTGATTTCCGTCACCGCGATGTCGTTATGCTTCAAATTCGCACGCTCGAGGGCTTTCGGTATCGCGACTGCCGGACCAATGCCCATGATATCGGGATCGACACCGACCACGCTCCATGACACCAGGCGCCCAATCCAGTTCAGACCGTCCGCCTTAGCTTGTTTGACCGTGGTTAACACAACGGCGGCGGCGCCGTCGGTGATTCCGCTCGCATTTCCAGGCGTCACGACGCCGTCTTTGCGGAAGCGCGGCGGCAATTTCGCGAGTTTTTCCACCGAAAGACCGGGGCGCGGGCCTTCGTCCTTGTCGATCGTGCTGACGTTGCCTTTGCGATCTTTGATCTCCACCGGCGCGATTTCTTCAGCGAAATAGCCGTTGCTCTGCGCCGCCAGCGCGTTTTCTTGCGAGCGCAGCGCGAACTCATCGCACTCTTCACGCGGCACGCCATATTTCACCGCCAAATTTTCAGCGGTAATCGCCATCGGCATGTTGTTGTACGAATCCGTCAGCGCTTCCCAAAGCGTATCTTCGAATTTCACCGACGCGCCCAGTGGAAAACCGTTGCGCGCACCGCGCACGACGTGCGGCGCTTGACTCATCGACTCGGCGCCGCCGGCGAGCGCATACGTGGATTGGCCGAGCATTAGCGACTGCGCCGCGGAAAGAATCGCTTGTAAACCGCTTCCGCACAAGCGGTTGAGCGTTAGCGCCGGAACGCCAATCGGAATGCCGGCTCGTAGCCCGACGTGGCGGGCAAGATAGATGGCGTCGGCGCTGGTCTGCATGACGTTGCCGAACACGACGTCGTCGATGCGTTCCTTGGGGACGCCGCTGCGCGCGATGGCCGCTTCGCAGGCATGGACGGCAAGGTCGGTCGCGCTGAGCTGGGCAAGCGCGCCGCCGAAGTTCCCGAACGGCGTGCGGGCGGCGGCGATAACGACGACATCATTCTCTGAGGTAGACATAGCGGGCGGGGTTTCAAGCCGCCGTGCGGAACCACCCTTCTCCATGCCTATGAACCGTCCCGCGGCCATCACGCTTGATGCCCGCGCCTTAAGCCCTGCCACGAAGTCCGAACAGATCCTTGAAGCGTTCGACAAACTCCAGATGAGCACGATCCTGGAGATTCACGACGAGACCGATCCTCGCGCCATCCGCAATGAGCTCACGCAAGCGCGAGCCGGCAAATTTTCTTGGGACGCGCGCAACCTTGGATCGAACCGTTGGACGGTGCGCCTGGAGCGCATCGACGAAAACGCCGAAGGCGAAGCGTTCCTCGCGCACGCCGGACCGTTCGCGAGTGCGAAAGCCACGACGATCCGCGAACTCGCAGGTCAAATGAGCGAACGCACGTATCGCGCGGGTGAAACGATCTTCGACGAAGGCGAGATGTGGCCGTACCTCGGGATCGTCAAACATGGCAAAGTCATTCTCACGCTGCTCTCGCCGGACGGAAAGACGCATACGCTCGGCGAGCGTCTTCCGCACGACACGCTCAATGATTCCGGCACGTTCGATCAGGGCGGCTCGACGACGCGAGCGGAAGCGCTTACCGATGCGACCGTCGTGACGCTGCCCAGCGAAGCGGTGTTGCACGCCGTTCGCAACGATGCCGAACTTGCGCTCGGATTCCTAACGTCCGCATCGCAAGGACGCCGCCGTTCTATCGATACCATTTCGGATCTTGCGTTTGCGCACGTGTTGCAGCGCGTGGCGAAATTCTTGCTCGGCTACGCGCGCGCTTCGGTCGGCATGACGCGCGGATTACCCGGCGTTGAAAATCTCTCGCAGGCGCAGATCGCAGCCGCAGCCGGAACCGTTCGCGACATGGCCGCGCGCGCTTTGCTGCGCCTGAAAAATGCGGGCGCGGTCGAACTCGATCGTGGCCGCGTCAAAGCGATCGATCGCGCACGCTTAGAAGCCTTCGCGCAGAACGTTCACGCGCCACCGGTTTAAACCTCACGCGGGTCCGTCGCCGGTAGCGACGTTATTCTACCACGGCTGCCTGCTCGCGAGCAGGCGGCGGTTTGGTATGTCGGAACCGCCGTCCTGCGGCCACGGCTCGCGAAGCTTTTTGCGCTTCGCGTTGCCGGGAAACGTGCCGCTGGGATGCTCTGAAATAAATCGCTCGCATATTATTACAAGGTACTCGAAGTTTTCATAAAGGGCCGGCCCGACGAAAGGGCGACGATTAGCGATAAGCTCCTCCAGATCGCGCCATGCGCCGATCGTAACTTGCGCCCACAGCTCGCAGAAAAGGCGCCGGTCTATAATATGGTTCCTGACGAGAACGCCGGCATTCTCAAAGAAATTGCCGATTCTAATGGGCGGCCGAAAGGCTTCCTGAGTGGAAAGCACTTTTTCATACAAAATGACTCTGCGGAGTTCGGGATCGTTTAAACGCTTTTCAAGGGTCCGCACTTCGCGAAGATCGTTTTGAAAAGCATCCGACTCCATCGTTTCACGAAGTTCGTTCAACGCGGCAATTTGATTGCTTCCGCGCATATGACGGAGCTGAACGAGTGCCGCAATCGCAGACGCCGCAATGACGACGAACGTTCCGGCTGTTGCAATGGCCGTCACCCACTCCGCCGTCACAGCAGTCAGCGAACCGTAATCGAAAGCGGCACAACGCCGCTTTGTCCGAGATTCAATGGTAACGTACAGGTGCCGGGAGCAAACGGCGAGAGCGTGAGGCCAATTGTCGGCACCTGTGGCAATCCGGCCGGTGCAGCGATGAGACCGCCGTTGAAGACGTTCGCAACGTTGCTGCACTGCGGAAAGCCCGGATTTGCAGAATCGAAACCGTTCAAGAACACCGGCGCGCTGACGAAGCCTCCGTTATAGTTGACGAGCTGAATGATAATCAGCAGCGTCGTGCCGTTCGGGATGATCACGATCGTCTGCGTCGGCTGAGCAATCTGTGCAGCCCACAGTGGCTCGGGCGACGCGTTGACGATGCCCAATATGCGCACGCCGCCGCAGCCGCAGAACGCGAATATCATGGCCGCGGCAACCGCTGCAATGCGCCTGCGCATAAGGCACCCTCCTTGGTGCCATTATAGCGTTTTCTTAGACGCTTTCGAGCGCTGCCGTTTCGTCGGGCGCCTGCGCGTCAAACGCGGCGCGCTTGCTCTTTGCAGCAGCTTCGGCGAGCGGTTGCGATACCGCAGCCGGCGGCGCCGGACGCGCCGTGAGCGCGTCTTTACCTTTTCGCACCGAGCCAAGTGCGTTTGAAAGCCGCGACTCGAGCTCACCGAGCAACTGCGCCGCATATTGATCGGCGCCTTCCCGAACTTTGCGCGCCCGATCTTCCGCCTCACGCAGAATGATGTCGGCCGTCGTGCGTGCGCGCCGTACGATTTCGTGATCGTCGGTGAGCTGCTCGTGCGCCGTAGTAGCTTCGGTGACGATAGCCTGAGCTTTCTCCTGCGCGGCACGGATCATGCGCTCTTGATCTTTGGCGATCAGTTTCGCGCGCCCGACTTCCTCAGGCAACGACGAGCGCACTTTCTCGATCAATTCCATGAGCTTCTCTTCGCTCAGGATCCGCATCCCCGCCGGCAGCCAAGTGCCTTCGTGGATGTAGCTTTCCATTTTCTCGAGAACGCGATAAACCGACATATTTTCAGGGTGCCTCCATTTTAACGTTTGAGCGCGAGACGCTTGGTTTCCATGATCCGCATGACGGGTGGCGGAACCAGCGCTGCGACGTCACCGCCCAAGAAGAATACTTCTTTGACGATGCTGGAACTGACGAACGAGTATTTCTGATCGGACATCAGAAACATCGTGTCGACATCGGAGAGCGAGCGGTTCATCAGCGCGGTTGACATTTCGCTTTCGAAATCGGAAACGACACGCAACCCTTTGATGATGACGTCCGCATCGCTGTCACGAACGTAACCGGCGAGTAGTCCGCGGAAGTGTTCGACGCGAACGTTCGCAAGGTGCCCGACGCACTCGCGAATCATTTCTTCTCGTTCTTCCAGCGTGAACATCGGTTCGCGCTTTTGCGGATTGACCACGACGGCGACGATGAGTTCGCCGAAGTATTTTGATGCACGTTCGATGACGTCCAGGTGGCCGTTCGTGGGAGGATCGAACGAGCCTGGATAGATGGCGCGCGCTTGGGGCTTATCCACAAGCTATGCGGTTAACCACTGGGTGTAAAGAAGGCCAGCGCGACATCGCCGTACACTTCTTCGCGCACGCTGCGGTACCCCGGTATGTCCGGCAAAATCCGGCGGGCGCTGTGCTCGAAGATCACGAGCGCATCGGGAGCGAGCAAGTTGCGCTCGAGCAGCAACCGGAACATTTGCAGTGGAATTTCGGAGTCGTACGGCGGGTCCGCGTAGACGATATCGAACTGCCCGTCCAAGCGGTAGAGCGCGCGATCGACCGGCGCCGCAACGACGTTGACTCTTTTTGCGACGCCGAATTGCTCGGCGGCTTCTTTGATCGCTTCGGCAGTCTCGCGGTGGCCTTCGACGGCCACCACTTCCGCCGCGCCGCGCGAGGCGGCCTCGAACGCAATCGCGCCGGTCCCCGAAAAAAGGTCCAAGAACCGGACGCCTTCCATGCGCGGCGCAAGAATCGAAAACAACGATTCCTTCACGCGACCCGGTGTCGGACGCACGTTCATACCTTTGGGAGATTTGAGCTTGCGGCTCCCCAAATGACCGCCGGTGATCTTGGGCACGCGCAGCTGTTCTACACCAGGCTCAGCAGTTCCGCGAGGCTGTGGATAACTGCCGATGGCGCCGTAACGCCGGGTGGATACGCTTTGCGCTCGGTGTCGTACCACACCGCGAACATGCCGGCTGCAAGCGCTCCGGCGACATCGCTCTCCGGCGTATCGCCGACGAACGCCGTCTCGTCTAACCGCACGCCTAACGCACTGCTAAGCGCTTCGAACGCGCGCAGCTGCGGTTTTTGAACGCCGATATCGGCGCTGACAACGACCGCGCCCGTGAAACCAACGTGCTGCGCTTTACGCTGCTGGAGCGGCGACCAACCGTTGGTTAAAATCGCAGCCGGAATTGCCCGCGCTTGCAGTTCTGCGCAAAGTGTTCGCACACCGGGCTCGCAAATGACCAGCTCGTCGACCATATCGACGCACGTGCGCTTGTAGCGCTCGACATACGATGCAGCATCGCCGGGATCGACGCCGCGCGCGCAAACGAATCGCCGAACCGCTTCTTCGATCGAGAAGAGTCCGCTGCGCTGTTCGGCCAGCAGTTCGTCGATGGTTTCAATTTCGTCGATGAGCGCACGGCGCGGTTCGAGCAAACGCAGGAATGCGATGCGTTCGAGTTTGTTGTCGATTCCAAGCGTGTGGTCGAAGTCGAAGCCTATCGCTTTGATACGTGGGCGGTTGGCCGGTGTTCCCATGACGATCGGTTACATCATCGCTTGCCGCGTAACCACCTGCTGTACGCGGCTACAAGATCAAATGGACATCTCCGAATTCGTGCTGATAATATCCGGCGCTCGCAGCTTCGACATACGCCGATTGGAGCAGATCGGGATCGACAAATGCTTGCAGCATCCATTGATGCGTCGCGGCAGCATCGTGAAAGCCGGTAAGGAACGCATCCACCGTGGTAATCGGACGAGTTGCATCGAGCACCAGCCCCGTCCAGCCGGACGAAGCGCTCACTTTGCCTTCGCTGAGCGAACTTTCAAGCGCGCGAACGACGGTTGAACCAACGGCGATGATGCGCCGGCCTTCTTCTCGTGCCGCGCTTACCGCCTGCGCCGTCCGATCTGAAACGGCGTACCGCTCGATCGTAGGCTGCTCGGGTGCTTCGAAACTCGCGATGCCGCAGTGTAACGTGATGCTCGCAAATATGATGCCGCGAGCGCGCAATTCGTCCACAATCCGTTCGGTAAACGGACGCGCAGCCGACGGCATCTCCGATGATCCAGGCGTGCGCGCAAAGATTGTTTGATAGTCCGCAAGTGGAAAACGTTCGTGCACGTAACCATACCGGATCGGCGATCCGTAACGCAGCAAATAGGGATGCATCGGCATCGGCAAGTGAAACCACGCGTACCACACCCGTGGACGCTCCGGATCGACAGGCGCAATCATCATGACGCAGCCGCCGCCCGGCAAACGTAGTTCCTCACCACAGAGCACCGTGGCGCGCGGTTCGCACATCCACAGCCGCTCGTCGATCGTCGTGGAAACGTGAACGGCGATGCGCTCGCCGTTCACGCGTCGGGCAGTTAATGCGGCAGGCAGCGTCGCAGAATCGTTGACGACGAGTACGTCGCCCGCGCGCAGCAGCGAGGGCAGTTCAGAAAACCGGTGATGCGTATGCGTGCCGCCTGCACGGTCCGTCACGAGCATGCGCACCGCATCGCGCGCAATGCCGCGTCGTTCCGGCGGCGCGCCGGCAGCGATGAGCGAAGGCACCGGCGCAAGCGCTGCGCTCATGCACTCACCATGCGTGCGAGCTGCACGCGTTCAAACGTCCCCGTCATTCCGGCAATCGCCGCCAGCAACGCGCGCGCCGAATCCTGCGGGTCGCGCAGATCGCTCGCGTCCGCATCCGGAATCGCATCCGAATGCATCTGCGTGTTCATGTCGCCGGGATCGGCCACCAAAACGCGCACGGGTGAAGTGAGCTCCGTTGCAAGAACGCGCGAAACGTGCTCGAGCGCCGCCTTCGATGCGCCGTAGCCTCCCCACGTGGGATACGCTTCGAGCGCTGCGTCGGAAGTAATGTTGACGATCGTCGCGGTATCGCCGCTGCGTGTTAGGAGCGGCAACGCATGCTGTATCAAGTGAATCGGCGCAAAAACGTTCACGTCGAAAATGCGTGTAAAGACCGGCTTCGACAACCGGTCGATGCGCGGAAGCGGCACTTCGCCCAGCGTCGATGCATTGTTCACGAGCAAGTCAAGGCGTCCCAAAGTGCGCGCCGCGTCGACCAACGTGTGGACGTGATCGAGATCGCTCACGTCGCCCGCAATGGCGATGACGTTGCCCAAAGCGGCGAGCTCTGCGCGCGCCGACTCAAGGACCTCGACGTCGCGCCCATCGATAATCGTTTGTACTTCGCGCGCGAGCAATTCGCGAGCGAGTGCTTTCCCTAGCCCGCGCGAACCGCCCGTAACGATCGCCACGTGCCCGGCTTCAAACCAATTCTCCATAGCGCAACCCTACAACCTCAAGCATAGTTGAGGTCAATAGGATGATTGACGGACTTACGGTTGGCGAAGTTGCCGCCCGCAGCGGTGTCGCGGTGTCGACGATTCATTTTTACGAAAGCAAAGGGCTGATTCGCAGCGAGCGCAATGCCGGCAACCAGCGCAGGTTCGCGCGTTCGGAGTTGCGCCGCATTGCCGTCATCAAAGTCGCGCAACGCGCCGGGATATCGCTTACTGAAATCCGCGATGCCCTCGCCACGCTGCCAAAAGACCGTCCGATATCAGCGAACGATTGGGCGGAGCTTTCTGGGCGTTGGAAAGCCGATCTCGAAGAACGCATCCACCGGCTGACCGCAATGCGCGATCAGCTCGGCGATTGCATAGGTTGTGGATGTTTGTCGCTGGAGAGCTGCCCGCTGCGCAACCCGATGGACGTACTGGGCGAGGAAGGCCCCGGCCCGCGTTTGCTGGACTTCTAAGCCGCTACTTCGGTCCCGGACCTTTCACGATGCGCACGAACGCGTCGGGATCGATCCACTTCTGAAGCGCCGCTTTCATCGCCGCAGGCGTGACCGCAAGCTCGCGCCGCGCATCGATCTCGGCTTGATTGAGCGGCAAATCCAAACTCGCATAGCGTAGCAACAAATTTGAAACTCCATCGAAACTCTGTTCGCGCAGCGGCACGTCGCTCATCAACATCGCGCGGCTGCGGTGCAACCGATCCTCACTGACGTTGCCGGCGCGCAGCGACCGTAGATCGGTGAGCGCAAGGCGCTCCGCCGGAATGATCTTGTCGGGATCGCATGCATAGCTGATTTGGAACGTCGCGCGATTCTTGTTCGACGAGATCGACGACGATGCGCCATAGACATATCCATGCTTCACGCGCAGATCATCCATGAGCAGCGAGCCGAATCCGCCACCACCAAGGACGTTGTTGGCAACTTGGAGCGTCGCCCAATCGGGATCGGCACGGTGCAAATCAAGAACCTGTGCTAAGCGCACCTCGGATTGCACGCGGCCTTGATCCGGCACGACGGCGCTGTCGGCTTTGTTCTTTGGAACCTGCGGCAGCGTTACGTCGGGTTTGGGCCCTTGCGCTTTCCATTCTGCGAAATATTTTTCAAAGACGGCGCGAGCTTGCTCCGGCGTGACATCGCCGATCACGACAACGTTCGTCATATCGGGACGGTACACCGAAGCATAAAACGACTGAACGTCTTCGGGCAACACGTTCGTTGCCGTCGCGGGCGTTGCATGTTTCTGCAAGGGGTCCTCGGGCGGCAGCAGCGCGTGGTTGAGCGCAATGTCGGCGAGATGATCCGGCGATTTCTCTTCACCGGTGAGCGCACCGACGGTCTGACCCTTCACGATCTGGAACGCCTGCGCCGGGAATGCCGGATGCAGCTCCTCATCGGCGAGCAACCTCACGCCTTCATCAAACGAGTTGCTTAACACGCGCAGCGAAAACTCCGTACCGGCCGTCGCTTCAGCGGCGATCTTGTCGAGCTGCTGGCGAAGTTCGATGCGGTTGTACGTTTTGGTGCCGAACGGGAACAACCCCGCAGTAATATCGCCGACGCCTAATTTTTGCGCCGGCGCCTGCACCGCTTCGTTGCTGTTAATGGAGCCGTGCACTTCAATCGTGTGCGTGACGTGCTCGGGCTGCACGATGAGACGCATGCCGTTCGAGAGCGTCATAGAGACGGGATGCGTCGTCTGCTCCGGAGCGCGCACGCTTGCAAAAGCTGCGCGTGCCCATGCCGGAAGCGGCTGCGCTTTTTCCGGCGTGAGCGTGTTGTCTTCTTTGGCAGGGCCCTTTCCGCCCGCGCCAACGGCGCCGGAGTTCTTAGGGACGGCATACGCAACAATCGCGCGCGAGGGATCGATATACCGGCGCAGTACGCGGTTCACGTCATCGACACTTACGTGCTGCAGGGCCGATACCAGTTCATCCGGCGAAGATTGCCCGCGCACGGCGACCGCGTCGCTCCACTCGAACGTGAGATCTTGAATCGAATTGCCGCGAAATTCCGCATCGGCGATGGCACGATTTTTGGCAACTTGCACCAGATCCGCCGGGACGCCGGTCGTGCGGTACTGATTGAGAACCGTGCGCAGATCGCCGGCCGCTGCTTCAGGCTTGGTGGTCACGGGGACAACGTCGAGCGCGACGCTGGCGGTTGCGAGCGCATGCGACTGCACATCTTGGAAGCCGGCATACAGCGCTTTTCCGCTAGCGGAAAGTCCGAAAAGATCGGCGCGCTGATTGTTGAGCACCGACTCGAGAATTTGCGAGGCCGCATAGTCTTTATCGTTCCAGCCGGGTAGGCGGAACGACATCGCCACGAGCGTGTACGGTTGATCGCTGTCGACGCGATACGAGGCAGCGCGCATCGGCTGCAGTACGATTTTACGGCGTGCGGGCAGCGCCGCGGCGGGAATGCTGCCGAAATATTTTTTCACTTTCGCGATCGCTGCCCCACCGTCGACATTCCCGGCAATAACGAAAACGGCGTTGTTGGGATGATACCAAGCGTTATAAAGCTGCCGCAGCGTCTTTGAATTGATTTGCGTGTTGAACGAGTGCAGCGTGCCGAGCACGTCGTTCGCATACGGCGTTCCCTTGAAGATCGATGGCAGAATCGTGCGTTCGAACAGCTTCTGAATGGCTACGCTATCGTCTTGCGTGACCTCTTGTTTGATGGCTCCGCTTTCGGCAAGCCACGCATCTTGCTTGATCGACAAGTTGCGCGCGCGATCCGCTTCCAGCTGCAAAGCAACGTCCAGATACTGCGTTGGTACCGAGAAGAAATACTGAGTAACTTCGGACTGCGTATCGGCGTCGTAGTCGCCGCCCATGAGTTGGCCGATCTCGAAGAGCTGCGTTTGCGAGACGTCATGTGTGCCACGAAACATCATGTGTTCGAGCGCGTGCGCTTGACCCGGATACTGCTCTTCGTTGCCGCCCACACGGTAATTCAGCATTGTTGTGACCACCGGCGCAAGCGGATCGCGCACGACAACGACGCGCAAGCCGTTTGAGAGCGTGGCGCGCGTGACGTCCAGCGCGGCACTCGCGGGTGCCGCGGATGCTAGCACGCCAATGGTAAGGGCTAAGAACGCGAACAGTTTTCCGATCTTCATCACTGCTTGGTTCGCACAGCGCGAACGCGCGCCTTCTACGAGCTCGCGAGCATCACTCTTGCGCTGGGCTGCGCTTCGAGCAGGTCGCGCAGTCCACGGTGCTGTGGACTTTCGAGGTCCGGATCGCTTGCGATAATGCGCTGCGCCGCGGTCTTCGCATGGCGGTAAATGTCGATATCGCGTAACAAGTCGGCATGCCGGAATCCCGCGTCGCCCGCTTGCGCAGTGCCTGAGAACTGCCCGGGTCCGCGAAGACGCAGGTCCTCTTCTGCGATCAAGAATCCGTCCGTGGATTGCGTGAGGATCGTCAGCCGTTCTACTTCGCCTGCCTCGTCCGGCGCAATCAGTAAGCAAAATGATTGCGCCGCGCCGCGTCCGACACGGCCGCGCAATTGGTGCAACTGCGCAAGACCGTACCGGTTCGCATCGAGGATTACCATGACGCTTGCGTTCGGCACGTCGACGCCGACTTCAATAACGGTTGTTGCAACGAGCACTTGCAATTCGCCGCGTGCAAATTGCTGCATTACCGCTTCTTTTTCGCGCGCCGGCATGCGCCCGTGCAGCAGCCCCAGTTTCAGGTCCGGAAAGACGTCGTTCTGTAAGCGCTCGGCTTCCGCCGTAACGCTCGTAATATCGAGATCCGACTCGTCAATCGCCGGCGCAACGATGTACGCTTGCCGGCCGAGCGCAACATTCTTGCGCACGAACTCGTATGCGAGCTCCAAGCGCGTACGCCGCAGCGCGAACGTTTGGATCGGCGTACGGCCCGGCGGCAATTCGTCGATGACGCTCGTGTCCAAATCAGCATAGACGGATTGCGCGAGCGTGCGCGGAATCGGCGTTGCCGTCATGTGAAGCGTATGCGGCGCGCGCCCTTTCGCGCGCAGCGCGGCACGCTGCGCGACGCCGAACCGGTGCTGTTCGTCGATAATGGCCAGGCCCAGACGCGCGAACTCCGTCGTTTCGGTTAGCAGCGCGTGCGTGCCGACGGCAAGCAGGGCTTCGCCGCTCGCGATTTTTCCCGACGCCGCCGCGCGCGCCTTGGCGCTTTGACTTCCGAACACCGCTTCAACGGTTATCCCGAACGGCAAGAGCAATGGCGCGAGTTTCGCGGCGTGCTGCGCGGCCAGAATCTCCGTTGGCGCCATCAACGCGGATTGAACGCCATTGCGCGCCGCCAGCAGAATCGCCGCAGCAGCAACCAGCGTCTTACCGCTGCCGACATCGCCTTGGAGCAACCGGTTCATCGGTGAATCTTGTGCCATGTCGTTCCAAATTTCGCGAACGACTCTTCGCTGCGCGCCCGTTGGCGGAAACGGTAAAACGCGTTCGAATTCCGCCGCGAGTTCTGGATGCACCGTCAACGCGTAGGCGTCATGCGTGCGCTCGCGCGCGGCACGTTTGCGTTCTGCGCTCAGCGCCATGACCAGAAATTCCGTAAAAATGAACCGCTCGAGCGCATGATGCGCAGCCTGCGGTTCGCGCGGCGCATGCACATCGCGGTATGCTTGTGCGAGCTCGGGATATTCGCGCTGCGCGCGAAGCGCAGGCGGCAGCGGATCGCCCGGCGCATTCGCGATTAGCGTTTCCAGGTTGCGTGCTACCACCTGATGGATTTTGCGCGAGGTCAGCGATTTGCTGGCGGAATACACCGGAATGACTTCGCCGCGATACGTTTCGCCCGCATCGAGCACTTTGTGCGAAGAGACGTTCATGGAGGCGCCGGCAAGCGTTTTTTGCACGCGTCCGCGCACGAACAGACGCATCCCCTTTTTCAACGCACCGATAAGGTACGTGCGCCCAAACCATTTCGCGATGAAGGTGCCGCTGGGGTCTTGCAGCTCGGCTTCAACGATCGCCAAATTGCGCGCGCGCCGCTCGCGTACCCATACGATCGTGCCGACGGCATTTTCCTCGCCTTCGCTTGCGCCGAGCTGCGCGGCGGGCGTTGGATGGCGCAAGTCTTCATAGCGGTATGGGAAATCGTGCAGTAAATCGTCGGGCGTCGTGATGCCGAGCTCGGCGAACTTCTCGAGAGTGCCTTTTCCGATGCCGTCGAGATCGGCTAGCCGCACTTACTTCACCCGCGAGAGCAGCTCGTCGCCGACATCGTCGAGCGATACGCCCATGTGTTCCAGCAGCACGAGCAGATGAAACAGCAAATCCGCCGCTTCCCACTTTAGCTCGCTACGCGATCCGTTTTTTGCCGCTATAACAACTTCAGTTGCTTCCTCGCCGATCTTCTTGCCGATCTTATCAACGCCACGCGCGTACAGCTTCGCAACATACGATTTTTCCGGATCGGCGGTTTTGCGCTGCTGCAAAACTTGCGCGAGATGTTCGATCGCTTTGGTGAAACTCGGGGCCTCGGTACCTAGGCCGTGGTTCGATAGCGGAGCGGCCTTGGCGCGGAGTATCAAACGCTCAACCTGATCTTCAAGTCCCGGCTGATCTTCAAGTCCCGCCCGATCTTCAAGGCTTAACAGCTCATTGAAAAAGCAGCTCTCAGCACCCGTGTGACAGGCCGGGCCGGCGGGGATGACGCCGTAGAGCAGTGCGTCGCCGTCGCAGTCCGCGCGTACGAATTGTACGCGCTGCGTGTTGCCGGAGGTCGCGCCTTTGTGCCAGAGTTCGTGCCGCGAACGGCTGTAGAGCCACGTGCTGCGCTCGGCGATCGTGCGCTGCAGCGCGTCGCGGTTTGCGTATGCGAGCGTGAGCACTGCGCCGGTCAGCGCATTGGCGATCACGACGGGAAGCAGGCCGTCTGCGTCCCATTTGAGCGACTCTAGGTCCATGGCCGGATAGGAATGCCGCGCGACCGCAGCTCTTCCTTTAACTCGGGGATGCGCAGCTCTCCAAAATGAAACAGCGAGGCAGCAAGCGCGGCATCGGCACCGGCTCGCTGGAAAACCTGCGCAAAATCGTCAACGCTGCCGGCGCCGCCCGATGCAATGACCGGAGCATCAACCGCTTCGCGCACGGCCGCCGTAAGGTCGAGATCGAAGCCTGAGCGCGTGCCGTCGCGATCCATGCTCGTCAGTAAAATTTCGCCCGCGCCAAGGCCAACGCCGCGCGCCGCCCATTCAACGGCGTCCATTCCCGTCGGCGTGCGGCCGCCGTCAACGATAACCTCCCATCCGGCGTCCGCGCGTTTACGCGCGTCGATTGCTAAAACGATACATTGACTGCCGAACTCGCCGGCCGCTTGCGCTAAGACCTGCGGTGTGCGCACAGCTGCAGTGTTGAGTGAAACCTTATCGCACCCCGCGCGCAGCAGATCGCGCACGTCATCCACGGCGCTTACTCCGCCGCCGACGCTAAACGGCATCGTCAATTCGCGAGCAACCGCGCGCACTACATCGTGCGTTGCGCCTCGACCCTCAACGGTTGCCGTGATGTCAAGAAAAACCAACTCATCGGCTCCTGCCGCCTCATACGCGCGCGCAAGTGCGACGGGATCGCCCGCGTCCCGCAGTTCGACGAAACGGATGCCTTTGACGACACGGCCGCCTTTGATGTCCAAGCATGGAATGATGCGGCGCGCAAGCATTCAGAGCGTGAGCTCCATTTCTGTTCCAGGTTTGAATCCGAGCGAAACGTACAACGCTTGGCCGTCGTCGCTCGTGCGCAAACGCACGCGTACGCAGCCGCGCGCTCGCGCCCAATCGATCGCAAGGCGCATCAACCGCCGCGCAATGCCTTGCCGCCGGTACCGCGCTTTCACAAATACTGCGTTGACATGCGCGCTCACTAAATTGAGCGCGAACGCCCGATAGTCGTCGACCGTTGAAATAATCGCCGTACCGATCACTTCATCGCCGTCGAGTGCGATAAACACTTGGCCGCGACCTGAATGTTGCTTGCCGCGGAAATACTGCGCGAATCGCGTGCGCCATCCGGGATGTGCGACATCCCAGTCACCGCCCATCTCTTGTGCCATCTCCTGACGAAGGCGCGCGACCGAAGGTAATTCGTCGAATCCGGCAGCTCGGCACTCAATCGCCAACCAGCGTCACCTGTTCCAGCTGCTTTACGAGCGCGTAGACGACGCGCAACACCGGTATGTCGACGCCGTGCCGCCCCGCGAGTTCCACAACCGCACCACAGATCGGCTCAAGCTCCAGCGGTTTACCGGCCTCGAGATCCTGGAGCATCGAAGTTTTGACGTCGGCCAAGTGTGCAGCCCACTCCAGGCGCTGCTCCGCCGTCACCCCCAAGCGCACGCCGCATGCCTGCGCGACAGCGATACCTTCCTCGATAATCGCAGCGAGCACTGCGCGAACGCCGCGATCTTCGAGCAGCGCGTGCATGCGTGCGCGCGTGAGGGCACTCACCGGATTGAGCGCAGCGTTGTTAATGACTTTGAGCCAAATATTGCGGCGGATGTCCGGCTCGACCGGCGCGCTCAAACCGGCATCATTCATTGCCGACGAAAGCTGCGCGATCCGCTGCGTTGTAGAACCATCGAGCTCGCCGAGCGGATATAGCATGCCGCCGCTTTGGTGAATGACGCCGGGAAACACGATATGGCCGGACGCGTGCACGACGCCGCCGATAATCTGCTCGCGCGGTATTGCTTCCAGCAGTCCGCCACCGGGGTCGACTGATTGCAGCGGGTGCTTGGGCTCCAGCCAAAAGGGCAAGCCGTTCTGTAACGTGACGATCGTTGCGCCCGCCTCAAGGCTTGGGCGCAGTTGCTCGAGCACGCCATTCCACTGATGCGATTTAAAGGTAAGCAGCAGATACTGCGCGGGCGGCAGATTGCGCAAATCTTGCGCTGCGCCAACGCGTGCTTCGAACGGTCCCAGATTGCTTTCGCTCACGCGGATGCGGCCGCTGCCGCGCATGGCCTCGAGGTGCTCGCCTCGGGCCACGACACCCACCTCGTGACCCGCGCGCGAAAGTGCGGCGGCAATAAAACCGCCGATCGCGCCGGCACCGAAGATGGTTATACGCAAATTTAAAAGGCGAAAAAGGCGACGGGCAGATTCGAACTGCCGGATGGAGCTTTTGCAGAGCTCTGCCTTACCACTTGGCTACGTCGCCTCACTTCTCACAGCGGGTGGCGGGAATCGAACCCGCGCGTCAACCTTGGGAAGGTCGCAGGC
>CAZERJ010000008.1:50995-52384 GCA_964514445.1 uncultured bacterium | reverse complement strand
TGAAACGTAGTGCCGCTTTTACACTCGAACATCACGCGATATCCTAGCGTGCCCAGCGGCGCGTCCGCATATCCATCCGGCGCACCAAGGCCGCCCACATGCGATGCCAGCAAGCCCATCGCCGAAAACGCATCGCATACCGCGAGTTCAAAATTCGTGGGATTCTCACTATCACTCGCGGCCTGCGTCAGGCGCGCAATGAGGGCGTCGATATCGACCTTGGCCTGCGGCGCGGCCGGCGCATCATCGGGCCATTCATCCGGCGGTTCGTTGATGCGAAATTTATGGTCGTCGGTCGGCACGATTACCGGCTTGAATCCGTGTGCCGTTTGCCGCTCGATATACGCCCACACGTTGCTTGAGAGATCGCCAACGGTATCGCTGCACGGCAGATGACGCTCCTGCGCAATCTTCCAAATCTCCGCAACCGTTCGCGCTTTGCCGTCGGACAAAATTTCAGCGACGGCGGAAACCATTTCGCCATGCCGATGCAAATGCGGACGCCGGCCATGCGGCAGCGGCTTCACCGCTCCGCCTGACGGACCCGGCGCCATCGGCAACGGACGCGCCTGCGCGCGCGTCAGCATATCCGCAAACACATCGCCTCTCGCCGCGTGACGCGCCGCAAAATCCTCAATGCGGCAGCCCATCATGTCGAACGACTGCAGCTCATCCCACGACACCGGCATTGCGATCCGTCGCGTGCCCGCGCGAAAGCTGTACGGCAAAATACTCCAGCGCCCGTGCGCGTTCGACGAGACGTGAATGTGCACGCGTCCATCGTTCGTAACATTCGGCGCTTCGCTGAAGAGGTCGGGATGCGCGGCAATTGCTTCGCGCGCGATGCCATGCGCCCACGTGCGCACGTCAGGATACTGCGGCCCGCCCGCGAGCGGAACGAACAGCGAAACGCCCCCCACACCGTCGAGCACCGCAATCGCGCCGTACCCGTGTGTCTTGATCACATCGCCGACGATCCGCGCGCCAAGCCGCACGGATTCCAGCAGCGCGCGCTGATCGTCCGCCCACGGCCGCTCCAGCAAAAAGCGCGCAAAGTGCGCGCGCTCATCGTCGAAGGCGATCGGACACCACGAATGAAACTCTTGCGCCCCAATCGACGCCAAATGCTGCACGTGCTCGCTGGTCAGGTGCGAGTAGTGCCCGAAGTACCGCCCGTGATACTGCGGCGGCTGGTGCGGCTCGGGGTTCGGCGTCGTCCAGACTATAGGAATGCGCCCGAAGATCTGCTCGAGCATCGGCCCGGCCAGCGCGTAATGTGCAACAACTGCGCCGTCAATCGACGACGTCGCTTCCAACAACTGCATGCCCACACTCCTTGGCGAAAAGTACGGCGCTTTTCGAGCGAGCAAGCGATCGCTCCTAGGTACC
>CAZERJ010000008.1:29649-50895 GCA_964514445.1 uncultured bacterium | reverse complement strand
CGCTGTCCGCCGGCTGGCGTCCAGAAGCCGACTACAACGGTTCAGCCTGAGATTTCATTCAACGCGCTGCGACGACGCCGCTTAAACTCGTAACCACTGCCCGTTATGTCGCGGATGTGCTTGCCAATGATTTCCCGATGCTCTTCTAGGAGCGGTAGATCATCCGTGTTCTTCCAAACTGAACGAACGCGCTCCAGCATTTCATAAACGTCTTGCTTCACAATTTTCAACGTTAGCTGCGCATCTTGCGCAAACTTCGAGAGCCGTTCTTCAGAAAAGATGCTCAACGACTTACTTCCCCCGAACGACAAACCAAGATCGTGGTTCAGGTCGTATGGGAGCGTGGATACATAGTCGTATGCCGGCGCAAGGCGCGGTGTGCGGCCATCGGGATATACCAGCGACCAATTCTTTAAATGCATATCGCCGTTGCCGATGAGCGCCGTGTATGCGACGCGTCGAACGAATACGCGCGCGTCATTATAGCCAACGCGCTCGAAGATCTTCTTCGCGATGTTACCGTAGCTCACGTTTTCGTACTTCTTGCTGGGATATTGATTGTAGACCTGATTAAAGTCCTCGGCATGGATACGCCGCGCGCCGTCACGGTCGAACCGTCGAATCGCAAGCACTTTACCCTGCGCATTGAACGCCGAGGGAATACCTTGTATCGCCGACGCGTCAAGAAGGCGAATTTCCGGAACGTCGATCCCGCACATTCGCGCAAACGCGAGCATCGAGTACTCGTTTTCTATAAGCCCGGGAATTTTGCCGGAAGTGACCTTCACGATCCAGTCACCACCCTGGCCACGCACCGGAATTGTCAGCGCGTCGTCTTCAGTCAAGACGGCGCTGAGTTTCAATTGCACGCCTGGCAAAGCCAATGCAAGCACTTCCGGATCGGACGGTTCGGTGGGCGTCGCGTCGGCTGCGATCAATCGCACCGCGCCGATCAAGTTATCGCTGCCGAGGTGCGCCAGCAGCGGGAAATCGCGTTCGGGCGAAACGTCCAACGCGCGCGCGATGAGTGTGCGCATGCCGCCTTCCGGCAAGAGGTTCGAGAAATATGGTGGTGCCAGCCGGCGCGTTGCACGCTCCTGGATGATGAGCTCGCCGGTTTCAGAGAGCAGCCCTTCAGTGAGAACCGGACGGTCCTCCATTTCGACGTAGTCGTCGGAGAACACAAAGAATGTGCGGTCGTCATCCAAATTGGTAAGGTAGCCCACCGAAACGTCGTCGAGCCGAACCTCGAGCGTCGTACTCATTCAGGCACGTTTTGGAGCACGCCGCGCACCACCGGCACCGCGCGTCGCGGCACGAGCAATGGGACAAGATCCAGCGCTGCTGCGATTTGCTGCAGAGTCGAGACACGCATATCCTTGCCGCGCTCGGCCAGCGAGACCATTGGTTGAGTTACGCCTGCTTGGTCAGCGAGCTCGCGCTGACTTAAACCCCGACGGCGCCGCGCCTCTTGAATCGCGGCTCCTATATATGGTATGTCATATAGCACATGGTAATTATATCATATCATTATCAAATGCCGAGCCCTCGCTGGAGGCCGCGCTATGGCGGGTCATTTTCCCTGGCGCGGCGATCTTTAGTGTCATGGTGAGGCATCGAACCACGGCCGAGGTATCGAGGCCCATTTAAACGCTACCTCACGAGAGGCCAAGATGGTCGTCACGGCGTCAACAGCGTTGAAACTATCGCGATGCAGTCATGACACGCCGCTCGATGTCGGCGTGCCGAATCAAGCCTGCCAGCGTCAGGAACGTTCCTACTTCGTGAATTGCATCTTTCCAGCCGTGGGTCTTGTGCGGTTTTGACGCGCCGCTGCGCCGCAGCCAGCGCCGCAAGCGCGATCGCCATTGCAGGTTCGGCTCGATCGGCACTTCTCGTATACCGCCGAACTTTTCATCGAAGAAGTTCTCGCGCACGAATTGCCACTGCTCGTCGCGACGTCGTCCGTACGCGGCACGTGCATCGGAATCGAACGCTTCGTGAACGGCTAAAACATGCAAAGCGCGTACAGCTTCGAGCTGGACCCACCACTGGCGAACGTCCGTCGAAGGCCCGGTCGCCGGCCACGTGCGGCCGTCGGCCGTGACTGCATAACAGAATCCGCCCGACGGATGGCGTGCCGACGCCAACAAAAAGTCGCAGAGTTCGCGGCTCCTCGTGACCGGTTCGCACGCACCGGTCACTGCGGCGGCGGCGACGAGGCGGTGCACCATCTGAAACTGCAGGCCGACGTGCACAACATCGGGCACCGGTTGCCAATCACGACGGTACAGATACGAAAGGATTCCGCCCTCGTCACTTAGCCGATCGATCAAAAGATTCACGAGCCACTCGAGCCGCGCGGCACATCCGTCGGCGAGGTCGTGCTCCACACACACCGTGAGCATCTCTATCGCATCGCCGAGCGTGTTTAATTCCTTGAAACCGGGCGTGTTGTGAAGGACGTCGCGCCCATCGGGCGTCGGCAAGAAAGCCTTGTCCGGATAACGCTCGTTGCTGCGGCGATACGAACCCCAGTACCCGCCATGCTGCGTATCCCACGCGACGTCGTTCAACCACGAAAGTGCGCGGTGCGCCCATGACCGGCCCTCACCCGGCGCCAGGAATGGTTGCGCGAGGAGAAACGCTTCAGTCGCATACGTCACCGCGTGCGGGTGCTTCAACCCGTCCCAGAAAGGACGCCCGTTGCGATCGACCTTGACGAAAAATCCGGTGTGCTGCGCATCCCACATGACGTCTTTCAAGAACGCGCAGCCGTGCCGCACGAGTTGGTCGTATCCTTCTCCCGGCAAAGCGCGGGCCATGAGCGCAAACGCGCTCGTCATACGGCTCGCGTGCTCCAGCGTCTTATCCTGCGGTCCTGCCGGTCGCCAACGCTCGTCGAAATCGACGAGGAAGCCACCGTACTCGTTGTCAACGCATCGCGACGTCAGCGGCTCGATAACGTGGCGACGCAACGCGATAAGCGCTTCTTCGGCGATTCGCCCGTTCGTAAGCGAATACGCCTCAGTTTCGCGCAAAAGCCAGTCTGTCGCCATCATTCAGACCGACGATACGCAGCGCGAAAACCCTGCGCCGCCAACCATTCACCCTGTGCGATTCGCGCGATCGCCGGCTCCGCATCCGCAGGTGGGCAATCTTCAGCACGCGCGCCATCCGAGGCTACGTAGCCCAGCGATTGCGCGCGTTCCAGTTTCCAAAACAGTGCTTCATTCGCGGATGCGCCGTATGTCAGGTGGAAACCGGGCGGCGCCTCCAACGCTGCTTCGATCAGTTGCGTCAGATCCGCCGGACTGAGCCAAATGCTGCGATCGATGGCGTACTGCGGACGCTCGCTCACGTGGCCGATGCGGATGCAAACGATATTCATGCCGAACTTGTCGCAGTAGTAACGCGCGAGCGTTTCCGCAAAGTACTTCGATACTGCGTACAGCGAATCGGGTCGCGGCGGCGCCGTTTCGTCGATCGTCATCGAGCGCGGGTAAAAGCCGGTGACGTGACCGCTGCTCGCGATCACGACGCGCGGCACATGCTCCAAACGTGCGGCTTCAAGCAACGTATACACCCCGCGCAAATTCGCCTGCGCGATGGCGTCGAACGAAGCCTCTTTCGATATGCCGCCCAAGTGCACGACGGCTTTGGCGCCGCGCATCATGGCGCGCAGCTTATTCAGATCGTTCAAATCTGCACGGACAAAGCGTTCGCCGGAGCGCACATCGCGCATACGCCGGCGGTCGGTCAGCACGAGCGCGTGCCGCTGGACGAGCAGCGGACGGATGAGCGACGCCACGTTGCCCGCAGCGCCGGTGAGCACCATGCAATCGGCGTTTTCCGGCGGCATGGTTTCCGGTGCGTTCTTGCGCAACAGGATGCGTTTGATTTGCGCCAGATCGGCGCGCGAGATCAGCCACACGCGCTGTGGCGGCACGTGCGTGAGTTTCGAGAATATAACCGTGCTGACCAGGGCACCGATGATGTACGTTAGTGTCGACGCCGCCGCTGCTCCCGCAAGTCCATGGCGCGGAATGAGCACGATACAGCCGGCGCTTTGCGCGGCGATCATGACCACGTTCGTGACCGTAACGAAAACCGGACGTCCCAATTGGAAGATAAAGAACGACGCGAACGTTCCCGCGCTTGCGAACGCGACAATCCCGGGCAACAGGAGCCGCAGCGGCAGCGCCGCAGCATCGAAGCGCGCGCCGTACACGGCATGAATGAGCGCCGGCGCAAACAACGCAACCGGCACCGCGGCAAGCGCGCAAGTAGCAAAGCCCGCGCGGATCGTCCACGCCGTGATCTCAGCCGAACGTTGGGCGTCCGCCATACCGACTTCGCGGCCGATAGCCGTGTTCGCAGCGCGTGAAATCAGGAACAGCATTTCGCCTGCACTCACGGCGATCGAGTATACGCCGAACGACGACATACCAAGCATTGCGATCAGAATCAGCGAATCGATACGGTAATTCAACAGACCCAGGCCGGCATTAAGCGCCGACTGCGAACCGACACGCGCCAGCTCGCCGAGCGTTTCGCGAAATGCAACCGTATGCAGCCGGCCGCCGTCGCGAATTGCATCCACCACAATTATCGCGGCGAACGCGTACGTGGCGGCGAGCCACGCCGCAATCGCGCCGAGCACGCCGGCGTGCAACCACATGACCGTGACGGCCGTTGCGCCGAGCGTCGCGATCGCGAGCAGCACCTGTTGCACGTTCAAACGCCGCACGCGCCCATGGGCAACGTAGTAGCTTTGTTGCCACGAGAGCACGATCGACGGCGGCAGCGCAAGCGCAAGCGCCGCGGCTTCAATCGTCCACCCGCGCACCAACGCATATGCAGCAACGGCGGCGAGTGAGAGCGTGCACAGCGCCGCGAACGTTACGAACAGCGCCGGAAAAAGATCGCGAACGGTGCGCCGCTGTTTGGTGAGAATATACGTAATCGCAGCGCCGCCGCCGCTGCACACTGCGATAGGCACCGCCAGCAGCGTCTGCACACCGCTGTACACGCCTTTGCCTTCGGGTCCAAGCCAGCGCGCAACAACGATGCCCGTCGCAATGCCGAACGCCGCCATCGCCACGCGCGCGAGCAGTGTCTGCAACGCACTGAGGCCGGCGGACAACCCGAAGCTGCGCCCTGCGCTCACGAACGCAAAAGTTTCAGCGGCGCGCGTACCGCAAGCGCTGCCGCAACGAACGTGGAGCCGGCAAATTCGCGCAGACGCCGCCGCAAAGGAACCGGGACGCCGTTCGCGCCGACCGCGCGCGGCAGCGCCAGCGGCGTCGCGGGGCCGGCGATCGCGCGGCCGTTCGCAAACCATGCGTCGACGAATTGCGCACGCGCCCGAAAGAACGGCGGTAGATCTTCGCGCCGCGACGCCCACGCGGCATATCGCTGCGCGTCCGTGCCGCTCGCAAGCGGAAGGCCGGCAAGCGACGCGGCTACATGAATAACCGCTTGCAGCGGAATGCGCAGAATGCGCTCACCTTGCGCGCGCGCTGCCAGCTCCTCTAGAACGTCGCCGTCGTGCCGCAGTGCTTCCAGGGCCATCTGCACCGCATCGCCCAAGCGGTACAGCGGCGCGCCGTGCAGCGCCATATGCCATGCGCGGCCAACCGCGTTGAGGCGCACAACAGGCCCCGCAGGTCCGTCGATCGTTTCCATCTCGCTCTCGAGCGCCCGCCAATCGCAGCGCGACGAAAACTTTTCCGGCGATGCCAGCGCAACGTGAACTTCGATCGCCTTGCGATATTTCGGGTGAACGAGCGGCGCGAGGTGATGATGATACTGGCGATACCCCGCCACATGAGCGTCGTTCTCGAACGCGTAACCCGCCCGACAAAGCGCCGCGACGCATGCGTCTGACGCATCAGACGGCGTGAGGATATCGATGTCGAACGTTTGCGTGCGTTCGGCCAGCGTGTCGCCCGCATACAAGCGTGCCGAACCTTTGAGCAGCGCGAACGGCACGCGGGCGTCGCTGAGCGCACGAACGATGCCGCAGATCTGCTCGCGAGTCTGCTGCGCATCCAAGGCAAACATCGCCATCTGCGTTTTGACCGATTGCACGACAGTGCGCGCACATGCGTGCTTGGTTCGCTGACGCATCGCCGCTTCGAACAGGATTGCGCCGCACTTATGACGCGTCGCTTGGGCGCAAAGCGCAGCTGCATCATCGACCGCATCAAACGCCGCAATTGCGCGCTCCTCATCGCCCTGGAGATGCGCGGCAAGCACGGCATGCAGCGAGCGGAACGGCCTCATGCGCTCGGCTCCAGCACAATCTCGCGCAAATTCCCTTCGTACGCCTCCCGCGGTCCTTCGACAATCGCTCCGCGCAGCGACACCCATGCGTGCCCGCGCAGACGGTCGTTCTCGGAGCGTTTCGGTTCGATGCCCATATGCAACCGGACGTCGCCATCGCGTGCGTCTAAAAAGCGGTAGAGCGTGAGCGCGCGGCCGTAGCACGTATTGCGGTCGGGGAAAAAATGAATGAGCCAAAACGCCGCGATGGCGTTGATCGCTTCATGCGTTCCGCGCGGATACGACCGGCTGCGAAGTTGCCGCACGAACGCGCGCATGTTACCGCGGCCCAGCATATGCGGAACGCGCAGTAAGAACCAGCCGATCGCACAAAACAGCGGAATGTACTGAGGGCGCCGCACCAGCCACATTACCATCGCGCGCGCTCCGTGCCGTTATAGTATGTGCGCAGAAAGCCCGCTTGCTGCGCGGCGGCGCGCACGAGCCATCCGCGCCGCAGCAGCCGCTGGTCGTTGTTCGCACCCGGCAGCAACGTCGCCGCGGCTCTTTTGGAAACATCCAGCGCCGCGCCAAGCTGATGCAGCGGCGTCCAACGCACCTGGTCGCGGTGCGCAAGCACGAACTGCGCGTACCCGACACCGTAAAAGTATTGCTGCCGCCAGTACTGTTTCCAGGTCGCGCGGTGTTTGTGCATAACGAGCGCGCGCGGCTCGTATACATACCTCGCGTTCGGATGTGCGGCGCGCAAACGCGTGTGGAGATCGCAGGCATCGTATGTCGCGTATCGCGTGTCGAAACCGCCCGCGGCGAGCACGTACTCGCGCCGGTAGAGTGCGTTGGCCGTTGGCGCGAACGGAAACTTCGGATGCGCGAGCGAGCGCGCTGGGTCAAGTCCACCCATCAAGTCCACGAACTTTGCGGCAGGCGTGGACGAACGGTAGCCCACCGTCTTCCCCGCAGCTCCGAGCGCGTCCGGTTCACGCTCTGCAGCGGCGACGAGCGACGCAAGCCACGTGCGCGAGCACACGCAATCGCTGTCGGTAAACGCGACCCACTTCCCACGTGCGGCACGTACGCCGGTGTTGCGAGCGGCAGGCGCGCCGGCGTTTTTCTGCTGGATAACCGTTGCACCGAAGCGGCGTGCAATGGCGGCGGAATCGTCGCGCGACCCGTCGTCGACGACGATCACTTCGAACTCCTCGCGCTTCATGCTCTGATGCGCGAGTGACTGCAAACACGCTTCCAGTGTGTCGGCGCCGTTGTAGACCGGAATGACGACCGATGCGATCATGCCGCTTTCCGCTGGAGCTTCCGCTCGTAAAAACCAAGCCAAAACGCGCGCGTCCACATGTCTTGATACTTCAGAAACTCGGCCCGCTGCGGATCGATCTGCCCCAGGCGCGCCGCGGCTTGCGCCAAACCTGCGCGAATCGGGCGCGAGGCAAGGAGTCCCGCGAGGCGCAGAGCTTTTGCCGCGTTCCAGTTCACTTCGTGCGGATACATCGCGTATAGGTCGGCGACGCCCGCGCCGTAACTGCGCGCCTGACGCTGCAGGTCGGCGTCGGTTGCGCGCGCATGGTGATAGAGCACAGCGCGCGACGTGTATGCGACGCGCGTGCGGTACGCGCGCTGAATGCGGTATGAAAAGTCGACGTCCTCGCCGGTGAGCAGGTCCGTGTTCCACCCGCCGATCCCGCGCGCCACCGACGCGCGCACCGCCAGATTCAGCGAGGGCGCAAACGGAAATGGATCGCGTGCAGTTGCAAGAGACGCATCGTAGAGCCCAATCGCTTGAACGTAGCGCTCGGCGCCGGTTTCAGGCGGATAGCACAGCGTGTTTCCGGCGGCGACCAGGACCTGTGAGTCGTCGAACACTTTGACGAGTTCTGCCAGCCAACGCCGGCTGGGTACCGTGTCCGCATCGCAGTGGGCGACGATCTCGCCTTGCGCAGCGCGCAGGCCGCAGTTGCGGGCCGCTGCAGGTCCGCGCATGGACTCGAAGAGTACCGTTGCGCCGAACTCGCGCGCCACTTGTGCGGTCGCATCGGTCGATGCATTGTCAACGACAATAATTTCCAGCGGCGTGCATCCCGCTTGACCGGCGAGCGCGCGCAGTGTTTGCGGAAGCAGCCGCTGCGCGTTGTATGCGGGAATCACGACGCTGACGGAGCTCATTGCAGCGCACGCTCCACGCTCGCAAGCCAGCCGTCGTGCGCGTAAGCGTCGTTGCCAACCTGCAAGCGCACACCTTTGACATGCGCGACCAGGCGCATCGCCTCGGTCATCAGCGCACGCGCTGCGATCGGATCTGCCGGCAAGACGATCTGCCGCAGCAGCGTCGCGGCGGTTTGCGCGCGATCCATCGCATGAAACAAAATCTCCGGCGAGGTGCGATTGCGCTCGACGCTCACTATGTGCGTCGGCCGCGCGTGCAACGCGGCGGCGTTTGAGCGAAGCGCGTTCAGCGACACGCGCCGCTTCTCGGTCCATGCCGAATAGCGCGGAAGCGCATCGATATCGCCGAGATCGAACCAGCGCCGCGAGGCCGGATCGAGATTAAACGTTTGCAAAAGCGATGATAGCATCGGCGTTCCGCTTGCGTGATGCAGCAAGAGTTTGTCATCGCCCAGCGTCGACCACCCGCTCAGCACCATTGCTGTCGTCAGCGTGCTTTTTCCGCCGCCCGACGTCGCGCACAAGATGGCGCACGTGCCGTCTTTCACGATCGCGCCCGCGTGGATCGGCGTGAAACCTTCGGCGCGCCAGCCGGCGGTACATATCAGTGAAAAGACATCTTCCATATCGCCGATTTGCGGTTCATCGAAGATCGTATCGTGCGGCACGGTAACGTTCCACTCATCGCTGTTTGCGCCGCATACACCCCGCGCGGTAAAGCCGTACTGCGTATCGGCGAAGTAGCCGTCGCCGGTAACATCGACCGTCATGTGCGCAGCGGACAGAAACGTACCGCGCGCACGCGCTGCCGGCTCGGCGCGACGGATTTGCACGCGTACGGTTCGGCTCGTCGCATACCACGGCGCCGTGAAGAGCGCAAAGTAACTCCTGACGACGCTTGCGATCGCGTCGTCTTCGGCCTGCACCGTAACGAAGAGCGGCCCGCAATTCGCGGACAGCACGAGCTGCGGCGAGGTAATCATCGCTTACTCGGCGAGCGGAATGCTCGGGTCAAACGCGCTCGTGACCACGCTTTGCAGCGGTTCGGCTTGCCGCGTAACGACCGGCGCGACCCATTCGCGATCGAACGACACTTCGACGGCTGCGCCGGCGTCTTCGCTTTCCTCGAGGATGCCGAACTCGCACAGTTTATCCAGGAACGCTTCAACTTCGCTTGCACCCGGCGCACCCCACGATCGGCACGTGTCCACGATACGTTCGCGCAGTACGGCGCTGCTTTCCGCGAGCTGAAGAATCGCCCACGCTGAACTGTTGAGCGAGTAAAAGTACTTTGAGTCGAGGTCCAGCAGAACCGCTCCGTCTTCCACGACGGTCGCGACAAACGCAGGATTCATGCCGACGCAAGGCGCGCCAACTGTTCGCACAATCGCCCTCCAAGAACCGTAGTTTTTAACATATCTTAAAGAAGCGACGCTCGGCACGGTAGCGCCGAAAAGCGCCGCGCCCACGGGCAAGAGACCCAATAAACATAGGCGTTGGCTCGACATTCACCCAGATTCGGTCTTCTCGCATACGGCAAAGCAGCACGTGGTCTGCAGTGTTCGTGCGAAAATCGATTTCTTAAGTGATTGCGCCGCAAAAGTAACGTTTCGTTTATGCACGGCGCGATCGTACGTCCGCGTGAAGGCCGCACCGTCTTAGCATGAGTACGGTCTGAGCACCAGCGGCTCTTAGGGCGGACGCATCATGAAAACGTACATCGTTGTTCTAACTATTGTCGCGATGTCGCTTGCCGCGTGCAGTGGCAGCCACGTTCAATCGCTTCCGGTAACCGCACGGAATACTACGGCCTCTTCCGGCATCATGCGGTTACATAAGCCGCCGAAGCCGACGCCGTTCCCGAGCAGCATCTACACGGCGCTACCACCCGACACGCACGTGCAGCGTAGCGCGATGCCGACGCCGTTCGATCCATCGCTTCCGGCGAGCCGCCTTGGCACAACCGAGTTGGTCAACACCAAGGTGAGTCTCACGCCGCCGCACCGCCGCTCCACGCAATCGTTTGCGTTGGCACCCGAGAACGATCACGAAGCCGAGGGCATCTTCTTCTTCGGCAATGCGCCACCGTACAATGCATTGTTCGGCACACAAACGGCGTACGAAGCGCTCCAACGACCCGTGCCTTTTCCATCGGGTGCGAGCGGTGCAGAGCAAATCTTCGCGCCGACGATGCATCCGGCGTGGGGCAGCTGTTTGGAGAATAGCTCTTTCTACATCAGTACTGCGGACGGCGAGACGGCACACTTCACGGTATTCAACTTCTGCCTGAGCTCGCCGACCTTTATTTTTGATGCAACCATCGATCGCGAGTTCTTACGCGACTATGTGCGCCTAACCGATGGCGATTTTCCGTCGTACGTTTCGGAGATTTTCACGCCGGACACGAAGCCTTCCGCAACGTCAACGTGGTATTCGATTCTCTATAATTTCCGCCGGCATCGGTACGACCTGATCACAAGCGTCAACGCGAACGGATTCTTCCAGGCCGATGCGTTTGGCTGGTCGGTCGTCGAGCCATATGCGGCAGAGGGCACATGCCCGCGAATGGCGCCTGCGCTTGCTTCGCATTTATCTGCGTACGATACGGCGACGCACGCATGGGACGCGATTGCACCCTCGATGGCCGGCGGCGTTTACACGTTTCTCGGCGTGCAAGCCGGCTCGACAAATTCGTGCCTGTTCGGCGATGCGGCCGGCGGTGCGTCGATCGATTTCACTCTTATAACGCCAAACTCTGCGTGGGAGGCTACGTCGCCGCGGACCGCCCCATGACGTCAAAGCGCTAATTCAGCAAAATCTGCATTCGCTTGAAATCGAACGTGACCGCGTAGTGCTCGAGAAACGTGTGTGAAACTGCGCCCGCGATGGTGAACGCAAACGAACGCAGCGGCGAACCTTCGGTCGCGTATACGCCGTGGATATCGTGCTGACACGCGGTTGACAAGCAGAGTGAGTCGGCGATGATGGGGATGACTTTGACCGGGCCGCCGCCGCCCATGCCGACCGACGCCTGGTTTGGAAACGTACGCACGTGCGCGGCCGCAATTGTTTGCTCTTCGGGAGCGAACCCGCCGCCGGCAAGTCCGGAATCGATGATGAATAGTTGATCCGCTAGCGCGTTGACGCTGCCCTTGGCGAAAATAAAGTGGTCGCCGACGAGCCACATCGGCACGGCGACGCCGCCCGGCGGATTGCTATCGCGCGGGCGGAGCAGTAAGCGATGATTCGGGTAGTCGATCGTCGCGAGAAACCGCGAAAGAAATACGGTTCCGACCGTGCCGTCGATATGGTGATTCTTGTATAACTCTCCCGGTGAGGGCAGTATTCCAACGTGCATGTTGCGCAGCGTGATGGAACCGGCTTTCACGATCGACGCTACGGACTCGCGTACTTGCGCGCTGCGGCCTCCTGCGAAGACACCGGGTTTTCCGCCGGTTATCGTCATACCGGCTTGTGTGGCAAACCGCGGGTCCAGCACGAGATCCGGCGCGCCGGTGTCTAAAACGCAGTTCGCGGTATGTCCGTTCACTTCGAGTTGAATCATCGGCAGGGGCTCAGACTCCACGAACGGCAAGCTCACTCCCGCGCGCGGAACCGTTAAGCTGCTCGCGCTTGCCGCGATCTGCTCGCGGGCTTGCGCAGTATGCAAAACGCGCGTGGCCGGTTCGTTCTGTCCTTCGAGCGCAAGCGCGGCGCGCGCGTCGCGCGTGGCTTCGTCCAAGCGGTTTTCGTAGAGTTCCAGTACGGCGATTCGCGCAAGCGCGCTTGCGTCTTTCGGGTTCTGCGCAACGGTCTGTCGATACGCCGCCAGCGCTGCCGGAAAATTTCCCTGCGAGTACAAGGCGTCGGCGGGCGATGCAGCGGCTAGGAGCAGCGAAAGTGCGAGGATCATGAGCGGATACTAGCAGCCGGGCGCAGGTCCGGCAACCGATTATCAGAATTTGCAATCAGAATGCACATCGCCGGAATACAGCCGCGCCATATCCATTTCGGCTTTTCGGTCGCTCGCGAGGTGATTCGCGCCGGGGACGTCTTACTGTATCCCGCTAAGCACGCCGAACAAATGCCCTGGCTGCGCGCGGCTCGCCGCCGCATCTCGCCGGATTTGCATAAGCAGCTGCAACGCTACCGCTTTCTCTTTGATGGAACGCCGGAGATTTTTCCGCGCGTCTGGGATCCGCGCGATGCCGGCACCTTCGACGACGAAATTGCAACGCTTGCGCGCAGCGTTCCGGAATATCGTGACTCAATCGTACGGCGGTTGCGCGGCGCTGCATTGCTCGATCGTGCGGAGTTGGAACGGCTACGACGCCCTTCCTGGTATAAAAACGCTGCCGCTGCATATATGCGCGCGCATCCCGCGTCGCGAACGCTGCTTACGGCGTTTACGAAATCGCCCGCTGAAAGTTTGCGTGGGTTTTGCGAAATGCTCAGCGAGCTTCACGCAACGGCGATCGAAGCGGAATGGGGAAACATTGCCCGCCAGTTGCAGAGCGATATTGCCTCGCGCCGCAGGGTTCTGCGCAAATACGGCGTCCTGGCGCTTTTGCGGACGCTGGACGAACATATGAAGGCGCAGCGCACTCCTCACGGCGCGGCAATTGAGGTCGGCCCAAGCGACGGGAAAGAACTGGTTCTCGGTCCGAATGACTCGCTCACGCTCACGCCGTCGTTTTTCGTTTGGCCGCACCGGCAAGTCCACGTGCTAAAAGAACCGCACGGACTCCAATGCACGATTGCGTATCCCGTGCCGCCGCTCACGCAGCGTCGGCCGCCGCAGAAAAACAGCGCCATCGGCGTGCGCAGATTTGCTGCCATCGGACATCCGCAACGCTGGCGCATTCTGGAGCTTCTCGCAGCGCGCGAGCTTTCAACGCGCGAGCTTGCGGCATATCTGAATACGGCAGAACCGATGGTATCGCGGCACTTGCAACAGTTGCACGCTGCGGGGCTGGTTGCGCGCCGGCGTACCGGCTATTTCGTGCTGTACGCGTTGCGGCGCGATGCGTTCAACGAGCTTGCGGCCGCGGCCGCGCAGTTTGCCTACGTTACCGCGGCCTCGCCAATCGTCAGCGTTCCCGCTGATGCATCGAGCACTGCGTCCATCCCGATGGGCAAGACCCATTGATTCAAGATATGGCCGAATTGCATGCCTAGCGTTGCCGGGCGGCCCGCAAGCGTGAGCCGATCGCGCATCAGCGCGGCTAGTTCCGGCGACGGCTCGTCGGCTATTTTGCGGTCGGGTTCCATGAAGATGCCGCACGCAATTCCCGCGGCGGTGCGCAAATCTCCCGCGAGCGTGAGCGTCGTTAGCATTTGGTCGATGTGATACGGCTCTTCGTGCACGTCTTCAAGAAATAAGATATTGCCGGCCGTGGGCACGGCGTACGGCGTGCCGGCGAGTGCAGCGACGAGCGTCAGATTGCCGCCCACGAGTTTGCCGCGCGCCGTGCCGCTCACAATGGTGGTTGTCGTGGTGTTGTGCAGCATGCCGATCGCATTGCCCGACATGACGGCGTTCTGGATATTCTGCACAACCGTCGGTGTGAAGGTCGAGTACGCGGCAACCGGCCCGTGAAACGTCACGAGTCCCGTACGCGTGGTGATCGCGTTCAGCAGTGCGGTGAGATCCGAGAACCCGAGCAGCACTTTAGGATCGGCGCGGAAGGCATCGTAGTCGATTGCATCCAGGATACGCATCGTGCCGTAGCCGCCGCGCAGGGCGAAGATGCCGCGGATGTTCGGATCGCGCACGAACGTGTTGATGTCCGACGCGCGGGCTTCATCCGTACCGGCGAGGTACGCGGCTTTGTCGAGCGCATGTTTTCCCACGACGGGATTTAAGCCGAGCAGTTTGACCTGGTCGATGCCCCGCTGCAAATCTTCCGGCTTGTCGAGCGGACCTGCCGGCGATACGAGTCCGACGCTGTCGCCCGGCCGAAGCCGCGGCGGCTTGATCATTTGCGGTGCAGCGGCGATAGCTGAAAGCGGTGCAGCTGCAGCAGCGGTAAGCGCAGCGGTTGTGGCCGCGAGAAAGCGCGGGCGCGAGAGATTCATGTGGACGCTTCATTGTCCGTCGTGGGGGCTTGCGCCTCGCTCAGCGTTGCCGCGGCGGCCTCGTCGTTACGCTAGCGACTCAAGCTGCGTAGACAATGTTTCCCACTGCGCGAAAGCCCGAGTCGATGCTTCTTCCAGCGACTCTTTCTCTGCATGCAGTTGCTGGAGCTTCGGCACATCGGTATACACGTTCGGATCCACGAACAGCCTGTCGATCTCGGCCTTGCGGGAATCGATCTTTGCGATCTCGCGTTCCACCCGCGCAATCTGCGTTTCGAGTTTCGAACGCTGCTTGAGCGGCGTGATCTTGGAGGCCTTCGGCCGCGCCTCGCGATCGTCGCGGTCTGCTTCTACAGCGCGGCGTTCGCGCTCGCGCTGCGTTGCTTCGTACGCTTCATACCCGCCATCGAGCACGCCCCAGGCGCCGTTTTCGATCCACAGGACGCGATCGCAGAGGCGATTGAGCAAATACCGATCGTGCGACACGACGACAATCGCGCCTTCGTACTCGCTGAGCACCGACTCGAGCGCTTCGCGGCTGTCGATGTCGAGATCGTTCGTCGGCTCATCGAGTAGCAGCACATCGGCGCGGCGCGCCATCAGCGCCGCAAGCATAATGCGCCGCCGTTCGCCGCCGGAAAATGCGCTGACCGGTTTATCGGCCGCGTCACCCGAGATGCGCATGCGCCCGAGCAAATTTCGCGCGCGTTCTTCGGTGACCGGCGCGGACGCCAGCACGGCATCGACGGCAGTTTTCGTGACGTCGAGTTGATCGTGCGTGTTCTGCGCAAAGTATGCGCTGCGCGCGGCCGGATTGTAACGCACCGTCCCGCGGTCGGGTAGCAGATCTTCCGCGAAGATACGCAGCAGCGTCGATTTGCCGGCGCCGTTCGGACCGACGATGCCCATGCGTTCGCCTTGCTGCACGTCGACGGTGACGCCGGTAAAGAGCGGCTGCGCATACGCTTTGCTCACACTTTTCGCTTCGAACGCAAAGCCGTTGCTCGCGCGCCGCGCCGCGTCCAATCGCACGGCGATCGAGCCTTGTGGCGCAGCCGGTGCGGGCGCAACGGTTTGTTCTTCCAGGCGCGCGAGTTGCTTCTCGCGGCTACGGACTTGGCTGTAATCGGACGACGTGTGCGTCGCACGCAATCCGGCGATAGTCGCGCGGCGTTTGTCGCGCTCGGTAACGTACTGCTCGTATGCCCGGCGTTCGCGTTCCAGGCGCGCTTCCTTCTGCGCGAGATGCGCGGTGTACGCGCGTTTCGACGGCTCGTATACATGTAGCGCTCCGCGATCCATTTCCCAAATCTGCGTCGCGACACGATCCAGAAAATAGCGATCGTGCGAAACGACGATGTATGCGCGCTTATCGGATGCGATGAAGTCTTCGAGCCAGCGTACGGTGTCGATGTCGAGATGGTTCGTCGGTTCGTCCAGGATCAGGTAATCGGGATCGTCGATAAGCACGTGCGCGAGTGCCGCCTTTGCGCGCTGACCGCCGGAGAATTGACGCAGCGGTCGATCGTAGTCGGCTTGCGTAAATCCGAACGCACGAAGCATCTCTCGCAACATCTTGTTGCGCAATCCGTATTCTTCGTGGCTTGCGCGCTCGAGTGCGGCATCGATCAGCTGCTGTAGCGTCGCCTGCGTTTCGTCCGCTACCGATTGCGAGAGATAGGCGAGCTTCGCATCGTTTGCGCGCACGATCGTGCCGCCGTGCGGCGTGTCCACACCGGCAAGCAGACGCAGCAGGCTCGATTTGCCGGCACCATTCGGTCCAACGAGGCCGACCCGCTCGCCGTCTTTGAGCACGCCGCTCACGCCCGCGAAGATTTCGCGGGCGCCGTAGTGGCATTCGAGGCCGGTAAAGCGGAGCAGTTCGGACACTTCGGCGATTATACAGGCCTTGCGGCCGCACCGGCCACCGAATCAGTCGGCGTTTGACGTTTCGGATGCGGTTCTGGGCGAGTTGGGTATCGAAAATCCATGGGCCAGACCGTGCCGCCGGAGTATTTCGTCGAACTCTATCGCCGGGAAAGGGACCCGTGGAATTTTGAGCACAGTGAGTACGAGCGCCGAAAATATCAGGCCACGCTCGATGCTCTTCCGCGGCACACATACAACAACGCGCTGGAACTGGCGTGCTCGGTCGGCGTGTTTACGGGCATGCTTGCACAGCGTTGCAGGCGCTTACGCGCCGTCGACGTTTCTGACGATGCCCTTGCGCGTGCTCGCCGTTTGAACGCGCGGCATCCGCACGTCGAATTTCGCCGGTGCACCGTGCCGTCCGAGTATCCGGCGGGGGCGTATGACCTGACGACGGTCTGCGAAGTCGGCTTTTACTTCGGCGTCGACGATCTCGCGGCGCTGCGTGAGAATGTCGTACAGTATACAGTGCACGGCGGGACGATCGTTCTGGTCCATTGGACGCCGCCTGTTGAGGGGCACGCGACGACAACCGCAGAGGTGCACGAGGCGTTCGGCCGCAGCCGTGCGCTCCGTTGGGTGAATGGCTTTTCACGTGAAACCTATCGTCTTGATGTTTTCGAACGCAGATAATGCCTGACGATTGCAGCATCGTGATCGCGACGCACAACCGCGGCGCGGTGTTGCAAGAGACACTCGAACGCTTATGCGAACTGCGCATCAATCCGCGCATCGTTGTCGTCGACAACGCATCCACAGACAACACCGCCGGCGTCTGCGCACAGTTCGGCGATTTCGTGCGTTATATTCGGCTTGCTGAAAATATCGGCGCGGCGGCGCGCACGATCGGCGCGCGAGAGGCCGGCACACCGTTTGTCGCGTTTTGCGATGACGATTGTTACTGGATGCCTGGTTCGCTGGCGTGTGCGGTGCAACGGTTGATCGCGCATCCGGACGTTGCCGTGATCAACGCGCGCGTGCTGGTGGGCGCGGACGAACTAGCGGATCCGGCGTGTCAGGCGATGAGCGCTGCGGATTGCGGCGATCGGTCGTTGCCGGGTGTTCCGATTGTGTACTTCATGGCGGGCGCGTGCGTCATGCGGACCGAGGCGTTTTTACATGCCGGCGGTTATCATCAGAAGTATTTCATCGGTGCCGAGGAGTCACTGCTTGCGCTCGACCTTGCAGCGCGCGGCTGGCGACTGTGGTATTGCGCGGACATCGTGGTTCGGCATCATCCCTCGATGCTCTGCCGCGATGGCGCCGCGCGTCAGCGCTTAGTGCTGCGCAACCGGCTGTGGACGGTGCTGCTTCGCCGGTCCGCACGGAGTGCGCTGCACACGTTGTTCCGGTATGTGCGCGCTGCGCGTCGCGATCGGGTTGTTCGCGCGGCGCTGGCCGACTCGCTTGCAGCTTTGCCGTGGATTGTTCGTGAGCGGCGCGCGATTCCGCCCGAGCTGGAAGCTCGCGTGAAAGCGCTCGATCACGTCTTGACTCCGTGATTCTGGCTTACCCGCACGACGTTACGGTCGCGCCGGGCGAGCTGCTGCGTTTGCGTGTTTCCGCCGACGCGCCGTTTCGCGTGTCGCTGGTGCGTTGCGGCGCGGTGCCGGAATGCGTGTTCCAAAGTAAGCCGTTTGCGCCGCATGGCATTGCCGAGGCGGGCGCATGTGGCGTTCCTTGGGATTGGCCGGTGCACGAGCTGGAACTGCCGTCGTCGCCGAACGCGGGCGCATACGTTGCTGTGCTGGATGACGATGTGCAACGTCTCGACGCGCGTGAGGCCAGCGCATTCATCGTTGTGCGGTCCGGGGTGAGAGCGCCGTTGCTCGTCATCGTGCCGCTCTTTACGTATCACGCTTACAACGTTGCGCACGTTGACGGAACGCGCGGTGAAGGCGAGGGCGAGTGTTTGTACAGCGGCGCGACGTGGGTTACGCTGCACCGCCCGGGCGGTGGTGTGGGTGGACATCCGTGGGACGAAGTAAACCGCGATGCGTATGATTTGTCGAGCCCGCGGCAAACGTTTGCGCATTGGGATGCAAAGGGTCTGGCGTGGCTCGAACGCGCCGGCTATGCATATGATTGCTGCACGGATCTCGACGTGCATACGGGCGCCGTCGATTTGCGCGAGTACCGCGCGATTGTTTCGTTCGGGCATTTCGAATACTGGACGCAGCCGATGCGCGAACGGATCGATGCTTTCATTCGCGATGGCGGAAATGCGGCGTTCTTTGGCGGCAACACATGCTGGTTTCGCTTGCGGTATGATGCCGAGCAACGCGCGATTCGTCGCGACGGACGCTGGCTCGATAATCCTGAGTGGCGCACAACCGGCGTGACCTATGCATGCGGCGGCGGAAAATGGATTGGCGAGCGGCCCCCGACCGGATACCAAGTGCGCGAGCCGCGGCATTGGCTCTTTGACGGCACACAACTTGCCGCAGGCGATGCTTTTGGAGCAGATGCGCGGCTGATTGGGTACGAATGCGATGGCGCGCCGACCGATAGTGATCTCGACGTCGTTGGCGAGGCGTCATTGCGGCATTGGGACGTAAGCGACGGGTCCGGCGAGGTAAGCGCAACGGCGCGCGCTTCGCTTGGAGTTCGCGTTGCTAACGGCGGCTCCACATTTACCGCCTCGACGGTGGATTGGGCTCGCGTGCTTCATTCGGGCGATCGGTATGTGGAACGCATTACGTGCAATGTACTCGATCGATTTTTAGCGTAGGGCTCCGCCCACTCGATCCGGAAAATCCTGCGCATGCTTCTAATCGCGGCTGTGCTCGCCGGCGCTCTTACGTTACAACAGCCGATGCGCTGCAACGTGCCGCTCACCGGCACGCCGCCGACCGCATCGCAGATTGCGCACGATAACCGGCGCGCGACAACGGGGCAGCCGGCGAATGCACTTGCACTGCTGTACACCGGCGGCGAGATGCAAATACCGTATACGCTTCAGGCTACGATGACGCTGCCGCGCTCGACGACGAACAAAGGGCTGTTCTACTCGAATTGGGTTTTGCTCGCATCGCGTGACTCCCGGTCGTTCGTGCAGATCGAACTGATGCGTTGGAAAAAGTTCAATTATCGCAACGAGATTGCGCTGACTTGGGCCGAACCCGATGGCGTGTTGCGCTATTATGACACGCCGGTATTCGTGAGCGATGCCGCGCACGAGTTGTCGATTAGCCTGGATGGTGATTACATTACGCTGCAAGCTGACAATAGCGTAACGTGCGCTGCGGGTGTGCGTTTTTTCTACGCTTCCTCGGAACGGCTTTATTATCAAATCGGGTCGGAGGTTAGCGAACCGGGAGATCGGCCGACCGGGGAGATTTGGAACATCCGCGCCGGCGATGCTGCGCATCCGCTGCAAGCGATTGAGCCGCGATGTTCTTACCGTGGATTTGGTTTGAGTTTGGAGAAACGCGGCAGCGGGCGGTATGTGCCGCAAGGGGTGTTTGATGCGGGGCGCGCGCCGGTGATGTCGGCGCCTTGTGATTTGAAAGGGTTTGCGCAGCGTGGTGGTGCGCCGGCGGGGCGGACGTGAGGTGCCGCGCGGAGCGGGCCTCGGGCGCTACAAATCGCGGATTGCGAAACAGCGTGCGCCCACGATGCTTATGATTGCGATCCAGCCGATGGTCCAGAGGACGGTTGGTGTTGGTGGGGGTGCGCTTACGAAGAAGGGGCCGGTCCATACTTTCGCGGTCGCTAGGCCGGCGGTTAGTGTTTCGGGTTGGAGTTGGAAGGCGGCGCTGCGCCACATTGCGTCGGATGGGAAGAGTAATTGCGTGAGGGTGCCGGCGTCGCGAATGCCGGCGTTGCCGTAAAATGAGCCGACGCTTTGCGCGATGCCGCCCATCCAGGCAAAGCCGAAGAACAGGAGCGTGACAACGCCGCTTGCAATCGCGGAGAGCCGCGTAGCAATTGTTGCCGCGGCAACCAGCATCACGAGCGCGATCAAGCACAGAAACAAAAGCGCAAGGCCGGGATGCGGCGGAAGATATCCCGTTGCCGCGCGGACGGCGAACAACTCGGCGACGCCTGTGAGTGCGGTGTAAATGCAGACGACCAGCGCAAGCGCAATCGTCTTTCCGCCGACGATCGCAAGGCGCGAGAGCGGTCGCGTTGCGACGGGCAGCAGCACACCGCTTTCGATATCGCCGGCAAGGGATGGCGCGGCGAGAAACACCGCGATCATTGCGATCATGAAGCTGAACAAGTATGCCATGAGGATCACGATGGCGGAACTCATCTCGATTAATTGCACGTGCGTGATTGGTTGCCCGTGACGTGTGTGCGAATGCGCGAGGTACGAGATTCCCCAATACGTCAGCAGGATCAGCAGCGCAGTTCCACCGGCCGCAACGGCCATGAATCTTCGACGCGTCAGTTCGCGAAGCGTCAGCCGCATCATCGCTATCATGCGCGCGGCCCTCGCGTGAGTTCAAGAAAGCGCTTTTCGAGCGTTGCCGCAGACGTCGGCTCAACACGGAACACTTCCGCGCCGCCGTGCACCAGCGCGCTTACGACTTGCGGTACGCGCGCGGGCTCGACGTCGCTGAGCAGCAATGCATCACCGTCTTCCGTTATGGCTCCGAACGGTGCGAGCAGGGTCTGTACGGGCGTGCCGTTGGCGCGTGCGTGCACGCGCACGCCGCGGCGTTCACCGACGATCTGATGCAGCGATCCTTGGGCCACCACGCGTCCTTTCGTGATGATCGCCACGCGATCGCAGACCTGTTCGACTTCCGTGAGCAGATGTGAATTCAG
>CAZERJ010000008.1:6628-29549 GCA_964514445.1 uncultured bacterium | reverse complement strand
AGTTCCGGCAAGTAGCCGAGTTTGCGGCGCGCGCGCACATCGCCCAGGGGCCGTCCGAGCAGCGTGCCTTCTCCCGAGGTCGGGCGCACCAGACCCACGAGCATTTTTACCGACGTCGTCTTGCCGGCGCCGTTTGGTCCGAGAAAGCCGAATATCTCACCTCGTGCTACGTCGAGGGTGAGATCGTCGACTGCTGTTACCGTGCCGTATTGTTTGGCAAGGTGCGCGGCGGCGAGCGCGCTACTTGAGGCCATTGGCAATGGAGAGTGCGTCATCCATGCGTACGGGTCCGGCAACCACGTAAATGATTCCGTTGTTCTGCCACATCACGCCCGCTCCGACACCCGTGTTATCGCCGATCGCAAGGGCGTCCTTGCCGTTGATGTTTACATGGCGAGCCGTTTGCTTATCGATCATCACCGGCACCGGCACGGTGTTTTGAATATCGCCAAGCGCCCGGATTTGGTCGGCCAGTTCGCGCGGGACGTTCGGCATGGAAAGAATGTACTGCTCGAGTGTTTGCAGCGATGCGCCGCTCGAGGACACCTTCGGCGCGCGCATTTGCACGATCTCGGCGTGCGCGTTCTTTTGCGAGCCCAAACGCGTCTCCAAAATCGAGCCGGCTTGGAAGCGGATGGTGGTGCCGTCTAAGCCGGCCGGCATCGGCGGCAGCGTACGATGCGAGCGCGCAGCAAACGCGCGCGCTTTCGCCGCGCTGAACGTGAACGTCATCTCTTCCGGTGACGTCACATGATACGACGTGCCCCCGCGCACATCGGCCGGAATTGTTGACGGCGCGAGGGCCGTGAAATCGACATGCTGTTGCGCCGCCGCGAACGTGGCGTATGAGGCGTGCTGCGGCGCTGCGATCACGCGCTGCGTGCCGATCTCGTCGGCTTGCGGCAACAGTCGATGCGAGTTGTGAAACTGCTCGATTTCCGCGTGTGTGATGCGAATGGGTTGGAACTGCTGCGGTTCGAAGATCGTCAGGAACGATCGCGCGAGCGTGCCGAGCGGTGTAAAGATGAGCGCGAGCGCCAGTACGGCGGCAGCGGCGAGGCTACCGATGTTGCGATAGGAAAATGCCACCGGTGTACGCGCACGTGCGGCTTCACGCCGAACGCGGGCGAATGCATCTGCGGAGTCAACGGCGACGGAACCGCTCATCGCACGCGAAGCGGCCGCGACGTTCGCAGCGAGCTCATCGCGTTGCGTGCGGCACGGCTCGCACTCCGCGACGTGATCGCGCTGTTCTTGTGTGAATTCTTCTGGTTCGTCCAGCATGCGGCGCAGCTGCGCAGTATCAAGATGGTTCACGTTCGATCTCCTTTTTGAAGGCGCGTTCGGCGCGCGCCAGGCGCATGCCGATCTGCGCGGCGTCCAAACCGAGCGCGTCGGCGCATTCGCGGTATGAAAGCCCGGCGTAACGCAGCGCAAGCAGCTGCGCGTCTATAGCGGGTAAGCGTAAGAGCGCCCCGCGCACACGCTCGCGGTCGTATGCCCGATCCAGAATCGTTTGCGGATCGGGCGCGGGCTCGGGCGGCACATCGCTCACGCGTGCTTCGCGCTTTGCGCGGCGCGTTCGCGCTCGGACCACGTTCAATGCAGTGTGCACCGTTGCGGCGTGCAGCCATGCCCGCGCACCGGGTGTAGAAAAGCGGTGGGATTGCAGGCACTTCACCAAGACTTCTTGCGCGACGTCTTCGGCTTCGCCGGCATCACGCGTCACGCGCAGTGCTATGGATACTGCACGCGGATATTCGTGCATGAAGAACTGCTCGAATGTCTCGCCGGAGGTCTGAGCGAGCGTCGATGCTGCCACCATGCCTTTATAGCACCGCGCGGGGCGATTTTGTAACATGGGCCTTGCGGTTCGACCGCCGGGCGTGATGGTACAATGTGTTATGCAAGCCATGCAATCCGTTGCTTTCAGCGATCGGCCCGAGATCGAGTACCTAGACGGGGTGCCTCACCCGAAAGTGAGCGCGAAGTTTTCGCATTCGGTCGTACAGTTCGGGCAACCAAGAAGACGGAGTTTATACCCGACGTTTCCTTCATATCACGAGAGCGCCACTCGCCGCTCAAGGGAGACGACCGCGAGAAACCGCCATTTGCTCCAGAGATCGCGGTAGAAGTTCGGTCGCCCTCTGACGACTTGACGTATCTCCAGCGGAAGATCGAGCGTTGCTTAGCTAATGGTTCTGTGCTGGTGCTCGACATCGACCCAAAAACGCGTGCGATCCACGCCTACACACGCGACGGCATGCGCGAATTTCGCGAAGGCGAGCGGTTTACCACGACCGCGGTGCCGTGGCTCGAGTTTGATGTCAGCGAGACTTTTGCGCAGTTACCCTAAGCACTAACTAGATGCGGAACAACTCCGGAAATAGCGTGAAGAGTTTTCTGTCACCGCGGATGTTTACGATTTTGGCTTTTATGGCTTCGGATGGCGTAATTTCGTGGGCCATGACGGCGCGGATACCGGGACCGGCTTCGATGATCACGTCGGGATTTTCGAGTGGGCCTTTGCCCGCCTCGAGCGTTCCGTCGCGGACGATTGCGTGTAACACAATCGGGCCCACGCGCAGTTCGTATTTGGCGCGCACGCGTTTGGCGGCTTGCGGCTGAAACGTCGTGCGGAGCGCCATCATCATCGAGTCTTCGGTGACGATTTCATCGGGGCGTGGATCGCCCAAACGTTTTGCGCCCCAGCGGCCAAGGGCGAACACGGTGTCCTCGAGTTCGCGGCCGGCGTCAGTCAGTTCGTAAGCGACGCCGGCACCGTCGGTCCGGCTGAGTGCGCGGCGCTCAACGACGCCGGCCTCCTCGAGCTCTTTCAGGCGGGCGGTCAGAATGTTGCTTGGGATCTTCGGCAGCCCGCGCTGGAGGTCGCTGAAGCGGCGCGGCCCGACCATCAGGTCTCGTATAATAAGGAAAGCCCAGCGCTCGCCCACGATCTCAAGGGCGCGCGAGAAGCCACAATACTGGCCGTAGACGCGGTTTGCCACGGTTTCATCCTACACGATACTTTTTCTTTTGTATAGTGCTTGTGTTTTGCAAGTAACACAAATATTACACCGAAGCGGCGGTCACAATGCCCGCTTGGCTCCGTCGCCCTCGGCTGTTCAGTTTCCTTTCTGAATAGTACTTGCTTTTTGCAAGTAGACTTGATACCATACCCCCACAAAGCACACGATTTAACCGGAGGATCACATGCCGAATCCCGTGGTTCACTTCGAAATTATCGGTAGCAATCCGAAAACGCTGGCCGAGTTCTACCGCTCCGCCTTCGACTGGAAAATCGATGACGTTTCCGCCGGCGGCGACATGCCGGAGTACATCATGGCACGGCCCGATGGAACTGAACGCCCCGAAGGCGGCATCAACGGCGGCATCGGCGCAGCGATGCCCGGATACCAGGGTCACGTTACGTTTTATATCGGTGTCGACGACGCCGGTGCAGCGCTCGAGAAGGTCGAGAAGCTCGGCGCGACGCGCATAATGGGACCGGAACAAGTTCCGAATGGTCCCGTGATTGGGCTCTTCAAAGACCCCGAGGGTCACACGATTGGCGTGCTCGAGGTAAAAATGTAATGAGCGATCTGCATATGACGCGCACATTCGATGCGCCGCGCGAGATCGTTTGGGAACTCTGGACGAATCCCGCGCACGCCAAACAATGGTGGGGCCCGGAAAACTTCACGTGTCCGCGATACGAATCGGACTTGCGTGTCGGCGGCGTGTGCTATTGCGAGATGGAAGGGCCCGACGGCTCCATTTATCCCAGCAAAGGCGTGTACGAAGATGTCGCCGTGCCGCAGCGCATCGTGCTCAGCGGCACCGCTGAAGCAAACGGCACGGTGCTCATGAAAGTGCGCACAACGACGCAGTTCGACGAACACGACGGCAAAACGACGATGACGGTCGATCAAGACTACGTGTCGCTCACGCCGGCTGCCGAAGGCGCGCGCGAAGGCGCACCGATGGGGTGGGCGCAGATGCTCGATAAGTTCGAGAACTACATCGCGCAGCATCGCTCGGGTGCGGTTGCTTGATGACACAAGCGACGGTCGCTGGGCCGGCACGTAAGACGAATTCGATCGCTTACACGATCGCGCGCGTTTTGCTCGGACTGCTCTTTGCGATTATGGGGCTGAACGGCTTTCTGCTGTTCATGCCGCCGCCGCCGGCGAACACAATGCCGCCGGTCGTCGTGCAATGGAACATGCCAATGTTCGCGACACACTACATCTGGATGACGGCAGGCTTCCAAGTCTTGGCCGGTATCCTTCTTCTGCTCAACCGGTACGTGCTCGTCGCGCTGATCATTCTTGCCGGTGTGCTCGTGAACATTATCACGTTTCACATCACCATGTGGCCGCAGTCGCTGATTCCGATGCCGATTATTGCTGTGATTTTGTGGTTCGCCACGTGCTGGCCGCTGCGCGATCGCTTCGCGCCTATTTTCGCCGCTAAAGTTTAAATGGAGATAATGAAATGAAAGGCATTTCGCCATTCTTATGGTTCGACACACAGGCCGAAGAGGCTGCGAACTTCTACGTGTCTGTGTTTCCGAATTCGAAGATCACCGATATCGCGCGTTACGGCGAAGTCGGACCGGGAGAACCCGGCAGCGTCATGACCGTAGCGTTCGAGCTCGATGGGCAACCGTTCGTTGCGCTCAACGGCGGGCCGGAATTCAAGTTCAATCTAGCGATTTCGTTTTTCGTGAACTGCGACGATCAGGCCGAGGTCGATCGTCTCTGGAACGCTTTGTCCGCCGACGGTGGCGCACCGAATCAGTGCGGCTGGCTTACCGATAAGTACGGCGTGCCGTGGCAAATTATTCCGACCGCATTACCGGAGTTGCTGAGCGATCCCGATCGCGAGCGCTCGCAGCGCGCCATGAAGGCCATGCTGGGCATGACGAAAATCGACATCGCGGAATTGGAACGCGCGGCGGCGGGTTAGCGTGCTACGCCGGTTCGGCGTGCATCGAAGTATTTTCCATATAAGCTATATGAGATGAACCAGATTGCCGCCATTGGCGACCCGCGCGATATTGCGTACGTGCGCAGGCACTTCGCCGTACTGCAAGATCTTTGCGCCGCGCACGGCCGTGATGCGGTCGCCGTCGCAGCGCATATGGATGCCGGCCGCATCCCCGCCGCCGCTTACGTGCTGAACGGCGGCGAGCGGTATGTCCCGCCAGATTACTTCGACTGTATCTTCTCGAAGGACGACTTCATCGAACGCTTCATGCGCGAATCGGGTCGTCTCGGTGTAGCGGCGTCGCGCGAAGCTGCGTCTGAGGAATGGCTTGGCCACTTGAGCGGCGTCTACTTTGTGTGCCTCATTCACGCAACGCCCGAGAACATCGCACGCAAAGGCGCCTTGCTCGCGCGCATCGACGCACTCATCGCTCACCCCCAAGACGATAGTGACGTATGGCGCCACGTACTGCAGGAAGCGGTGAATCAACTCGACGCGTTGGAACGTCCGTTTAGTCCCGTGTACGACCGCACGCGTTTCGGCCGGCGACCCACGCGCGATACGTACATCACGGATGTGCGTCACAGGTTTCGTTTGTAGTATCGGTAGCCACGCCGGGTGCCGATACGCCAAAAATTTGGACGGTCAACCCATGCATGCTCGCTTGATTTTGCACGCGCCCGGGCGCTGCATTATGTAATCGATATTGGGTATCTTGCATCGCAAGGGGGATCGAGATAAGCAAGAGGAGCGCTGCACATGAGAAAGCTTTCTGCGATAGCTGTCGTGGCTACACTAATAGCCACGGCTTGTTCGGGACAATACCATTCTTCAACGATGCCACCGGCGAGCAACTCACAATCCGGCCCGGCGAGCACAAGTAGCGAGTCTATCGCGTCGGCGCTGCCGGCACCGGCCGGGTGGGCAGCAACAGCGACGCGCGCGTTTGCAATACGAAACGCCAGCGACCAAGGCCCCGCTAGTACGTCAACTCCAATGACGATTCGCCTTGGACTGCAGATGCGCAATCTGAGCGCGCTAAAAACGGCGGTAGCGCAAGGCAGCACGGTCAGTGATGCAACGTTTCTGGCCAGCTACGCTCCGTCAGCCGCCCAGGTGAGCGCGGTAAAGAGCTACCTTCAAAGCAAAGGCTTTAGCAACATTACGGTTGAGCCGAACAATTTGTTGGTTTCGGCCACCGGCACTACGGGGCAAGTCGAGAACGCATTTAGCACATCGATTCACAATTTCGCCCTTAACGGCAAGCAATTCCACGCCAATACAACGGGCGCGTTCGTCCCACTGTCATTAGCAAACGTCGTCATCGCGGTTTTAGGCCTGAACAACGCTCCAATCGTTCACACGGGTCCAAAAGTAACGCCGTGTACCTCGGGCATAACGAATCCTTGCGTGCGCTTTTACGATCCGATGACGTTCCGCGTTGCTTACCATGCAGCCGATTTGGACGGCAGCGCTTCGAACACGCCCGGTGGTGATAGCGACGACAATGCGGCCAATACCACGGTCGGCATCATGGCGGAGGGCAACGTCTCGCCGGCAATCACGAACTTTCGTTACAACGAGATGAAGTTCGGCTTGCCTCAAGCGACGGTTGTCGTCAAGCAGGTCGGTATTCCGAGCCCAGATACCGCGGGCGTCGATGAATGGACGCTCGACATGACGTATTCAACGGGCATTGCAGGACGCGTCAAGACGGTCTACTTGTACGATACCACGTCGTTAACCGACTCGGACATTGCGCTGGAATATAGTCACTGGGTTACGGATCATCTCGCGCAAATCGGCAACTCATCGTTTGGCGAATGCGAGCTGTTCCCGTACTTGGACGGATCGATGTTGGTCGACGATATGTTGTTCTTGGAAGGCGCATCGCACGGACAAACGATGTTTGCGTCAACGGGAGACACCGGAGGTTTCTGTAGCGTTGGCGTTCCGCCGAACGGTGTGCCGGGCGGTGCGCCGTTTGTGGAATATCCCGCCGCGTCCCCGTATGTCGTTGCAGTCGGCGGAACCGATCTCTTTAGCAACGCTGACGGTACATACAAAGGTGAGACGGCTTGGGAAGCCGGCGGTGGCGGATACAGCCAATTTGAGTACTCGCCGTATTGGGAGGCGTGGGCTCAGCCTGTCGCGGCGCAAGGCGAAAGCTTGCGCGGAGCGCCGGACGTCGCTATGGACGCTTCATTAGAAACCGGAGCGCTGCTGTGGCTCAGCGGAACAGAATACATCACGGGTGGTACGAGCTTGGCCTCGCCGCTTGCCGCAGGGTCATACGCAATCATGCAGACGCAACACGGTAATACACTAGGGTTTGCGCCGCCGCGGTTCTATAAAATCTATAAAATGTATCCGGCGTCGAGCGGCACACTGGTCGGGCCACCGCCGACACAAAAGGTTGGCGGTTTCCACGACATCATTGTCGGAACGAACGCAAATCCCGTTTGCACCGCAATTCCGCGCTGGGACTGCGCAACAGGGCTGGGCAGCTTTGATGTGCTGGCGACGAACGCCATCATCGGAGCAGCAACGCCCTAATCGAGACCATGCGAAAGGGCACCGTTGCCGTACGGTGCCCTTTCATTTTGAATCGTCGTCTTCGTTGAGTGGGTTTATGGCGAGAAAGGTGACGACGTCCCAGGCGTTTCGGATGCCGATGAAGATGAGCAGCATGACGGCGGCGCCGAGTACGAACGGAGCTTGAGGTGCTGGAACAAAAGCGCCGGCAACCGCTGCGATGACGTAAGCGATGATTGGCAGCACGCCGTACCACGTGAGATCTTCGAGGTCCGGCGTGTACGACGTCATTTCGCGGCGGATGGTTTTGTACGCGATGCGAGCGCCGTACGCAATGCCGAACAGGCCGCACAGTGTAACGATGATGCGAGCGTGGCTGAATGCTTCCCACGGCACCAGCATCACCGCTGATAAAAAGAGCGCGCTACAAAAATGCAGGACGTTCGGCGTGCTGAACGTGCCGATGCCGTCGGTTGCATCTCCGGGGCGGATACGGTTGTACACGAGCGTGATCACCACGAACATCAGGCCCGTCAGCGCAGCCGCCGACGAGCCTGTGGTGATGTAGAAACTCGACCACGCGTTCAGCGGCGCGTCGGCCGGCATGGTCTATTCCGGGTCGAATGCTCCGGTAACAATCATCGCCTCCGATATTTCGCGCGCGCTGCGATACCGTTCGCGATCGCCGGCGGGTGCATCTTCACCCAGTTCGCTCAGGATGCGGTCGAGTTCTTCGTCGAACACCGCGCTGAGCGAGGCCGGCGTGTACGGCCCCGGAAACCGCAGACGCTGCGCGATCATGAGACGATAGATTCGGTCGGTGGCGAGATCTTCCATGTAGCCGTCGAGTAAACTCGCGCCTTTGCCCGCCAGCACGCCGGCGCGGTAACGGATCACCGTGCGCACGGCCGCACGCGTTCCGTCGATCGTCGTCGCGCCGACGCCGAGCGGTTTCGGGCGCAGGTCGGCCGTCATGTCGACGTTCGCAGGTCGCTTGTCGATTTGATTCGGATACGGGAATTGCGCGACGGCGATTTCGTTTTGATCCGGATGTCCGGTCCACGCGCCGTCCATCAGGCAGTCTGCTTCATTCTTCTTGTCGCGACGGAGTACGTTGAGCGCGCGTGCGTTCAGCTCGGCGTTCTGGCGACTGGGATACAACGCCGTCATACCGCCGATGGCGAGCATCCCGTGCTTGTGACACACTTCGGGAATCAGCGTGCGCAAGCGCTGGAAGAACGGCACGTCGAGCGGAATCGTGTTGCGATCCGGCAGCACCCATTGCGGGTCGCTAAGGTTGTAATGGATTAAACTCGCCATGTAATCCCAGCGGCCGAGATTCAAGCCGAGCAGATACTTGCGCAGATTGTAGACGAATTCTTCGAGTTGGTACGCAAGCGGATGCGCTTCAACGAGCGCCATGCATTTGATCGCGCCTTCGGGCCAACCGCGCGCTTCAACGATGGCGTCGAACACGTCGCTCCACCACAACGCTTCTTCCGCCGACTCGGATTTCGGAATGTAGATGCACAGCGTTTGCTGTTTGAGCCGATGCAGCTGCACGCGGAACGCAAGCAGCGCCGTATCGAACAGCGATGCAGGCGTGGGCTCATCGAATAAGCCGTGCTGCCACAAATGTAATCCGCGCACGCGGTTCCACACGACGGTCGCGCCTGCATCATAATCCAGCGCTTCGACGATGGTGTCGTGGCCGCGCATGAGGTTTTCCCATGTGTTAGCCATCGAGTCTTCGAGATCGAGCATGACGCCGGGTGCACCGGACCGCAGCATTTTATACACGAGATCCGGATCGTCGGCGGGACCCGTCATTTGATTGCGCTGATCGCGGCACCATTCGGGGAGTGCAATGCGCCAATCGGTCGGGCGATGTTTGAACGCCGGGAGATATGTCGGCAACTCGCCGTTGTGCGCGCGCTCCAGCGTCGCGTGCCGCTTCTGGACAAGCTCGCGCGCTTGCGATGCGAAGCGCTCGTGCAACGGGCGGTAGAACGCCGCGAAGCCGTCCGGCAGATCGCGCAGCCTATGCGCCGGCAGCTTCAGCATAGAATTGCTCGGCTTCGGTGGAACCGTCGAGGGCGGTGGTTGATGACGTTCCGTCGGAGATCGCGCGCGCAACCTCGTCGAAATAACCAGTGCCGACTTCGCGCTGATGCCGCGTCGCGGTGTAGCCGTGCGGTTCGCTCGCGAATTCGCGCTGCTGAAACTCTGCGTACGCGCTCATGCCGCGCGTGCGGAAGTCGCGCGCCAATTCAAACATGCTGTGGTTGAGTGCGTGAAAGCCGGCCAGCGTGATGAACTGGAATTTGTAGCCCATTGCGGCCAGGGCGTCGCGGAACGATGCAATGGTCGCATCGTCGAGCTTCTTTTTCCAGTTGAACGACGGCGAGCAATTGTACGCAAGCAGTTTGCCCGGGAAGCGTGCGTGGATGGCTTCCGCGAAGTGCTTGGCTTCTTCGAGGTTCGGTTCGGAGGTTTCGCACCAAATCAGATCCGCATACGGTGCATACGCAAGGCCGCGCGCAATTGCCGATTCTAAACCGCCGCGAATGCGATAGAATCCCTCGGGCGTGCGTTCGCCGGTGCAGAACACGCGGTCGCGCGGATCGATGTCGCTGGTGAGGAGCTGCGCGGCGTTGGCATCGGTGCGTGCGACGATCAGCGTGGGGACGTCGAGCACGTCGGCGGCGAAGCGCGCGGCGGTCAAATGCCGGATGGCCTGCTGCGTCGGAATAAGGACTTTGCCGCCCATGTGACCGCATTTTTTCTCCGACGCGAGCTGGTCTTCGAAGTGCACGCCGGCGGCGCCGGCTTTGATCATCGCTTTCATCAGTTCGAAGACGTTGAGCGCGCCGCCGAAGCCGGCTTCGGCGTCGGCGACGATGGGCGCAAACCAATACGTGTCGGTGCGTCCTTCGCTGGTGTCAATTTGATCCGCACGCGCCAGCGCGTTATTGATGCGCTCCACGACGTTCGGCACGCTATTGGCCGGATACAAACTTTGGTCGGGATACATCTGTCCGGCCAGGTTTGCGTCGGCGGCGACTTGCCAGCCGCTTAGGTAAATCGCTTTCAGCCCGGCTTTGACGGCTTGCACCGCCTGGTTTCCGGTGAGCGCGCCGAGCGCGGCTACCGGGGCGTCCTCGTGCAACAGATGCCAGAGGCGTTCGGCGCCCACGCGCGCGAGCGTGTGTTCAATGTGCACCGAACCGCGCAGACGTCGCACGTCCGCCTGGGTATACGGTCGTTCAATCCCGGCCCACCGAAGAGCATCAATCATGTTAGGTCTCCACTTTGGCGATTTGGACTAGTAAGGGAACCGCTTTGGATGGCTAAATTGGATGGTGCTACCCCACTGCTTGGATGGTGCGGGATGGACTTAGCACAATAGCAAAAACTTGATGAGAAAGTCAAGCAACCATCCGCGATGCCCGCGCGTGCGTTAAGGCGAACACTGCGCGTCATGCAAGCACCGTCTACGCCTCGAACCATCGCGCATTCGATCGGGAACGTCGAATTCATCAACGACGGTGCGCGTTTCAGCGACATCTACGATCCGGCAACGGGCGAAGTTCAGGCGCGCGTCGCGTTCGCCGATCGCGACACGGTGGAACACGCGGTTCGCGCTGCGTCGCAGGCGTTTCGCACGTGGTCGGCAACGCCGGTTCTCAAACGCACGGAGATCCTCTTCGAGTTTCGCGCGCTGGTCAAAGCGCATGCCGGCGAGTTTGCAGCGATTATTTCGCGCGAACACGGCAAGGTTGTGAGCGATGCGGCCGGCGAGGTCGCACGCGGCTTAGAAGTGATCGATTTCGCCTGCTCGCTCGCGCATCAACTCAAAGGCGAGTTCAGCGAAAACGTTTCTACCGGCATCGATGCGTACTCCATGCGTCAGCCGCTGGGTGTGTGCGCCGGCATCACGCCGTTCAACTTTCCGTTCATGGTGCCCGCGTGGATGTTCGCGATCGCAGTTGCTTGCGGCAATACGTTCGTGCTCAAGCCGTCGGAGCGCGATCCATCGGCATCGCTGCTCATCGCGCAATTGCTCGCGCAAGCCGGCACGCCGCCCGGCGTGTTCAACGTTTTGCACGGCGACAAGGATACCGTAGATACGCTACTCGCCCATCCCGGCGTCGCGGCAATCAGCTTCGTCGGATCGACGCCCGTAGCGCGCAGCATTTATGCAACGGCCGCGCAGCACGGCAAACGCGTGCAAGCGTTGGGCGGCGCAAAGAATCACCTAGTCGTGATGCCCGACGCCGACATGGAGGCTGCCGCAGATGCGCTCGTGTCAGCGGCGTACGGTTCGGCGGGTCAACGGTGCATGGCTATCTCGGCAGCGGTTTGTGTGGCGGATGCTGCCGATCGTCTTGTTCCGTTGCTGGAAACGCGAATCGATGCGCTGCGCATCGGCCGCGGCGACGATCCGTCGAGTGACATGGGACCGGTTATCACGCAGAGTGCACGGATGCGCATCGTAGATGCAATTCAAACCGGCGTGCGGGAAGGTGCGCAGCTCGTGCGCGACGGTCGCGATTTGCGCGTGCCGGGCTGCGAGAACGGCTTCTTCATCGGGCCTACGCTGTTCGACCAAGTCACGACGTCGATGCAGGTTTATCACGAAGAGATCTTCGGGCCGGTGCTGATCAATCTGCGCGCACGCGATCTCGACGAAGCCTTGCAGATTCTCGAGCAGAATCCATACGGCAACGGCGCTGCGATTTTTACGCAAAGCGGTGCGGCTGCGCGACGCTTTCAGAGCGAAGCAGCAGCAGGAATGATTGGCATCAACGTGCCGATTCCCGTGCCGGCGGCGTTCTACAGTTTTGGCGGCTGGAAGGCATCACTCTTCGGTGACGCGCATGTGTACGGCGAGGACGGCTTCCGCTTTTACACGCGCGGCAAAGTTGTCACAAGCCGTTGGAGCACGCCCGCTTCCGGAATGAACCTCGGTTTTCCGGCGCACCGCTAAAATTGCCAAGAGGTACAGATGCGAATACTGAAGTCAAATAAGCAACGCGCTAAAGATCATTTGTTTGCGGCGCAGATGCCGTATTATGAAGAGCCGGTGACGCTGGTCGATGGCGAAGGCTCGCGCGTGCGCGACGATCGCGGTAACGAATATCTGGACGCGTTCGGCGGGATTGCTACGAACACGCTGGGTTACGGCGACACCGAAGTGGCGCAAGCGGTTGCGGATCAGGCGAAGAAATTGACGCACACGTCAACGCTGTACTTTAACGAACCGCAGCTCGATCTCGCCGAAGCCATTGCGGACGTAGCGCCCGACGGTATGACGAAGACGTTCATGAGCAACTCCGGTTCGGAAGCGAATGAGATGGCGACGATGATTGCGCGGACGGCGAGGAAGTCGGCCGACATTCTTGCGCTCGAACATGCATACCATGGGCGTACGATGTACACCGTGGGGCTGGCGGGCATGGGAAATTGGCGCAATTTTTTCGCGCAATATCCGCATGTCGCGTTCGTGCCGAACCCGTATTGCTACCGCTGTCCGCTGGGGCTGACGTATCCGTCATGTGAGATTGCGTGCGCGAAAAGCGCGAAGCGCGTCATTGAAACGCAAACAAGCGGCGCGCCTGCAGCGATGATCGCGGAAACGATTGCGGGCGTCGGCGGCATCATTACGCCGCCGCCGGAGTATTTCCAAGTGCTCAAAGAAACGCTGGAACCGTTCGGGACGCTGCTGATCGCCGATGAAGTGCAAACCGCGTGGGGACGCATGGGCGACGGGATCTTCGGCATGCCTTCAACGTACGGTGTCGTGCCGGATATCATCACATCGGCGAAAGGTTTGGCGTCGGGCCTTCCGATTGGTGTGACGATCACGCGACCGGAGCTCGCAGATGTGTTTCAAGGGCCGCACATCAATACGTTCGGCGGCAATCCGCTCTCGAGCCGCGCCGCGTGCGTCACGCTTGACGTCATCGAAAAGCGCGACCTGCTTGCGAATGCGAAGCGTCAGGGCGATGCGTTGAAAGCGGCGCTTGTGAATCTTCAGCAGCGGTATCCCCTCATCGGCGAAGTACGCGGGCATGGATTGATGATTGGCGTTGAACTGGTGCGTGACGGCAATAAAACATATGCGCCGCAAGAGACGAACGCGATACTGGAAGAGATGCGTAAGCGCAAGGTGCTCATCGGGAAAGGCGGGCGCTTCGGGAACGTGCTTCGCATCCAGCCGCCGCTGATTTTCAGCAGCGACGACGTGGCCTTTTTTATCCAGGCGTTTTCGGAAAGCTTAGAAGCGATCGCAAGATGACGGTCAACGGTAAGGACTAGCACTCGCGGCCGTGCCAGCGAAAGCTTCGGCGCATCGCCGACCATAGCGCCGCGCAACCGACGACGGCTCCGCCAAGCACTGCAGAAGCGAACCACGCGCTGCCGGCACGCAATCGCCGCGCGACGGTAACGTTCGAGGTTGTAATAGCCGCGATGCCGGTGCAGCCCGCTATAGGGTGCATAAACGTGAATAGCCACGGTAACGCGAACGCGCACAGCTGCCACATGCCGAAGACGGCGGCGCCGCCGCGGCCGGCGCCGTGTCGAAGCGACCGCCCGTAGCCCTCGATATTCGCGCGCAACGATCCGTACGGCCGCGTCGACGCCAGCAAGACGCCGCTGACGATCGCTAGACGCGCGCCGCCGCGCTTCAGAACGCGTGCTAGGGCAACGTCTTCCACGATCGCGGCTCCCGCCGCGACGTGACCGCCGCTGCGCGCGTATACTGCCGCGTCGACGAAAACAAACTGCCCATTTGCGGCTGCGAAACGCGGGTCCGTGCGCTCGCGCACCAGACGCAGCGGCAAGCATTGCAGAACGAAGAGCATGAGCGCCTGCGAAAAAAGCGCATCCCACAGCGTACGCGCCGGCATTGCGATCCACCCACTGATCGCATCGGCCTGCGCGACGCGCGCGTACCGTTCGAGTGCGCCGATTGCGCCCACGACGAGCCGTACGTCGGCATCGGTAAAAAATAGTCGCCGCGCGCCAAGCGATATCGCGCGCTTCGCCGCGCACGCAAGAGCGGCCGACTTTCCCGGCGACGCCGCTCGCGCCGTAACGACGCGCGGCGCGTAGCGAGCTTCGAGGTCTGCGATAATCGCGCGTGTTTCGTCAATCGACGCATCGTCGCACACCACAACCGCCGCAATGTCCGGTTGCGCGAGCAACGACTCCACGCACGCTACGATGTCGCGAGCTGCGTTACGTACCGCAATGCATGCGACAACACGCTCGCCGGACGGCGCTGCGGGCTGCAACTCGACGAACTCGCGAAGATTCAGCGTTTGCGCACATGCGCCGGCCACGGCAAGTGCGGTGCACGTCCAGGCGAGTGCGTTCAGCGCACCCATCGCGCAAACAAACCGGCAGCCGCCGAAAGACGAGCATCGACACCTGCGTGCCCCGACAGCAGCGAATCATAACTCGACTCGACCATACCGCACGCAATGTCGCGGTCGATCCCCGCTGCACGCAGACGCACTTCTTCTTCGATCTCGCATCGTGCGCCGCGTTCGCGCGCACCGCGGGCAGGCGCAACATCGATGAACGCCTCTGGTCTGCGCGCCCTGCGCATCGTAAAGCGCATCGCAACCGGAACGACCGGCACGCCGGCCCAACGCGCCGCGTGGACGAAACCGGAGGTGAACGGTAGCCACGACGCGTCGGCGCCCCATTCGCCTTGCGGAAAAATCCAAACCGCCGCGCCGCCTGCGGCGAGATCCGCCGCGTGCTTCACTGCCTGCCGCGCGCGTCGCGCGCTTGATGCATCAACTGAAAATGCGCCGCCGAGCCGGAAGAACGGGAACTTTCGCAGTTCGCGCGCGCTCATCATGATCGCGAACGGTTGGTCCGGATACCGGCTCCTATGCAGATAATACGGAATGAATCCGTCCCACCACGAGCGATGATTCGCCGCAGCGATAAAGCCGCCGGACGGAAACGAGGCCGCATCGCATCGCAGCCATACGTGCTCGAAAGAGCGGCGCAACAGCCACCGGACATACGGCACAAAGCAGCGATCGAATCCGGGTACCGGCCGCGCCGGCTGCCAACCGTGGTTCATGCTGCGCGCAGCACATGCTCGGCCGCGAGCCGGCCGGAAATCAGCACCATCGGCACGCCCGAGCCCGGGTGCGTGCCGCTGCCGGCAAACGCGACGTTTGCCGCCCCAGGATAGGCGATCGACGGGCGCAGCGGCCCCATTTGCGAAAGGCCGTGATGCGGGCCGAAGGCGGCTCCAGCCTCTAATCCGAGAGCGCGCTCGAATTCTTTCGGCCCGCGGTGCGCCGTAAACGCGAGATCGCCCGCATCAACCCCGGTTGCGTCGGCGATCCGCTGCGCGAGGCGCGCGACGAGTTCGTGTTCGTCGAGCTCCGCCAGTGCCCGGCGGTTCGGCACGACCACGAGCGCCGTGACGGCGCCTTCGCTTGCCGTATCGTCGGTTGCTGCGGGATGACACGCGTACACAAGGAGATTGCGCGGAATGCGGCCCGCGTCGAGTTCGCGATAAGCGCGCCACGGATCGTCCGGCAAAAGCATTGTGTGATGCTGCAGGGGCAATGGCCGCCGGTAACCGAGGTAGGCAACGAATGCGGAGTGACCGTAGCGGATGCGACGCCGGCTGCGTTCGCCGAAGAGAGCTCGCAGCGCGGGCTCGCGATCGGAAGCGACGACCACCGCGTCGGACACGAACGTCTCGCCGTCCGCAACGACGCCTCGCGCGCGCCCGTTGCTGACGAGCACGCGCGACACCGGCGCATCGTAGCGAACGCGCACGCCGTACCGTTCGCATTCGGCAACGAGCGCCGCAACGACCGCCGACATTCCACCGCGTGCGTGCCATACGCCGCCGCACACCTCCGAACTCATGAGCAACCCGTAGAGCGCCGGCGAACGTGACGGCGTCATTCCTAAGTACAGCGTTTGGAACGTTGCCGCTTCAACGAGCCGCGGATGCACGAGGTGTTTGCGCGCGAAGCGCGGCAACGCGCCGAACATCCACGCGCGCAGCGGCGGAGCATGCGCGAGCGCATCGCGCAGCGCTGCCGAATCCCAAGAAGTGCCGAACAACGCTTCGTTCGCGCCGTTGAAGACCTCGTGCATCTTGGCGAGGTACGCGAGCGCCGAGCCGGCTGCACCGGATCGAAACTTCGCGACTTCGGACAACCAGAGCGAAACGTCGGAGTGCATGTCGAACGACGTGCCGTCCGGCCACGCGACGCGGTAGCCGGGCTCCAGCCTGCGCACGCCGAGCGCCTCGAACGCATCGTCGCCGAGCGCGCGGCGCAACACGGGCGTCATCGTCAAAATCGTCGGCCCCATATCAAAACGGAAGCGTCCGTCCGGCGAGACGAGCGTTTGCGCGCGGCCACCTGGCTGCGCCGCCCGTTCAAAAATCTCGACGCGCACGCCGTGCCGCGCCAGTTCGAGTGCCGCTGCGAGTCCCGCCAACCCGGCGCCGACGACGATAGCGGATTTCATGCGGCCGAACCCGTACGTGCAAGCGCGATGGCGCTTCTCAAGACGCTGCACGTCGCGTGCGCTGTGCTCTGGCTCGGCAACTTTGTCGTGACGGGAGTTTGGAGCGCGCGCGCCTGGACTGCAGATCGGCATCGGCTCTTCCCGTTCGCCGCACGCGAGATACTTTTTACCGACGTCGTCTTCACGCTCGTCTTCGGCGCCGGCGTAACGATGTCCGGATTTGCGCTTGCGTCGCGTGAAGGCGTAGCTCCGCTCGCTGTCTTCTGGATTCGCACGGCGCTCGTAATCCTTGCCGCGTCGGCTTTTTTGTGGCTCGCCGTTCTGCTGCCGCTTGAAGTGCGTATGCAGCGCCTCGCTCGCGGCGGCTCGATGCGTTCGCTTGCGACGTCCTTCGCGTGGTGGAACGTGGCGGGGTGGGGCATCACTGTTGCGCTATTTTTCATCATCTATCTCATGATCGCAAAGCCGACGTAAGCGTCGAATAGCGAACGCACCGTCATGCGAACCTTATCGGAACGCGCTACGATGGCGCGGCCCGCGCGCCAGTCGTAGCGGCGCGCTCGCAGCTTGTCTAAAATGCCGGCGTACATCGTATGTGCGAGTAGGACTGAGAGCCGCGAACCGTCGTTCGGCAAGCGCGCCGCGAGCACGGAGGCTTCGCTGTAATAGCGGCGCGCGCAATCGGCGATCTGCTCCATGACTTCTTCCGGCGTAAGACCGGGAAAGGACGCTCGCGGCAAATAATTTCGCCCTGCGCGCCAGTCTTCTTCAACGTCGCGAACGACGTTCGTCAATTGCATCGCGACGCCCAGAAGTGTCGCACGCCGAAGTGAATCGCGATCGCGCGCGCCCAGTATCGTGATTGTAAGGCGGCCCACCGTTCCGGCCACCGCCGCAGAGTACCGTTCGAGTTCGTCCATAGTCCGAACGTCGACGCCGGAGATATCGCTTTCGCAGCCTGCGGCCAGTTCGTAGAGATCGTGCGCAGGAAGCGTAAATGCTGCAAGCGCGTCGCGCAGCGCCGCGGACCACGGAAAACCGCCTTCGCCGCCGGCGGCCGCTTGCGCGAGATCGCGACGAATCGCGGCGAACTGCGCTCGCCGCTCATACTCGCACATGCCCGGCTCGTCCGCCGTGTCGTCGGCGAAACGGCAAAACGCGTAGAGCGCCTCAACGGCGAGCCGCTTGGCGCGCGGCAACACACGCGTCGCAAGGTAGAATGTGCTTGCGTGCGTGCGCATCATATCGGCGCACCAGCGGCGGCTTGCGACGAGGTCATGCATGCAGAGGAACCTCGCGAATAATACGATCCGTCGTTTGCATGGCGCTCATCGTCACCAAGGGCAGACCCGTCGCTGGGCGCGTGCTCGCGCCGGCAAAATACGCGTTGCGGTAGCGAGCGTGACGGTTTGCCGGCCGCATCGGTCCGATTTGCAGCAAACCGTGCGAGAGCCCGAACGCCGAACCATGCGAGACGTTCAGTTCCGCTGCGAAATGCCTGGGCGATCGTACTTTACAAAAGCGGATGCGCGAGCGCAGCCCGGGCAAGCGACGCCGCTCGATGCGTTCCAGCACCGCGGCGGCGATCTCATCCTCCTGCCGCTCCCACTGCGTTCGCCCTTCGAGATTCGGTGCAGGCACAAGCACGTAGAGCGCTTCCGCGCCGCGCGGCGCGAATGAGGCATCGGTCCGCGCAGGCGCGGCGAGATAAATGGCCATGTCGTCCGGCATAAGTTTTTTCTCGAAAATATCGGCGCACGTCGATCGCAAATCGCTTGGCATAAGAAATTCGTGGTGCAGCAAATCATCGTACGCGCGATCGAGTGCGGCATAGATTAGCAAGGCCGACGGCGTATGCTCCATGCGAATACTGCGGTGACGCGGCTCGCGAAATAGCCGTTCGTAGACGTACGGCAGATCCGCCGTGAACACCACGCATTCTGCATCGTACGATGCGTCGGTTGTGCGCACGGAACGCACGCGATCGCCGTCGAGGTGTAACGATGTTACTTCGCTGTTGTAAGCGATCGTTGCGCCGGCGCTGCGCGCGCAGGTCTCGAGCGCACGGACTAACGCGCCGATGCCGCCCAGTGGAAAGTGGATGCCCTGGCCGAGCTCGGTAAAAAGCAGCAACCTGTACATCAGCGGGCTGTCGTACGGCGACATGCCGAGGTACATCGATTGCAACGAGAACGCGTTTGCGACGTCCGGCGATCGGAACGCGCGCACCGCCGCGGGTGCGAGACGCGCGAACGCTCCCGCGCGCATCAGCGCACTGATTTTGCGCGGCGTCAGATACTGCGCGACGCCGCGCACCGGATCGCCGACGAATTCGCGCATCGACAATTCGTACGCGCGAGCGCTTCGCGCAAGGTACCGCAGCGCTCCGGCGCTCGATCCGGGCGCGAGCCGCTCGAGGGACTCGAGCGTTTCCGCGAGCACCGGAGATACCACCAGCGTGCGGCCGTCCGCGAAGGTGAGGCGATAATTCGGCCGCAGCCTCACGACCGGTACGAGCGAGTCGAAATCAGCGTTCCAACTCGCGAACGCGTCGCGAAAGACGTCGAGCATGAAAAGCAGCGTCGGGCCAAGATCGAATGTGAATCCGTCCCACTGCGCTTGCTGCGCGCGGCCGCCCGGCGCAGATTCTTTTTCAAGAACCACCGTTTCGTACCCGTGATGCGCCAGACGCGCCGCAGCCGTCAGGCCCGCGACGCCGGCGCCGACGACCACGGCTCCCTTACGACGGCGCATCAATGAGTCTCTCGATCGCTTTACGGCGGTACGCGAAGATCTCTGCGACGTCGCGCCGCACGAGCGGAAGCGCGGCGTTGCCCAGCGGGTAGAGCGGAAGCGCGTAGGTGACGCGATCCGTCATTTTCACGCCTCCGTTTACCGGCTCGAAGCGATGCTCGTGGTGCCAAAGAGAATACGGCCCGTGCAACTGAACGTCGTCGAAGCCACGCGGCGGATCCCAATGCGAGATCATCGTTTTCCAACGCATGGGCACTCCGCGTACGCGCAGCCGGTACGAAATCAGCGCGCCCTCGCGCATCTGCGGCGGTGAACTGCGTATCGTAAAACGCAGCGATGGCGGCGTAATCGATTCGAGATTTTCGGCCTTCGCAAAGAATGGAAATGTTTGCTCCGGCGAAAGCGGCACGAATTGCTCGTCTTCGAACGTGCGCAGCACGGGCCACGGCGCGCGCTCCGCTATCGCCGCGGCGACCGCATTTTCCAGTCGCGCATGCGTCCAGCGAAAACCGTGGCGCTGCGCCGCCGCGGGCAGCACGAGCTGGCTGCCGAGCAACGTCTCCGCAAACTCTCCCAGAATCGCGCGCAGCGCAAAACCGGGTGCAGGCAGCACCGCCGGACGCTTTACCGCAGCGCCCAACGCCTGGGCGAAACGCGCGCTGTTCGCATAGTCGGGCGCTACGGCGTTGATTGGCCCCTCGACGGCCGCGTTCTCGAGCGCGAACACGTACAGTTCGGTCAAGTCGTCGATATGGATCCACGGCACGAACTGCTTACCGCTGCCAAACGGCCCGCCGACGCCGAAACGGAACGGCCGCAGCATTTTTTCCAGCGCCCCGCCGCGGCCAACGACGATGCCGGTACGCATTTGCACGCAGCGCATTCCATAGCGTGCCGCGTCGCCGGCCGCGCGCTCCCAGTCGATGCACGTGCGTGCCAGGAAATCCGATCCCGGAGCCGCGCCCTCGTCGAGCGGTTCGTCCCCGCGGTCGCCGTAATAGCCGGTCGCGGACGAGCATACGAGCGTACAGGGGCGCGAAGGAGCGGCCGCAACGGACGCGATGACGAGGCGCGTGCCGTTCACGCGCGAGTCGCGGATGCGCCGTTTTTTCTCGTTTGTCCAACGCCCTGCGACCGGCTCGCCGGCGAGGTGCACCACGGTATCGGCGCCTTCGAACGCTTGCGGTTGGGGCGCAGATGCATTCGGATCGAAGCGGCGCGCCTCGACGCCCGTTGGGAACGCCGAGGCCGCGGGGTTTCGGCCAAGCGCGATAACACGGTAGCCGCGGGCTAAGAGCTTCGCTGTAAGGGCGCGGCCGATGAAGCCGCCGGCCCCCGTTATTGCGACTCGCGAAAGGCGATTCCGGTCCATAGGGACTCGACTGTACTTCACTCGTCTGCGTTTTGTCAATGGTTTGTTATGGACAAATCATTGACAAATCCGCACTTGTCGGGGTACGCTTCGCGGCATGGTGACGACTGATGGCTTTCAGATCGCGGCCGTTTCCCGGATGACCGGGTTGTCAACGGACACGATTCGCTCGTGGGAGCGGCGCTACGCGCTCGTGACGCCGCATCGCACTCCGGCGGGCGTGCGGCTGTACTCGACCGCCGACGTGTCCCGTCTCGAACTCGCCCACGCCGCGGTGTCGCTCGGACACGCGATCCGGCGTGTCGCTGCGCTAAGCGATGACGATATCCGGTCGCTGATCGACGTTGCGGCTGCTACGTCGTCTGGCTCGAAGCTTCAGTCGACGGCAGCGGCGCAAACGATCGGCGCAGTTCTGGACGCCATTCGAGAGTACGACCTCGTGCGCGCCGAGAGCACGCTTGGCTCGGCCGCGATGATGTTCACGCCAACGGATTTGATCGTCGACGTGCTCGCGCCGTTTATGCACGAGGTGGGCGTGCTCTGGGAAAAAGGGGCGCTCGCCATCGCGCAGGAGCATTTCGCATCGAATCTCGTGCGGAGCCTGATCGGCAGCATAATGCGCATGCGGCCGCCGACGACGCGCGAGGCGATGGTGTTCGCGACGCCACCGGATGAACTCCATGAGTTTGGCATACTGTTCGGCGCGTGCCTTGCCTCGCTGGTCGGTTTTAAAGCGATCGTGCTGGGTACCGGCATTCCCGCGAAAGAAGTGATCGCCGCCGCGCGAAAAATTGCGCCGTCGCGCGTCGTCGTGGGCATCGTGCGCACGACGATTCAAGCCGATGCCGCCGCGTTTGTGGGCGAACTGCGGCGTGCCTTACCGGCGCAGGTCAAGATTTGCGTCGGCGGCGACGGCGCAACCGCCCTTCCCATCGAAGGCTTGCCACCGGGAGTGGAAACGATACCGTCGCTCGCCGACTTTCCGTACCGGATCGGTCGCGCAGCGCGATAACGTGCAGTGAAGACCGCGGTCGTCTGGCTTCGGCGCGACCTCCGACTGAGCGATAACCACGCGCTGTTTCGCGCCGCTGGATCGTGCGATCGAATAGCGCTTGCTTTTGTCGTTAATCATCCGCTCGTTACCGACAATCGCATCGGCGCGCCCATCGTAACCTCGTTTTTCTCGGCGGTCGCGGCGCTGCGTGCACAGCTGCGCGAACTGGGCAGCGATCTCGCGGTACTATACGGCGATTTCGCGCAGGAACTCGTCGCCTTTTGCGCGCGAATCGGCGCGAGCGAGCTCTTCTTCAACGAAGACTACGAGCCGGACGCCATCGCGCGTGACGCATCGGTAACGTCCGCGTTGCAAGCGTCCGGCATTGCAGTGCATACGTCGCTCGATCACGTGTATTTCGGTGCCGGTGAAGTGCTCGCCGACACGCGCCAGCCATATCGCGTGTACACGCCGTACAAACGGCGCTGGCTCGAACAGCGCGCCGTCGCGCCGCGGCTGCCGTACCCCTCGCAACGCGCAATCGAAAAGCAAAAGCTCCTCAACGCCACGGAGATCGGGCCGTCGAATCCATCGCCGCTTCCCGAATCGTTCGGAATGCAGAGCTGTGCACCGTGGAACGGGGTCGGCGAGAAGGCTGCTCACAAGCGGCTGAAGCTTTTTCTCGAAAGCGCAGCCGGTGACTACACCGCCGCGCGTAACGTTCCGGCGATCGAGGGAACATCGCGGCT
>CAZERJ010000008.1:0-6528 GCA_964514445.1 uncultured bacterium | reverse complement strand
AACGCGACGGGATGGATGCACAACCGCGCGCGCATGATCGCGGCGTCGTTCCTGAGCAAGCATCTGCTGATCGATTGGCGGCTTGGCGAACGATACTTCGCGCAGCACCTGGCCGACGCCGATCTCGCGCAGAACAATGGCGGATGGCAGTGGGCCGCTTCAACCGGTACGGACGCGGTGCCGTATTTCCGCGTGTTCAATCCGACGGTGCAAGGCCGGCAGTTTGATCCCGACGGCGAGTACGTAAAGCGGTTCGTCTCAGAACTGCAAGCGCTGCCGGCGGCATTCGTGCACGAACCATGGAAGATGCCCGCTTTATGCCCGGACTATCCGCCGCCGATCGTCGAACACCGGCACGCGCGAGAGCGCGCGATTCGCGTCTACCGCGCCGCATTCGCAAACAACGCCTCAGCGACCTAAGACGATTGCACGCGCGGCCGGCGCAATCGACGTCCGTACATTGGTTCGGGCATGATGTCGAGCGCGGCGATGATCCGGTCGAGCGCGCGTTGGAGGGCTCTTCGGTTCGGATGATCTCGGCGCGCATTCAGCAGCGCCACGCCGGCGTTCACGAGCGCGACCGTTGCGTCGGCGAGTTTCACGTGGCGTTTGGGTGAGATACATGGTTTCAGTTGATGGTAAAGATCGGCGGCGCGTGGGGCGGCTATGCGAAGCACGTCGCTCGCCGCGTTGATGATGTCGCCTTGCGCCTGCTGCGCGAGTGGTTTGTCTTCCGGAAATACCGGCGCGCGCGTCAGAAACGCGCTGCTCATTTTTAGTTCGAAAAGCGCTCTTGGTATGCGAGCGTCGGTTTGCACGTTCTTTCGGTTGCGAGTGAATCCGGCACGCGCAACTTCATGGAAATACTGATCGGCGACCTCGCGGCAAGGATCGGGCTGCTGCTTTGGGTGCGATGCGATAGCTGCGGTAAGGATGACTGTGAGCAGGAGCATCGGTTGAACTATTCCTCGATGTCGGGGCGGCCGGTTCGTTCCATGATGGCGATTTCTTCTTGTTCGAGATCGAGTAAGCGTTGGATGCGGCGGAAGACGGTGTTGTCGACTTTGCCTTTGCGAAGTAATTCGTTGAGCGTGCGGCGCTGCGCGTCGATGAGGTCGAGGGTGGCGTGACGGTATGTGTGCGCTTCGCGTGCTGCGTCGCCGTCGAGCTCGGAGGAGGTGAATTCACTCCAGCGGCTTCCGTAACGTCCCTTCAAAAAGCGATACAGGCCGTCCGGTAGCTGCTTTGCGTTCTTCTGTTCTTCCAGGTGGTTGAGCGCCGCCTTTGCCGTTGCAGCCAGTGCGATACGTTCTTCGGATTCGTCCGCCCCGTCGTCGCGCACGTGCAGCAGACGTAACAGCAACGGAAGCGTGCCACCTTGGCCGGCAAGCGTTGCGAGCAACACGCAAAACGTGAGAAAAATAATGAGGTTGCGCATCGGAAAAAGTCCGGTGGCAGTTTCGATTGGAATTGCCAGAGCGGCGGCGAGTGAAACGCCGCCGCGCATGCCTGACCATGCAAGGACGGCGACGTGTGACCAGTCGGCGCGGCCTTCTTCGTGCTCGGGTTCATTCGTTTCCGGAACTACGCCTTGCGCGAACACCCACGCCAAGCGCACGGCGATTACCGTGAGCGAGATCGCAACGCCGTACGTCGTCAGCTGCAACGGCGTAAATCTGTGCAAGGATGATAGGATGCTATGAAATTGCATGCCGACGTACACGAAGATGAACGCGTTCAGCAAAAACACGATCGTCACCCAGAATCCGGAGACGCGAAGCCGAGCGGAACCGGTAAGGTGGTACGGCGTAAAACGCTGGACCGTGAAGCCGGCAGCAACGGCCGCGAGCACGGCCGATGCGCCCAAATACCACGCCGGTAAATACGCAAGGTATGGCGTCATCAACGATATCAATGCTTGCAACGAATCGTTTTTGATGACGCGCCACGCCAGACCGGAAATGATGCCGGCACCGATGCCGATGAGAATGCCGCCGAACACCGACAGTGCGAGCGCGCCGAATGCATGCGAGACCGAGAACGTCCCGCGGACCACGGCAGTAACGGCGATTCCGTAAAGCACCAGCGAGGTCGCATCGTTGACAAGACTTTCGCCTTCGATCGTAGCGAGCACGTGCCGCGGAATTCGAACGCGTTCGACGATCGGCGCGAACGCGACTTCGTCGGTCGAACCAACAACGGCACCTAATACAAGCGCAACCGCCCAGCTCATCGCCGGGATGAGTGCGTGGGCGACAGCGCCCACGGCGATCATCGTAACGACAACCAAGCCGAACGCGAGTTGCAACAGCCACCAAAGGCCGGACGCCGTGAGTACTTCGCTCGTCGGCGCGCTCACGCTCTCCCAGTAGAGCAGCGGCGGTAGGAAGATCAGCAGCACGACGTCGGGCGGCATTTGCAGTTGCGGCACGCCGGGAATGTAGCCGATAGCGATACCGCCGAGAACGAGGAGTATCGGATACGCGATGTTCCACCGCGCGGCGAGCGTGACAAGGACCAATACCGACACAACGATGACGGCGAGATCGACGACGACGCCGCTAATCATGGGGCCTTACTTACCGAACGTAGTCGTTGCTCGCGTTCCAATCGCCGCGGCCGGCGGGGATCAAGTCGAGAATGTGCCATGTAGCGCACAGCTGATCGATGCCCCGGTGTGTGTCGTCTTCAAACTCGGGATGTCCGGTGTAGACATGGCGGATGCCCTCCGGTGTCTTTTCAAAAACGAGAACCGTTGAAACGGGATCGCCGTCGCTATCTTCTGCCGAGAAATCGCGCGCAAAACTTGCATCGGCATCCGAAAGTACGCGTATGCGCCGCCAGTCGCGATGCTGCTTCCAAGCAAGAATTTTTTCCAGCGGAGCAGCCGTCGCCGCTACGATGTTGGCGCTCTGTCCGACGTGATGCGAAACGCCGTCCCAGCCGTCGACCCACATGGAACACATCGGGCAAAACTCGTCGTCATCTTGCCAATACATGACGTGATACATGACCAAGTACGGTTTGCCATCGGCGAACAATTGCGAGAGTTTTACGCTTTTGCCGTCGAGATCGGTGAACTCGTAATCTTTGACCAATGGGCCCGGCGGCAACGATCGCCGCATCTGCGCGACACGTTCGACATGATCGCGAAGGTCGCGCTCCGCATCAAGCAGCTTGGCACGCGCTGCCTGGTACTCCTCACTTGCACCTTGAGCGACAAATGCATTAGCCATTGAAACACCTCATCGTTTGGGTGCAGTTCTTCGCGCTTTGCCGCCAATCCCAGCGCGCCGCCCTGCCGGCTGCGAGGCGTGCGCCCGGTGAACCAAGCAGTGGCGCGGGGGCGCACACGGGCGAGTATACCATCGTTCGAGAAGCACGCACGCATGGAGACTCGAGACCAATTTCGCAAAGTCAACATCGACGCGATTGAAGAAGCTTTTACGGCCAGGGAAGGCCGCCAAGGGTTTGCGCGGCGCATTTCCGAGGCGCTCGGGCGGGAGCCGCAATCGACGGATCTCATCCGGCGCCATCCGTTCGACGTCGAAATTTTGCGCGTGCCGCCGCACAGTTTCCCGTATCGCTATCATGCGCATAGCGCGCAGTGGGAGTACTACCAGGTCATCTCCGGTACGGGCGTGATTCGTCATGAGGGCGGTGAGGAACCGATCGTTGCGGGCGATGCCTTTTTGTTCAAGCCGGGCCAAGCGCATCAACTGCGCAACGATAGCGAGGTCGATCTGCTCGTACTTGTTGTTGCGGATAATCCAATTGGGGAGTCGGCGTTCTATCCCGATGAAAAAATGTGGGTTGTGACCTCGCCTGAGAAACGCTACGTGACCTTGCATCCGGAGCGCGAACGCGACACGAAACTATGAGCACACCGCAGTTTTTGGAAACACCGCTGGTATTGGCGCCAATTGCCGGGCCCGGCACCGCGGAACTGACCGCGGCGGTGTGCGAGGCGGGCGCTTTCGGTTTCCTGGCATCGCCGTACAGCACGCCGGACCAAATGCGGCGCGACGCCGCGCGCATTCGGGAGCTAACCGCAAAACCGTTCGGGATCAATTTGTTCATCGAGGCGCCGCTGCAGCCGGTTGACCGCGCGCGGTTGTGGGCTGCGTACGAACGATTGCAACCATATTACGATGAAATTGGAGCCTTGCGTCCGCCCGAGCCCGCACTTCCGCCCGACCATTACCAAGCACAAATCGAGGCGCTGCTTGAAATTCAACCCGCGGCGTTTAGTTTTACATTCGGCATTCCGGAGCACGCGGTCTTAGAACGCGTAAAAAGTGCAGGCATTTACACCATCGGCACAGCCACAACTGTTGCGGAGGCCTTTGCGTTGCAAGACGCGGGCGTTGACGCGGTTTGCGCTCAAGGCGCGGAGGCGGGCGGCCATCGCGGGAGTTTCTTGTCCGATGGACGTGAGACGTCGATCGGCACACTCGCTCTGGTGCCGCAGGTCGTCGACGCCGTACAAATCCCCGTAATCGCCGCAGGCGGCATCAGCGACGGGCGTGGTATCGCGGCGGTCTTAGCACTCGGCGCCGTCGCAGCGCAGTGCGGCACCGCATTCTTACTGGCGGACGAAGCGAATACATCGCCCGCGTATCGCGATGCGCTCGAACACGCTCGCGATGAAGATACGATATTGACCGCGGCATTTTCCGGTAGAGTCGCGCGCGGATTACGCAACCGGTTTTCAATTGAAATGGACGACGCGCGCAAACGCGCGCCGTACCCGTACCAAAATGCACTCACGCGCGACCTTCGCACGAAAGCGGCGAAGGCGGGCAATGCGGAGATGCTTTCGTTGTGGGCTGGACAAGCATTCCCGCTCGCGCGCGCAGAATCTGCGCGCGCGATCGTGGAGCAAATGTTACGAGAAACGAACGACGCGCTGAGACAGGCCGCTACGTCTTTAGACAGGTTTCGTGGACGTTTACCACGCGGCCGTTCGGCTCTTTGAATGTCGTCGTCATGGTTAATTTCCTGTTGCCCGACCGGTGATAGACCTCAGGCGCATACGAGGCAATGCTGGGATTCGTTGATTGAAAGACGTACGTCCAGGTCTTACTGCCGTTGACCGGATTTGGCGCCGTCTGTACCGCGAAATCACCTTGATCGCCCATTGAAATGCGGACCCACTTCTTCATTCCGGCATCGTATGTGTATCGCGTCGTGCTATGAAAATCGCGCGGAATCCAAGATGCCATGTGCGTCGTATCGTTGCGAATGACCCAATAGCCGGTGTTATCCATCGTGTACACTCTGGTAATCGTGAACGGCCCCGGACGGCGCGAACTCCAGTCGGTGCAATTCCACGTACCCATCAGGAACGACATCGTCGACCAATCCGGCTTAGGCGGATTTGGCGGCGGCGTTCTCTCGATTTGCGGTGCTGCGCCTGCAGTGAGTGACGAGGTGAGCGTAGCCGCGATGAGGGCACCCACGAAATGAGAAAGTAGCTTCATAGTAAACGCCTCCTTACGGTTCGCGCGTTCGAATTTACATAGTGGCGTCCTGTCCCGGACACGGTGCCACGTTGCAAATTAAACGCAATTTACTAAGGCAAGTTGTTCGAAAGTATCACTTCAGCGTGCAGAGCAGAGCCGGCGGCTCCTCCGGCGAAATAACGCGGTGTGAATAACGTCAGCGTCACGCGCCACGAGTCCGCTCTGGGCACGTGGACGCACACGCACTGGACACCGCTTGCCGGCACACCGCTTGCCGGCCGCGTTGAGGGCATCTGGCATTTCGACGGGACGTTGAACTGCGCGCGCGAGCGCGTCTTTCCGAATGCCACGCTTGAGATCATCGTGCAACTCGACACGCCGCACCGTCCGGGCGTTGACGAACCGGCGGATCGTTTTCCGCCTCTGTGCGCGGGCGGCATTCGAACCACCGCGGAGGTTGTCGAAGCGCCACCGGATCGCTGCCGTGTTCTTGGTGTGAGGCTCGCGCCGACGGCTGCATTTACCCTGCTCGGCTATGCGTTGGCGGGCTTTACCGACATCACAGTCGATCTGCACGACGTCGTCGGGCGATGTGCCGAGGAGCTCGGTACGCGCGTATATGACGCGCGCGACGGAATCAAGGCCGTTCGTGCGGCGGCCGCATGGGCGGCGCGGCGAATCGCCGGCGGCCCCGAACCTGATTGGACCGTTGAACGCGCGTTGGCAGCGATACGCCATGACGGAGGAGCGCAGTCCATCGCAACGCTGGATGCATGGCAGGGCCGTTCGCGCGCGCGGTTTACCGCCGCATTCCGGGATCGCGTAGGTGTGTCGCCGAAACGCTTTGCGCGTATTGTACGATTCGATCGTGCGCTACGCATGATCTGCGATGGAGGCGCATCGCTGGGCGATATCGCGCTCGCCGCCGGTTATTACGATCAGGCGCATTTCGTGAACGAATTTTTGGAACATGCGGGTATGACGCCGCGCGCTTACGCGCGGGCGGTGCGCTATCCGGCCGGCACCTCGCTCGCGGACGCGGCGGAACAAAATTTCCAAGACA
>CAZERJ010000007.1:0-52464 GCA_964514445.1 uncultured bacterium | reverse complement strand
GCGCCTTTAAAATGAGAAGCCAAGAATTGCGCTCGGCGTTTGTCGAGTTTTTTACTTCCCGCGGCCACAAACAGGTGCCGTCGGCCAGCCTCATCCCCGACGCGATGAGCACCACGCTCTTTACGATCGCCGGCATGGAGCAGTTCGTGCCCGCGTTTTTGGGCGACGAGCCCCCTCCGGCGGAAAACGTGGTGACCGTGCAGCGCTGCCTGCGCGTTGCCGGCGCCAAGAGCGACATCGAAAACGTCGGCCGCACGGGACGCCACGGCACGTTCCTTGAGATGCTGGGCAACTTCAGCTTCGGTGGCTATTACAAACCGCAAGCCATTGCCTATGCTTGGGAGTTCGTCACGCAAACCCTCGAGCTCGATCCGCAACGGCTGGCTGTGACGGTACACACCGACGATGACGAAGCGGAGCGCATTTGGCGCGAACAGATCGGCCTTCCCCAAGAACGCATCACGCGCTTCGAGGAAGACAATTTTTGGACCATGGGCCCGACAGGCCCGTGCGGTCCGTGCACGGAGATCTTTTACGACACCGGCACGCAGAATGCGAGCGGCCCCGATGACGACGGCCCCAACAAGGGCAACCGGTTCGTCGAAATTTGGAACGTCGTCTTTCAGCAATACAATCGCGATGCCGCCGGCAAGATGGAAGAGCTGCCGCGCAAACAGATCGACACGGGCGCGGGCTTAGAACGCATTCTCGCGATCCTCAACGGCAAAGTCTCGATGTACGAGACGGACCTTTTTACGGATCTCATCGACGCGCAGCCCAAAGTCGGACAAACCAGTCTTTCGCCGAAAGATCAGCTCGAGCGCCGCAACATCATCGCGGATCATGCGCGTTCGGTGACGTTTCTGATCAACGACGGCGTCTATCCCAGCAACACCGATCGCGGCTATGTTTTGCGCTTTTTGATCCGTCGCGCGATCCGCAACGGCCGTCTTTTGGGATACCCCAACGGCTTTTTGACCGAACTTGTGCCGGCAGTGGTGTTGTCGCTGGAGTCCGGATATCCGCAACTGCGCGCAAATATATCGCGCATTCAGAATGCGCTGCGCACAGAAGAACAAACGTTTGACCGCACGCTCGAGCGCGGCATGGCAATGCTTGACGATCTTCTCGCGCAAGCCGGCACGGGCGGCGCGATCGCCGGCCGGGACGCCTTCGTGCTGCACGACACCTACGGATTTCCGTTCGAACTCACGCGCGAGATTGCACTGGAACGCGGCATCAGCGTCGATCACGCGGGATTTGACGCCGAGATGAATGCGCAGCGCGAACGCGCGCGCGCCGACGCGGCGGCGAAGCGCGCCGTCGTGTCGATCGCCGAACTGCCGGCAACGCAAAGTGAATTTTCGGGCTACGAGGGACTCGACGGTCATGGTACCGTCGTTGCGATTCTGAAAAATAACGAGCTCGCAAAGGACGTGAACGAAGGCGAAGAAGCGCAGATCATCCTCGACCGCACGTCGTTTTACGCCGAAAAGGGCGGGCAGATTGGCGACCGCGGTGTCATCCGCTGCATCGATGCGCAGTTCGACGTCACCGACACACAGTACCAAGGTGAAGCGATCGTGCACTATGGGAAGCTCGTGCGCGGATCGCTGCATGCCGGCGATGATGTCACCACGCACGTTCGCGCATACTGGCGTCAAGAAATACGACGCCATCACACCTCCGCGCACTTGCTTCAGCGCGCGCTCAAAGATGTACTCGGCGAAGACGTCGCGCAGGCCGGCTCATGGGTCGGCATCGATCGTATGCGTTTTGATTTCCGCTCGCCGGCGGGGGCGCTTTCACCGCAGCAGCGTCGCGATATCGCGCACCGCGTGAACGAAATGATCCGCGAGGATACGCCGCTCGAAACGCAAGTCATGGATATCGAGCAAGCACGCTCCAGCGGCGCGATCATGATGTTCGGCGAAAAGTACGGCGACAAAGTGCGCGTCGTCAAGGCGGGTCCATCCGTTGAGTTTTGCGGCGGCACGCATGCGCATTCCACGGGTGAGCTTGGCATGTTTGTGATCTTGAACGAGTTTTCGATCGGCTCGGGCATTCGCCGCATTGAGTCGTGCGTCTCGCAAGCGGCCGAAGAGTACACGATGCGCCAGCAAGAGCTCGTCGGAGAGCTCTCCGCATCGCTGGCGACAACGCCGGACGAACTCGGCGATCGCATTAGCAAACTCCAGCGGGACGTCAAAGACTTGCAAAATGCTATCGGTGATCTCAAAGCGCGTCTTGCCGCCGCCGACGCGCAGCGGTACGTTGAATCTGCGCAAACGCACGGCGAGCGCACATTCGTCGGAGCGCTCGTTCCCGAAGCAAACGCCGATGCGCTCAAGCATCTGAGCAGCGCCATCCGCCAACGGCTGCGCAGCGGCGTCATTGCGCTTGCGGGGCTGGACAACGGCAGCGTGAATTTACTCGTGAGCGCAAGCGACGATATGGTCAAAGCGGGCGTGCACGCGGGCAACCTAATCAAACTTGCCGCGCCGCTGGTTGAAGGACGCGGTGGCGGTCAGCCGGCGCAGGCGCAAGGCGGCGGCAAGAATCCGCATGGCGCGCAGAACGCCCTCGATGCGATCCGTGAAGCTGTTCTGAACAAGTGAAAATTCTGGCTGCTCTGCTTGTGATTGCTGCGGCAGCGCTGCAAGCGCCGCCGCTCGACTCGCAAGTCGTTATTCAACGCTACGCGAAGCGGCTGCTCACCAGCACCTCGCCGAAGGTGCTCGTATTTTCGTACACCGTTTCCCAAGCGGGTCCGCAAGACATCGAGCAAACCCATCAGATCTATCGCAGCGGCGACCTGGTGCGGGATGTGACGGTTATGGATAACGGGCAAAAGGTGCGGCGGATCGCGATCTCCCGTTACCGCAACCGGTATGCGCTCGACAATCTCGCGCCGCGGCTCACGCAATACACGTTTTTACTCGACGGCATCCGGCGCGGCACCGGCACCTTGCAATACGAATACCGTGCAATCCCCAATGCACCACCAGGTGGTTTTACCATCGACGGCATGGTCGTTGACGGAAAATCGTTTTTACCGGTCGAGCTTCGCTTCCACTCAGCCTCGGGCGGTGCGAGCGGAAAGGGTGTCGTGACGTTCGCCCGCTCGGGAAAATACTGGGTGCCCACGGCAGCGAGCGTCGAAGCACGGGTGCATGGAAAGGCCGCGCGCGAGCGCATCGTTTTCACCGGATACCGCTTCCCGCTGAGTCTGCCGAAATCGACATTTCAAGCGCCCAAACCGCGTCCGAGCGCAACCGCACCGGCGCAGTAGCCGCGCAGATTGCGGCGTGGCTTGTGCCGCTGGCGGTATACTGCGCGAGCCTCGTCGGCGTGCCGTCATACTGGGATACCGGTGAAGCGCAAACGGTGCCGTGGATCTTCGGCATCATGCATCCGACGGGATTTCCGGCGTTCACGATCTTCGCCGGCGTCTTCGCGCACGTCGTTCCATTCGGCAGCGTAGCATGGCGCATTGCGCTGTTCAGCGCGCTTGCGATGAGCGCATCGTGCTGGCTCGTGTTTCGCCTGGCGCGCGAGTTCGACGGCGATGCGTGGATGGCGTGTGCCGCGGCGTTTCTCTTCGGATTTGGAGCCGTTGCGTGGACGCGCGGCACGCGAGCCGAAGTGCATACGCTAGCGCTGGTTTTCGCTCTTGCTGCGTTGTACTGCGCATTCGTATGGATGCGCACGGGAAATGCGCGAACGATGATCTGGGGCGCCCTGTGGTTTGGCTTGGGGTTGGCGACGCATCCACTGGTTGCGCTGATCGCCCCTGCCCTGCTGCTGTTTCTTACCGAACGGCTCGACGCGGTGAGATGGCGTACGTTCCTGCTCGCGACGCTTACCGTTCTGGCAGCGTTGTCGCTCTATGCGTACTTACCGCTGCGCAGCGCGGCGGTGACCGCGGCGCGTCTGGATCCCACGCGTTCGCTCGGCTTACCGCCGGGGCGTGCGTTTTGGGACAACAATCATCCATCGTCGCCGCACGGGTTGATGCGGGAACTCAACGGTTCCGAATACGGCGCGGGCGGAACGTTCGCGCGCATGACGCGCCTAAGCACGTACGCTGAGAGCTTTCCGAAATACGCGCAAGCGTTCTTTGAGGAACTCACGCCGATCGGCATCATGCTAGCGTTTACCGGATTGTTGGTTCTGTTTCCGCGTAAAGACGCCAGCGCGTTGATCCTAATCGTTGCGTTTGCCGTGCCGACCGCATTTTCGCTCGCATATACCATTGAGGCGGACCCGAAGCGGTATCAGCTTGAAGGTTTCGCCATCGTTGCGGTCCTTGCCGGCGTGGGCGCGACATGGCTCATGCAGGCGCTCCTCGCCACGCCGCTTGCACGCGCAGTCACGGCCGCAGCGATCGCGGCGCTGTTCATCGGCGTCAATCATGTCACGTTCGATCAGCGGCGCGTTTACGGTGCGCAGGCGGTGATCGACTCTGTCGTCCAGAACACGCCGGACGATGCAATTTTGGTTGCGCCTTGGATCTACGCGACGCCGCTGGCATATGCGTCGTACGTCGAGCATCGCTTGGGCCGGCGCATCGTCGACAGCGCGTGGCTAAGTCAGGACGCGGCGTACGTGCCGAAATGGGTACATCGCCGGCGGGTGTACGTGGTTGGGCAGATCTTCGGCGAAGTGAGGGGCTTCCGGGCGGTCAAGATCTCGGACGATCCGGTGCTGTACCGCATTATGCGATCGCCGGTGCGGCGGCGTTTGTCCTCACAGTAGCGGTCTCGCACTTCCGGCAAACGCCGTACAATAACTTTGTTCTGCTTGCGCAGGCGCTGCTTTCGGGTCATACGTGGATCACCTGGCCCGGTTCGTACATCGATGCGCTTGCGTACAACGGACAGCATTACATTATCGAAGGGCCGATGCCGGCGCTGCTGCTGCTTCCGTGGGTTGCATTCACGGGCAGCGCCAATCAAACAACGCTTGCCGCGTTGCTCGCAGGCGCGGCAATTTCGGCAGCATATGCGCTGTGCGAACGCGCTGCACTCACGCGGTCTGCGACGCTGTGGCTCTGCGTGTTCCTTTTCGCGGGTACGAGTTTGCTGTGGTGCGCGATGCTGGGCGACGTGTGGTTTATCGCGCATGTGAGCGCGGTCGCATTTACAATGATCGCGCTGTGCGAACTGGCCGGCAAGCAGCGCGCGTGGATCGTTGCGTTGTGCGCTGTTTTTGCTGCACTGTCGCGTTTCACGATGGTACTGGCGATTCCCGTATACGTTGCGCTCATGTTTGTGCGCGGCGAGCGTTCACCGCGCGCATGGGCTACATTCGGCGCGATCGTGCTTGCGAGCATGTGGTTTTGGGTGTGGTACAACTACGCGCGTTGGGGTGTGTGGTACGACATCGGCTACACAACGTGGTATCACCAAGATCAAGCCGGGTCGCCTAGCGGTTCACCGTTTCAACTGCAGTATCTGCGCTATGAGTTGTGGTCGTTTCTGTTGCAGCTGCCCGCGTTTTCAGCGCAGTTTCCATATATCGTCCCGGGCTTTTCCGGCGTTGCGCTCACGCTCACTTCGCCTGCGCTCATCTACGCCTTGTGGGCGCGCCGGCCGCAGCGCGACGTTATCGCGATGTGGATCGCGACAGCGCTTACAGCCATTCCGAACCTTTTGTACTACGTGAACGGCTTCGCGCAATACGCCATGCGGCACGCGCTCGATTTTATACCATTCCTGTTCGTGTTGATGGTCCTTGCCGCGCGCGAGAAATTCACCGTCTGGGTGCGCGTGCTCATTGCTTATTCGTGCGCGGCGAATCTGTACGGCGTGTGGTTCTGGAACGTGTTCGTTCGCGCTAATAATTAGACCACAAGAACTTCAAACGCAGATCGAAGCGTCTGCACGTCACTCGCCGGTGCGGCGCATTGAGTGCCGATGCACAGATACGCGTGCCCTTCTTCCTGGCCGTCGCTGGGAACGGTCGTGTGAATATCGAGCAGCGGATCGTCGAAGTTTAGCGCCGCTTCGCGCAGTGTTTGCGTCCTTTGCGCAGTTCCCGCAAGCGTGAGAACCGGTGCGGGCGTCAGATACCGCCGCACTGCGCGCGCGTAGGATGCCGCAAACAGACCCGCGCGCTCGTAAGACTGCGCGAAGACGTGCAGCGTTTGCCGGGCGACCTCGCGCCAACGATCGTCGCCCGACATCGCGGCAAGGCGTAGCAGCGAATCGGCGACGAGCGCGTTGTCGTCGAGCGGTCGATCGGCGAATGCAAGCGCCGCAATGGGTTCTTCGACACTCGCGTGGTCGAAAAAGCCACCGCCGGGAGCACGGAACTGTTCGATGACGGCATCCGCCAGCGCAACGGCGCGTTCGAAGAAGCGCGATTCACCGGTGACGCGATGCCCGTCGAGCAGCGCACGAAGATACGCCGCCTGATCGGTGAGCAAACCGCGGATCGCGGGCGGTGCACCGGGAGCCGATAAATGGAACGCAAGTCCGCGTTCATCCAGCAGCGCATGGACGGCGTCAAGCGCCTGCGTGCCATACGCCAGAATCTGATCGTCTGCCAAGACATCACCCGCGGAAATGAACGCCGCGCCCATCGCCGACGTCCAATTCGTGTACGAGCGCGGATCCACGTATGGCGGCGTCATGTTGCGCCGCTCTTCCAGTGGCAACGCGTAGTATGCCTCATCAGCATCTTGACTACCGCGGAAGAGTCCCGTATTGGGATCGCGCAGCACGTCGCGAACGTACGCCGTCGAAGAGACGAGCGTTGTGCGGAACGCCTCATTGTTCGTCGTGCGCACGAGCTGCGCGAGAATACGGATGAGCGCAGCGTGATCTTCCGTCATCTTCTCGAAGTGCGGAATCGACCAGTCGCGCGTTGTTGAGTAGCGGAAGAAGCCGCCCTCAACCGGATCGTACATGCCGCCGCTGCTCATCGCCAGCATAGTGCGTGCGACCATATCATAGAGCCGCTGGTGTTTCGTGATCTCGAATTCCTGGAGCAAAAATTCCAGCACCGGTGTCATCGGAAACTTTTGATCGTCACCAAAACCCGCATACTCTTCATCAAACCGCGATTCGATCGCCCGATGCACACGCTCGATCATGCTCAGCGAAAGCTCGGCATCGCGGGTTTCCTGTTGCGCGGCGCGTTCGCGTATGCCGGCGGATCGTTCGCGCACGACCTCCTGATTGGCTTTGTAAAACTCATCGATCTGATCGAGCGCAGCGAGCATGCGCGGCGGCGGAAGATACGTCGCGCCGGCAATGAGCAACCCGTCGGACGTCAGAAACGCCGTCGTGGGCCAACCTCCTTGGTTGTATCGCGCGTTGATGTCGGGCCGCTCGTCGTTATCGACGCGCACCGGCACGAAGGCCTCGTTGATTTTTTCAATGACCGCTGGATCCGAATACGTGGTTTCATCCATCACGTGGCACCAGTGACACCACACTGCCGAAATTGAGAGCAGCAGCGGTTTTTTCGACTGCTGCGCAAGTTCGAATGGCTGTGCGCCCCACGGGTGCCAGCGGATCTCGTGAGCCCGGTTTGGACGCGGCGAAAAATGCATTACGAATCCTCGAAACCTCGTGCGAATGACGAGAGATAGAATACCGCAATCAGCACGTAAATGCCGAGCAGTGGCACGGCCGGTATCGCGCTGAACGCCAGAGCCACTGCGAACGCTGCGGCGCCCGCTGCAAAAATCACAGCATACAACGCGTGCGTGCGCGAGCTCATGCCGTAGACGTCGCGAGCATAAAAGCTACTGTACGGACGCTTGCTACGTGCAAATGCAAACAGGGAAAGGACACTACAAAGCGCCAGGCCGATGGCAACCCACGTCATCGGGCGCCTCCACGAACGACGGTTAGGACGCTTGCATGGCGTGGGTATAAGGCGCGCACTGCAACACGAAAGGAGCAACTCTCACACATGGCTGACGGACCGGTTGTAGTTAAAGACGGTGACTCGGGTGGCGGCGCGGCCGCGCTCGGTATTGTCATTGTCGTTCTGATCGCGATTTTGATCGCTGTTTTCGTCCTGCATCCGTGGTCGAGCTCGGGAACCAGCGGTTCCACGGGAACGGGAACCACGACGAACACAACTATCACCACGGGTGGCAAGGGAGGAGGAAAACCTTAGCGTATGGCTGGCATTCTCTGGCTCATCATCGTGATACTCTTCATCTTCTGGCTGCTCGGCTTCGCCGTCTGGCACCTGGGATCGATTATCCACATCGTTATCGTAATCGCCGTTATTCTACTGATCTGGAATCTGCTGACGGGAAGAGGAGCACGGGTCTAGCAAACTCCGGCTAGTATGCCGCAGAAGAAAGCAGGAGCGGACCGCGCGGTAGCCGAGCGCGGTTCGCTTCAGCTCTACAAAAAGAAACGCCGCTTCGACGAAACTCCGGAACCGCGCGGCGCGCGGAAAAAGAGCGCCGGTAAGCTGCGCTTCGTTATTCAAAAGCATCGCGCCACGCGGCTGCATTACGATTTCCGGCTTGAAGCCGATGGCGTTCTGAAATCCTGGGCGATACCGAAAGGGCCGTCTTTCGATCCGAAAGAGCGGCGCCTGGCCATGCACGTCGAGGATCACCCGATGGATTACCGCACCTTCGAGGGCATCATCCCGAAGGGCAATTACGGCGCCGGTGAAGTGATCGTTTGGGACGAGGGTACGTACGAGCTCGTCGAAGGAACCGATCCCGCTGCGGAAATCGGCAAGGGCAAGATCAAGTTCGTCATGCACGGCAAGAAGATGCACGGTGAATTTACGCTCGTGCGCATCAGAGGCCGCGGCGGTGAGAGCGGCGACCCTTGGCTGCTGATCAAAGATCACGACGAGTACGTCGATCCGAAATATTCCGTCGAAAAAGACAATAAGTCGGTCAAAACCGGCCGCACCGTCGAATCGTATGCCGAAGATCCGAAAGCACCGCACTGGATCTCCAGCAAAAAAACCGCCACCGCCGAGCGCACCGAACGAAAAAAAGCAACGGCCCGCGCAAAGCGGGATAAAGTTCCGGTTATTAAAACGCCGATGCTTGCAACGCTTGTGGATGAGCCGTTCGACGATCCGGACTGGCTTTTTGAGATCAAATGGGACGGCTATCGCGCAATTTGCACCGTGCAAGAAGACGGCAGCGTGGAACTGATTTCGCGCAACGGGTTGGATTTTCTCTCGAAGTTTCCATCGCTGCGCGAGCTCGCGAACGCATGGACGACACTGCCGATTGTCGTTGACGGCGAGATCGTCAATTTGGACTCGCAAGGCCGCTCGTCATTCCAACGCTTGCAAGAGTCGCTGAAAAACCCGCGCAGCCACATCACGTTCGCCGCGTTCGATCTGTTGTACGCCGACGGCAAAGATCTGCGTAAAACGCCGCTCGAAGAGCGCAAGGCGTTGCTCGAGCGCAGCATTGCTGACAATGACCTCGTGCTGTACTCCAAGCACGTCGACGGCAAGGGCTGCGCGCTGTTCGCGCAGGCGCAAAAGAAATCGCTCGAAGGCATCATCGGCAAGAAACGCGATTCGCTCTACGTCGAGCGGCGCACGCGCGATTGGGTGAAGATCAAAGCGCAACTCGTGCAGGAGTGCGTTATCGGCGGTTTCACCGAACCGCGTGGCAGCCGCACCGGATTCGGATCGCTGCTGCTTGGTTTATACGAAGGCAAGGATTTGCGATACGTCGGCCACGCCGGCACCGGCTTCAATACGGAGCTGCTCGCGAGCCTCACCAAGGATCTGAAAAAGATCGGGCGCCCTACCTCGCCGTTCTCGAATAAGGTTGAGGCCAACACCAAGCCGCATTGGGTGCAGCCGAAAATGGTCGCGCAGATCCGCTTCACCGAATGGACGCGTGACGGCTACATGCGTCAACCGGCGTTCTTAGGTTTGCGTTTGGACAAAGATCCGAAAGAGTGCAAGCGTGAGAAGCCGGTCGATACCGACAAGGTGGCGTAGTGGCACGAACGACGCAGCAAATCACCGTCGGCGGACAGGCGATCAACCTTTCGAACCAAGACAAAGTGTTGTGGCCGCGCGACGGCTACACGAAGGGCGACCTCGTTACCTACTACCGCAGCGTTTCGCAGTGGCTCGTGCCGCATCTCAAAGACCGTCCACTGACGCTACAGCGCTATCCCGACGGCATAGATCACCAAAGTTTCTTCGAAAAACAGGCGCCGAAGTATAAACCCGATTGGATCCCGACCGTCTCGCTGGCGGCGGACGAAAACTCGCGCAAAGTTGCTTACATGATTTGCAACAATGAAGCGACGCTGACATGGTGCGCGAATCTAGCGTCGATCGTGCTGCACGTATGGTATTCGCACGTGCCGACCATGGACTCACCGGATTACGTGCTGTTCGACCTCGACACGTGTCAAAAGACCACGACGAAAACCCTGGCCACGGTCGCGCTCGCGTTCCGTGACGAGCTTGAAGCGATTGGCCTGCCCGCGATGGTGAAGACGTCCGGCGGTTCCGGATTGCACGTCGCCGTACCGCTCAAGAACAAATACGACTACAACACCGCTAAACAGTTTGCCGGAATTACGGCACACCACATCAACAGTTTGCTTCCGGAGCTCACGACGCTGGAACGAACGATTTCGCGGCGCCCGGATACGAGCGTGTATCTTGATTGGGTGCAAGTGGGACGCGGCAAAACGGTTGTGCCGCCGTACGTGGTGCGCGCTCGAGACGGCGCGCCGGTGTCCATGCCGCTGGATTGGAGCGAAGTCGAGGCCATGAAACGCAAGCGCGGCACAACGGAAGACGTCATCGGCGCGTGGACGATCGCGACTGCGTCGAAGCGTTTGGATGCCGAAGGCGACCTGTGGGGTGGACGCAATTGGAAACCTGCGCTGCTGGAAAAGTCGCTCAAAGCCGCGCAGCGCGCTTGGGCCGCTCAGGCAAGCTAGCGCCATGGGGTATAATAGTGTTCCGGCGTGCTCGGATCGCCGGGAAGGAAGAAACGGAAAGTAGTCATGGCTCACGCAATATGGTCTGGGTCCATTAATTTCGGGCTCGTTACGATTCCGGTGAAATTGTTCACCGCCGTGCGCACCAACGATCTCTCGTTCAACTTGCTGCACAAAAAAGACGAAGGCCGCATCAAGTACGAACGCGTTTGCTCGGTCGATGGTAAACCCGTGCCGTGGGACGAGATCGTCAAAGGCTACGAGTACGAAAAGGGCGAGTACGTCATCCTCACCGACGAAGACTTCAAGAAAGTCAACCCGGAAGCAACGCAAAGCGTGGATATCCTCGAGTTCGTGGAGCTCGAGAAGATAGATCCGATGTTCTTCGACAAGCCGTACTACCTCGAACCGACCAAACAGGGCCGGCACGCATATGCACTGCTGCGCGAAGCGCTCGAGAAGGCCGGCAAAGTTGCGATCGCACGCGTGGTGATCCGCACGAAGGAAACAATCGCGGCGGTCAAACCGAGCGGAAACGCGCTCGTGCTCGAGTTAATGCACTGGGCCGACGAACTGGTTGAGCAAAGCGATCTCGATTTCCCGGCCGAGATCAAATTGCCCGAGCCGGAAATGAAGATGGCGAAAATGCTCATCGATGCGATGAGCGTGGATGAATTCGAGCCGGAGAAGTTTACGAACCGCTACCACGACGAGCTGATGGCGATGATCGAAGCGCGCGCCGCCGGCAAAGAACTGCCTGCGCCGAAGAAAGCGCCCTCACGCGCGAAAGTCGTCAACCTCATGGACGTACTGCAGCAGAGTTTGGCCGAAAGCAAGAAACAGCGCGCGGGACGCGCAGAGAGCGCACCGGCGAAGCGCGCAGCGCATCGCGCCTCGCCGTCAACCGGAAAGCGGAAAAAGAAGAGCGCTTAGGCCGGCGTCAGTTCGCGTAGCGTGGGCTGAACGAACTCGCGCACCTTACGTTCTGTTTCAGATCCCGTCTCCGGCGTGAAGAGCACGACGCGCATGTCGGGGCTGCCGGGCACTTCCAGTGTGGTGTGATCGAAGATCAGTTCACCCAGCCGCTCGTCGTAAAAGTACTTCATGCCTTCCGTGACGTCGGCGACATTGTGCTGCGCCCACCAGCGGCGGAAGTGTTCGCTGCGCTCCTGAAGATCGTTGATAAGACCAAGGATGATTTCATCCTCGGGATAACGCGCCCACACCGCGCGGAATTGCGCGACGATCTTAGGACCAATCGTGTCCCATTTGTACCGTGATTTGCAGCCGGGATCCGTAAAGTAACGCCACAGCATGTTGCGGTCGCGTCCCTGAAGCGATTCGTCGTATCCGAAGATCATGGTTGCAGCACGATTCCACGCGAGAACATCCCAGCGCCGTCCGCGTATATACGCGGGAAATGGATCGAATCCAAACAGCGCGCGCTTCAAAATCGGGCTGACGACTTCGTCGTGATCGATACGCGGCTCCGGAAGCGTTTGCGAGGCTAACAAATACAAATGCCGCCGCTCCGCTTCGGTAAGACGAAGCGCTTGCGCGATGCTGTCGAGCACTTGACTCGAGACGTTGATCGGCAGCCCTTGTTCCAGACGCGTGTACCACGTCGCGCCGATGTTTGCGAGCAGCGCAACTTCTTCGCGCCGCAAACCCGGCGTGCGCCGGCGCACGCCTTCCAATAAGCCGACATCGGATGGTGTAAGCCGTGCGCGGCGCGATCGTAGAAAATCGCTGAGCTCGGCGCGGCGTTCGGAAATGGCTACACGTTCGATCATGTCAGACCAACACTCCCAGTACTAGGATAACCACGGGGATAGTCATAGTATTTTAATGGATTTATCCTAGCATTGTAACGACCATTACGTCCACCCCTACCCGTTACAACCCGAAGGAGAGCCTTTTCGATGCAGAGCGCAGTCCGTACGGCGCTTCGTGATGATATTGTCGTCCCTCGGCTCCAGCCTGTTCCGCCACCGCCACGTCCGCCCGCGCCTTCGCCTGCGCCGTCGTTCGTCGAATACGGCGCGCGCCGCGTGCTCGTCGTCGCCGGCGTGATGATGGCTGCGCTGCTACAGACGGTGGATGCGACGATCGTCAACGTCGCGCTGCCGAATATTCAAGGCAACCTCGGCGCGAACATCGACGAAGCGACGTGGGTTGTCACCGCTTACGTGATCGCAAACGTCGTTGTCATTCCGATCTCGCCGTGGCTGCAAATGCGGCTGGGACGCAAAACGTATTTCCTTATCTCAATCATCGGGTTTACCGCTGCGTCCGTTTTGTGCGGCATGGCAACGTCGCTCGATGAACTGATTCTGTTTCGGATTGTGCAGGGCGCGTTCGGCGGCGGCCTTCTGCCGATGTCGCAAGTGATCTTGCGCGAGACGTTTCCCGCCGCGCAGCTCGGCACGAGTCAGGCGTTATTTACCATGGGTGCGATTTTAGGACCGTCGATTGGTCCGACGCTCGGCGGCGTCATTACCGATTCACTGTCGTGGCCATGGGTATTCGACATCAACATCGTGCCGGGGATCGTCGCGACGGTGCTGCTGGCGTTGTATCTGCGCAACAGTCCGGTGAAGCGCAGCGCGATCGACGTCGCCGGCATTTTGCTGCTGATCGTTACCGTCGGCAGTTTGCAATACGTGCTGGATCAGGGACAGCGCGAAGACTGGTTTTCAAGCCCCGCGATCCGGATGTTCACGCTAGCGGCGATCGCCGGCGCCGCTGCGTTCATTTGGTGGGAATTGCGCACCGCGCGGCCGATCGTCGACTTGCGCGTGCTTGCGCGCAGGCAAGTGGCGGCAGCCTCGCTGCTTGGCGTTGCGATCGCCGCCGCGATTTTTGGCGGTCTGTTGCTGCTGCCGCAGTTCACGATTGGAGAGCTTGGCTTCACCTCGACGCTTGCCGGCATTGTCATCGGCATGCGCGCGCTGCCTGTTGCGTTGCTCACCATTCCGGTGGGACGCATCGTCAATTCCGGCCGCGTCGACCTGCGGTTGCTGATTGGCGGCGGATTTATCGTCTCGTCAATCGGCACGCTGTGGCTTGCGCGGTCGATTGCCACGAACGACTCGGTGCTGAACATCGGCATTCCACTGATGGTCGTGGGTTTAGGCATCGCTTTTATTTTTTCGCCGGTTCTGGTGAGCGCGGTGCGCTCCGTTCCGCTTGCAGACGGTCCCAAAGCGGCGGCGTGGATAACGCTCGCAACGCAGTTCGGCGGATCGGTCGCATCCGCGTCGATCGTCACGTTTGTCGACCGCCGCGAGGATTTTCATCAAAGCATCTTAGCCGCATCCGAAACGTCCGCTCGTCCGGCGGTTGCGCAGTTCATGCAACATCCGCACGCGGCCGCCGAGCTCGCAAGTATTGTCAACGCGCAAGCGGTCACGCTTTCGTATTCGGATGCGTTTCTCGTCCTCGGAGTATTCGGACTGCTCATGGCCCCGTTGGCGCTCGCCCTCGGGCGGAAAGGATCTGGTCGATGATCGATATTGCTGCGCAGCCACACGGATCGCAAAACCGCCTGTTCGAACGCCTAACGTGCGCGCTCTCGCCGGAGGCGCTCGATGCGGCACGTGATGTAGCCGTGGAAATGATGGCGTCCACGATCTACGCGCCGGCGCGTACGCAGCACGCTGCCGGCACGACATTCCTGCTCTTGCTGGATGCCCTGAATGCGAATCGGGACGAGCGCGCGCGGGAACTGCGGTGGCGCCGCTTCATTACGATTGCATCGTCATTCCAGCCGGAAATTCGCTCGCATTCGCTGCGAGATCTCATCGCTGAGAACGCCGACCTCATTGCCACTCGGCGTGCCAACGTGCATTTGACATCTGTTTGAGTGCTGCGCGCAAGAAGCGCCGTTCGTTCTGAGCCCGCAGCAGCGCATGCGATCCCGCCAGATAGCCGGGTCCGGATCGTTTGTTCATATCACCGAAGAGCCGCTTGATGCGGCGCTCCTGTGCGGCGAGCTCGTCGTCGCGCTGCGCGAGCAACCGCGCCGCGCTCGAGCGCGGCAGCTGTCCCAGAAGCACCATCGCAATTTCCAGCGCAGATTCGCCCGATTGCGGATCGGTGATGACCGCGCGCAACAGTTCCTGAAACCGCTCCTCGCCGAGCGCCGATAAACCGAGCACATTCACGGTGCTGCGCGGTCCACGCTTTGCTTTTGCTCTGCGCTTTGAGAGATAGCGCCCACGCAAAAGACGATCGATGACGTGATAAACGTTCTTCTTGCCCAGCGAGCGGTAGAGCGGAGAGTGTTCGCGGATTGCACGATCGATCGAGTATGCCGATAGCGGCTGCCGCCGGACGATGCCCAGCACCAGCAATTCGTGTGCGGCGTCCGTCGTACGCGTAGCAGTCATCGCAGGGTCATTCCGGTCACGGCATCGGAATTACTCCGTTGTGGAGTAATGTCGGTCTCTGCGGTGGTGTTGCGCGCGCCCGGACCGGCGTATCGTGATGGCATGAGTATCATTCTTGCACTTCTCTTACTCGCGCATGCCGCACCGGTGCCGATGTCACCTGAACAGTTTGCGAACGTCTCTGCGGGGCAGCACGTGCAAATTGCCGTGCGAGTCGACCGCGTCGCGGGCGTTATGATCTACGCAGAGTTGCTGCGCCGCATCACCGATACCGATAACAAGCCAAGCGGGAAACACGTGGTCCTGTATATGCCCAGCGGCACGCCCGTGGTCATGGCGCCGCCAAATGCGATCGTCAAAGGCGCGGTGCTTTTCGTGTACGGAACTGTCGCGTCACACGATCGCGTCGACGCAAGCAAAGTGGTGGTCGACACCAGGTTCGTGCACGTCGAGTAGCGATGAGCGCCCCGGACCTCATCGCCTGGACGGCAGTTCCCGCCGTTCCAATCGGCGCAGCCAGCGGCTTTCTTTTACGCCGTTACGTGAAGGGTCGTTTCATCGCGCGCATGCGCCCGCATTACGTGATTGGATACGCTGCGCTTGGGCTCGCGTGCGTACACCTCGCGATCGTCATGGGCAGCATGTACGGCGCAAACATCACCGGCATTTGGCTCGCAACGCTTGCTCTTGCCGGACTCGGCGCACAGGCGCTGATCGGCACAAATCTGCAATGGGCGCGAACTTCTCGCGCACTCTTACGCCGCTGGCACACCGCCCTATTCTGGATAATCAGCGCACTAGTCGCCGGCCACATTGCCTTAAACTACCCCGTGTCACGCTGAGCCTGTCGAAGCACCGCCGCACTTCACGTGCTGCGTGTTGCTTCCGCCACGACGCCGTCTACTCGACCCCAACCGCTTCCGGCGAAGCTTCGGGCTGGGCCGGGTGCGCCGTCGCATTCGCGCGAGATATCTTGCGCCCCGCACGGAATCCCAGCACCAACGCCAACACGGTAAAGAGCAGCGACTCCGCCGATGCCCATGGTGATCCAAACTGCCCAAGCAAACCCGTGCTCAGCGGCGGCGACACGATGCCCGCAACAGAATCCAGCGACGACGCAACGCCGAGCACCGTCCCTTGGCGGCGTTCGTCCGTCGCATTGCTGATCATCGCTGAGATCCCGGTGTTCGCGAACGCCATACCGGTGCTGAATAAAATCATCACGACCGCCATCAGCCATGCGGTGTGCACGAACGGCACGAGCGCGAACGCGCCCACGAGCATGAAAATACCAAACGTCGACATCGATCGATCGCCGAGCTTGTCCGAGGTGCGGCCGACGAGGCCGACGTTGGCGATCACGTTGAGCACCGCGAACCCCGAAAAGAAATAGTCCGTTTGCGGCAGCGAGAAGTGCAGCTGCCGCGCTAAATACAACGCGATGACGCTGAACCATCCGTACAATCCGAGCGAAAGCGCGAGTTTCTGCCACAAAATCGGCGAGATATTGCGATGCCGGAACGTGCGAACGATCTCGCCCCATCCGACAACGTTAGGTTCATCAGGCTTGCTGCGCGACTCCGGCAACAATAGTATCGTCAGTAGCAGCGTGAGCAGTTGCAGACCGGCCGCTGCCAGAAATGGTGCGGAAAACCCGTACTTAGAAAAAAGAACGCCGCCCATGAGCGGCCCGAACATCATGCCGAACGCAAATGTTGCGCCGATGTAGGCAAAAGCACGCGAACGTTGCTGTGGCGTAACCAGGTCGGCAACGTACGCTTGCGTTACGCCGATGTTCCCGCCCGAAACGCCCTCAACGATGCGCGCAAGAAAGACGTACCAGATGTTCGGCACGAACGCGAGCATCGCCCAGCCGATCGTTGCGCCGACTTGGCTGATGATTAAAACCGCTTTGCGACCGATGCGATCCGAAACGTTTCCCCACACCGGCCCGGCGACGAGCTGACAGAGAGAAAACGTCGAAAACAAAGCGCCGACGACGACCGGCGCTGCCCCGAAATGCGTCACGAAGTACGGCATCACCGGAATCAGCATGCTGAATCCCAGAATGTCGACGAACGTGATGCCTAAGATCGGGAGCAGCTTTCGGATCATGGCGCCTCAATCGGAAGAATGATCGGTTCGAGCCGTTCGGCTTTACGCAGAAGCGTGAGTTTATAACTGCGGCGGAGATCGATATCGGTCATGCGGCGATGAAGATCGTCCATGTCGCGTACCGCCTGCTCTTCGAACGCAATCAGCACGTCGCCTTCGCGCAGCCCTGCAGTTTCGGCCGGACTTCCCGGTTCAACGGAAACGATCATCACGCCGCGGCCGTCGGTCAAACCGTGCAGCCGCATCAAGCGTCGCGGTATTTCGATATTTTGTCCGGCGATACCGAGATAGCCGTAACGCACCTTGCCGTCGTGCATTAATTTTCCGGCAATAAACTTCGCGGTGTTCACCGCGATCGCAAAACATAATCCTTGACCCGGAAAGACGGCGGTGTTCACGCCGGCAACGGCGCCGTCAGCGGTGACGAGCGGACCGCCGGAGTTACCCGGATTGAGCGCAGCATCCGTTTGAATGACGTTGTCGATCAGACGTCCGGACTGCGCGCGCAGCGATCGTCCGAGCGCACTTACCACGCCGGCCGTCACCGTGTATTGCAAGCCGAACGGATTGCCGACGGCAATCACGAGTTGGCCGGGTTTGAGCGCGGACGAATCGCCAAGGCGTGCCGCAATCAGATCCGGCGCGTCGATTTTCACGATCGCGAGATCGGAGTGCGGGTCCTCGCCGGCGCGGTACGCGGGAAACTCACGCCCGTCGAGCAGCGAGACCGTGATGCGGCTCGCGCCGTTGACGACGTGGCTGTTCGTAAGGATGAAGCCGTCGGGCGTAAAGATGAAGCCGGAGCCGTTGCCGCCGCGGCGGCCTTGGCGGACCTCGATGGCGACGACTGACGGACTTACGGTTTCCGCGGCATGCGTGACGGCCTGAGAGTAGGCGTCCAGCGGCGCGGGGGTTTCGGTCACTAATTGTACTGGGGCAGACATCGTGCTGCCACAAACCCGGGAAAAGGGCTAGTGGGTTGCGGAGCGAATCGGGGTCGGTCGCGCCGGAACGCATGCCCAGATGGCGGAATTGGTAGACGCGCTGGTTTCAGGTACCAGTGGCCGCAAGGCCGTGGGGGTTCGAGTCCCTTTCTGGGCAGTTTTGGCCAACGCACCAAAGTTTCCAAATGTCATGCAGCTATAATACGCTTGAGAAACGCTTGGAAAGCCTGCTCAACTTCGGCAACACTCGAGAACGGTTCTGTCGGAATGTCCGTTCGCCACTCAGCCGGAAATTTGATGAGACAATCGGCCATGGGTGCGTTGCGCGCTGCGCAAATGTGATCTCGCAATATTCGCGCGTTTTTCGGTAGTCAACGAAGCCTTCTTGTTCGAGCGCAAGCACGTCGTGATATCACGGTATCGGAGATTTTTACGCGGCGGCGTTACCGGTTCCGTGCACGCGTGAATTTTTGGGCAACCTGTTCGGGCAGCGAAAGGCAGGGAAAAAGATGCGAATGTAACGCACGCTGTGAAGCTCCGTTGATATGGCCGACGAAGGCTTGGAATTGCGAACGACAAATCGTTTTCCCGTCTCCGGTGGGATGACGGAAAGTCCATCTTTACTGCGCGGAGCATGCGGCCCGCGTCTCGAGCGCGCTATTGACACTCTTTATAGAGCTTTTAAGCACGCACGGATCGTTGAGCCGCTACGCTATTGTCGTCACTGCTTTACCCAGGCGGACGCGGACTATCTGCGGCTCACGCCGCTGCACGACCTACCATTTCGTGACGTGGCGTTTCTTCTTCCGAAGCTGATAACGACGCTAGGCACCGGTGAAGACGTCAATTATTTTTTGCCACGCATCCTGGAAGCGTTCGCGCATCAGGCGCACTACCTTAAAGTAGCGCTGCCGTCAAAACTTCGGCACGGCAGAGCAGCCGGCTGGTCCGACGTGCAGCTTGCGGCAGTCGTTGAATTTTTCAGCGCGTATGTCGATGCGGCCAACAAAATGCTGTACAACGCTACGCTAACCTATGCACTCGATGATATGCTTCCGGAGCTAAAAACCGTGATTCCGGAGCTACCACCGCAATTGCGCGCCTCGCTCAATGATCCCAGCGCATCTATCTAATACCGCACTGATTGCCGTACCACGTTGGTATGCCGGCGATTTGCTCGCGCCTTTTCGTTGTTAGTGCGGCGTCGTTGTGGGTGTCGGCGTTGGGGTTGGTGTCGAGGTCGGCGTCACGCTGGGTTTCGGCGTGGGCGGCGCCGTCGGGACTGGGCTTGGACTCGGAACGCCGCCGCCGCCGGGAGGCGCGGGGAAAGCCGGAATTCCGCCGTTGGTGTTGCAGGCTGAAACGGCGGCGCATAGCGCTACCGCATTGATTGCCGCAAATAGAAGCCTCAAGAACTGCGCCATGGCTCATACGGGCTATTAGTGGCTCATAAGGGCTTCTCCCGCCCGCGCTGGAATGTAACGGCAATGCAGCGCGACCGGCACCAGTCCCCAAAAATCGACAACGCGCGGCTCGCTTTTCGCTCCGCGCACTTTCGCGCCGCTGAAGCGGAGCTGCGAGCCCTGCTCGAACGCGGTTCGAGCGCGGAGGCGGCGTTGTTGCTGGCACGCGTGCACTTGCGTTTGGGAAATTCGCCGGATGCGTTAGCGTTACTCGCGCGGGAAGCGCGCACGTTCCGCGGCGTGCAAAAAGGCGAAGCGGCGCTGCTAAAAGGCGTTGCCTTTGCACGTTCCGGCGACATGCGCTCCTCGCGCGAGCAATTCCGTTTCGCCGCGGCAGCGTTACGCTCAACCGATATCGAGCTTCAAGCAGAAGTCACGTACAATATTGCAGCAGCGCAGTGGATGGAGCGACAGCTCGAACGCGCCGAGGCCACGCTCAATCGCGTACCGCAAAACATTTCTGCCAATCTGGATCTTCACGTCCGGATTGTCCGCGGCGCTATCGCCTCGGCGAATGAAGACCTGCCGGCGCAAGGCGCGATCTTGCTGCAAGCTCTGAACCGCTTGCGTTCAAAAGATGACATCGAAGTCTACCTGTATGCGATGCTCGTCACGCACATAGCGGCGCTTTCGGTAGAGCTGCCCAGCGACGAACTTCGTGACGCCGCGCTAGCGCATATCAATAATGTGCCGTGGACGCCGGATATTGCAGACCTCCATTTTCATGCCTTGCGCGCAATTGCTTGGCGACATGCCCTCGATGGCGATGAATTCAACGCATTCCGTCGTTTAAAAGAGGCGCTCGCTGCCGCTGCTTCGGATGCGTGGCGCGTTGCCGCGCTGACGGACCGCGCGTACTTGGCGGGTGCGTTGGGCGAAGCGCGGTGGGCGGCGCAAGAATTGCGCGATGCCCACGAACTTGCCTCAAGGATCGATTGGAACGCTGTCGCAGGCGAAGAAAAACTTGCACTGCCGGTTCTGGCTCAGTTGTTCGCGCCGCGCGATCCGGCGCTCGCGATTAGCTATGCAAACGCTTTTTCGAATATCGACAAAAATTTTCCCCGGATTCTTTCGTCTCGACAAGACCGGCGTGTCGATGCACTTGAAGCTTATTCGCTCGGAAAAGTCCAAATGGCACTCGGTGAAACGAAAGAGGCGAAACGGCTGCTAACGCACGCCTGGACGATCTACGAGAAGCTTGGTATTTGTTGGCGTGCAGCGCGTGCCGCCATCGACCTAGCGCGAATCGACGACGAAGCACTATGGCGCAGGCGCGCGCAAGAAGCGCTGCAGAGGTATCCGCGCAGCTGGCTGGCGCGGGGCGACACCCCGCAGATCTTGGTTGCCCTACCGCAAAACGACGGCGTTCTTACGCCGGCGCAGGCTGCGGTGCACGAGCTGTTGATGCAAGGTCAGAGCACGACTGAAATCGCCGAGCGGCTCAAACGGAGCACGTTTACCGTGCGAAATCACATCAAGGCGATTTTCAAAGCATATGGCGTCAACTCCAGATCGGCGCTGATCCTTAGGGCTAAAGGAGGCTAGACAAATTTAGCCCATATGGGCTAAACTTGAGGCCTGCCCGGTTCCCGCAGCGCTGGAGGAGGCTCTCGTTGCTCGCACGCCTCGGAATTTCTTTGACGATCGTTTCCACCGTCGCTGCGCCCGGTGCATGTGCGGGTGGTAGCCGGCCCAATGCTTTACCGGATATCTGTGCGCTCGGTGCGCGGCCGCCGTCACTGATGTATCCCGCCGACGGCGCAACGAACGTTCCAGACGGCAACTTTGTGCTTGTTATTGATGAGAACGCCACGGGCGGTTTTCTCGCGATTGGCGGCAACGCGGTAACGCCGACGCTCGCTCCTACTGCCGTGCCGAGCCCGCTGCCGTCTGCCCAGCGCGACGTCGACCATGGGCGTCGCGTTCGGGTACGCAGTTCCACAGCTGAGCGCGGCGACCACATATCAAGTCATGTTTCCGATCGCGCCATCGGGCTGCTTTAGCGCCAGTAATCCGCCTCTGGCGCAGCCCGGTGTGATCGGCACGTTTACAACAAAATGAAACGCTCATCGGTTCGCGCTTGCGCCTCATTGCTCGCTCATGTGGTGGTGACGGGGGAAACGCTTCACCACCACCGTCGTAGGGCGCTTATGTCATCGATAGCGTGGGCGTGCGATGTGCTACTAGACATTCTGCAAAGATCCACACCGCGCCGGTCAGAACGAACTCGTGAGCGTTCCCGCCCCAACTTCCAAGAATTCGCGGATCAGCAACAAGACCGGGAAGCAGTGTTACTGCGCTAAACACGAGCAGCATCGCTCCGAGCAGCCATGCCGCGACGCCATCGAAGCGGCGCGCGAGAATTGCAACGCCGGCGAGCACAAATGCTACTCCGGTAAAGATCACCCAGAACTGTTGCCCGAACGGCATCCATTGCGGAACGTACACGAGGTTATCACGCACACCTTCGAGATGGTTGGCACCGAAGTCAATCGAGCTTAATCCGATGATCCATCGTGCCGTGGTGACGGCGCCGCCCGACGGATCGCAATCACCGATCGCGCCGCATTGGTATGCAAGTAACGCTCCCGTCACGATCACGAGCTGCCGGCAAAAACCGCCGAGTACGCCTACGATTACGGGCGCGGTAAAGCCGAGAAAATGAGGCGCGGTGTAGAGGCGCGGTAACCAAAAGATCGCTACAACAAGGTTTACTGCTGCAAGCATCAGCGCGCCGTAGCGGGCGGTACGGCCAAAGAACATCATGAGCCCGCCGGCAACGAGCAACGCCCCGGCAAGGCACGCATAAATTTCTCGACCGGGAATATTTTCTCCAAGGCTTTGAACCGGCTGGTGGAACGGATCGAAATCGTGCCACGCGAGGTTGATCATGCCCATTGCGATGTTTGCAACGGCGAAAATATAAAACCCGGCGCGTACGTTCACGTGCATCTATTCATGCGCGGATCGACCAGCAGTAACCATTTCGTTATATCTTCGACGCGGAGCATGTCTTTTTGCTGCCACGGGTCGTCTCGCAGCAAGGCACGTACTTCGTCCGGGCTCGATGCTTCAATGGCAAGCTGGACCTGCGAATAATCGGCAAGCGGGCCGCCGATCACGTGTGCGCGATAACCCGGCTGTTCGCGCGTATGCCTTCCCACTATCCAATCCGAACCGAGCGTGTACTTTACCAAATAAACGTCTTGCACGGTGCTCACTCCACGAAGTGTGTCTGGCTCCAGATTTTTCGGCACGCATGGGTCCACGTGGTGATGCGCTTAGCGGAGTTGATGGAGCGCAAAGCGGTTGCCTTCGCGATCTTGCGCGAAGCACTGCCGGCACGGCGGGAAGTCGTACACATCGGTAACGCGCGCTCCTGCGTCAACCAGGCGCTGCGGCATCGCGTCAATATCATCGACCTCGAATGCTGCGCCGGGCGACGTTCCGGGCGTTATGCAGAGTTCTTCGCCCGTTCCATCCAGTGCAAACGTCGTGTTGCCGAGATCGAATTCGATCCAATTGTCGTTGAACCACTGACCCGCCGGCAGTCCTAGGACTTCGCCATAGAATTGACGCGCACGCGGAACGTCACGCACGTAGTACGCGACGAACGACAGCTCTTTGATCATTGCGGCGATCCTTTAGCGGTGCCGTTGCGATCGGCGCGAAGCTTCGCAATGCGCCCAATGAGCTTCTCCGGCACGGGATCGGCAAACGCGAACCTGATCGTCCCCTTGTCGACCTCGCACTCCCGCAATTCGTCTTTGAGCGCGGCTACGATCGGTTTGGTACCCAGGTACAATGCGTAATGTTCTTTCCACGCTGCAAACTGGAGCAGCGAACGCGCGCCCAGCTTGTACGCCGGCATATTATATGCGATCACTTCGTCGGCCGACGGCACCGCTTTGCGAATCGCGGTACGCACGCGCTGAAGCGCCTTCTGCGTAGACGCAGGTTGTGCGGCGATGTATTCATCGACCGTTTTAAAAGCCGCCGTCATGGCGCTGCATCCGCCGCTTGGTTCAAAAATTCTTCCATGCGGTCGTAACTCATCGACATGCCGTCGGTCATGCCCGTCTCGAGCGCGCGATCCCGCTCTTCTTGATTTTCAAAGCACATCGTTGTCGTGAGCGTCGTCCGGCCTTGCGACTCAACGAATGTCGCGGTGCAGAGCGCCTCGCGGTGAAAGCCGTCCATGCTTTCTTTGTGAACGAGCCGCTGCGGCGCAGCTATTTCGAGAAACTCACCATGCACCCCAAACTCGCGCGTACCGTCGTCGCTGCGCCATACGTAATGGTAACTGCCGCCCACTTTCAGATCGATCTCGCAGACCGGCATGCTCCAACCCGGCGGTCCGAGGAGCCATTTTTGCAACAGCTGCGGTCTGGTGTGAAAGTCAAAAACCGTGCGTGCCGGCGCATTGAAAACGCGGCTGACAGTTATCTCGCGATCGGATGGGGTCGTTACGTTCACCGAGGATGTCACGGTTTGTCTCCCTTCGCGTGCTGCTCTAAGGCGGCGTCCAAACGTTGGTATGCAGTCTCCCAAGACTCACGGTATCGCTCGATCCACTTGAGGGCCTCACCCATCGATTGGGGCTCCAGCCGTGCGGGGCGGCGCTGCGCATCGCGGCCGCGCCGGATCAGCCCGGCCGCCTCCAAAACCTTCAGATGGCGCGAAATCGCCGGCTGGCTAATGGAGAACCGCTGGGTCAGCTCGCTTACCGAAGCATCCCGGTGGGCGAGTTGCATGAGAATTTCGCGCCTGGTCGGGTCCGAAAGAGCGAAAAACATGGCGTCGAGTCGGTGGGTGTCGTGGGCATAGCTCATTACAGACATGTTATATAACAAACATGTTATCGACACGGGCGCGAAAAGTCAAGTGACGCCGCATACGCTGTCACGTCCGGTTCGCCGGCACCGTCTGTGCTGCGGAGGTTCAAAGAATGACTGGTAAACTCAACTACACGTCCGTTGCTCCCGAGGCGGTTCCGCCGCTATTCGAGGCCGGCAAAGTCCTTGCGCAGTCCGGGCTGGAGCCGGAGCTGCTTGTGCTCGTGCAGCTGCGCGCATCGCAGCTCAACGGCTGCGCTTTTTGCCTCGCGCTGCATGTGCGCGAAGGAATGGCGCTTGGCGAGAGCAGCGATCGGCTTTACGGTGTTGCGGCATGGCGCGATGCGCCGTGGTATAGCGAACGCGAGCGTGCGGCTCTAGAGTGGACCGAGGCACTCACGGTTCTCGCAAACGAACGCCCCGCGAGCGATCTGCTTGCGCGGGTGCAGGAGCACTTCAGCGAAACTGAACTCGTGTACCTAACGCTTGCGGTGTCGACCATTAACGCTTGGAACCGGTTCAATGTCGCGTTCGGGACATCGCCGCAGAACGCAGACGCCGTGTTCAAAATGTTGCATCCGCAGACGACATCCGCGCACGCATGACCGATCTGCTCCAGGCGCTCGCGTTTATTCGGCATTGCATACCGCATCCTCGGTTCCATCGCCGATGCAGAAGATGTCGTGCAAAACGCGTACGTGCGTCTGGGAGAACACCGCTCGGAAAAGCTCGCAATCCGGGTGGATGGCTCGCTACGGTTACTGCGCGATTAGCGATCGATCGCGCGCGCGCTTTTTCGCGGCAGCGCGAAAGCTACGTCGGTGTTTGGTTGCCGGAACCGCTGGTTGAAGCGGACGATCCGCTTTCCGTGACAAGGCTTGCCGACGACTTAGCAATTGGTTTTCTCCATGTGCTCGAGAGGCTTGGTCCCGAAGAGCGCACCGCGCTGCTGCTGCACGACGTCTTCGATTATTCTCACGCGGAAGTTGCCGGTATGCTCGAAAAGAGCGAAGAGGCGGTTCGGCAACTCGCCTCTCGCGCACGCAATCGCGTGCGCGAAGATCGCCCGCGTATTTCTGTCGATCGGGAGAAAGCAACGCAGCTCGCGGATCGTTTTGTGGAAGCGCTGCGCGATGGGACCTAAACGCCTTGCGCGATATTCTTACAACCGATGTCGTTGCAACCGCGGACGGCGGCGGAAAAGTAAATGCGGGTACGCGACCGGTCGTTGCAATCGACAGAGTTTGCCGCCTCGTAAGCGGTTTGCACGCGAAGTTTTGGCGCGGCTTCCATTTCCGGCGCTTAAACGTCAACGGTCTTCCCGGCGTTGGATTATTTCAGGCGGATGACAGCCTTTTCGGCGTCGTCGCATTCGACTTCACGCAAGATCGCATCCGCTCCATGTACACTGTTCTGAACCCTGAAAAACTCACGCGGATCGGGTTTTAACGCCGCACGCGCCAGCAAGCGGGTCGAATCCAGCGTTGGAAGCGCGCAGTTCGTGTCGTCGAGCGCCAGCGGCAGTTCCGTGCATCCCAGAACGACTGCATCGCAGCCGCCGCGTTTGAACTGCGCAACCGTTGCCCGCAATTCCGCTACGCTTTCATCTTTGAAAATGCCGGCGACCAATTCATCCATGATGACCCGGTTCATCTCCTCCCGCGCGCTCTCGTTGGGCAGCATGTAGCTCAGGCCGTGCGCCTGAATGCGTTCGGGATAGACATCACTTTGCACAAGCCAGCGCGTTCCCATAATTCCAAGCTTGCGCAGTCCGCGTCGCTTCGCCTCTTGCAGAACGACGTCGGCGATATGCAGCCACGGCAAAGGCAAACGCTCGGCAATGTATGGCAGCGCCCGGTGCACCGTGTTGTCGGGGCAAATGAGAAACGTCGCGCCGATGCGGGCCAACGTGTTCGCGCCAGCAAGCAGAATCTCGCCGACGCCTTGCCAATCATCGCGATCGATACACGCCATGTACGTTGCAAGCGACGGTGAGATCATCGCGATCTCAGGATGTGCGTGCGCTCCAAGCTGCGCCGGCGCTTCGCTGCACATCGTACGGTAGCAAAGCGCAGCGCCTTCAGCGGAACACGCGACGATTCCGATGCGCTCTATCACCCTTTGCGTTTGCGCGTTGCAGCGGCTTTGCGTGCCGAACGCTTTCGATCGGCACTCGTGCGGCCTGTGCTGGGCCGCTTTCCGAGGTCTTGCCAATCGCTTTCGGAAAGATCGATGTCGTAGTATTTCGCCGCCTTCTTGATGTTGGCGAACGCGAGCTCGCGTTCTTCATCGCGGACGCCGATCGTCTGATCGAAGCGCGCTATGGCGTTGCGCACGTGCCGGGCATCCGTAAGCGGCTCCTTGCGCTCGTGTGGAAATGCGAAGACGCTGTCGGGAAGATCGCTGCGCTTCGTGAGCGTGCCGTGTTTTTCGTGCGGTTTCCAGGTGGCTCTCACTGTTCGATCCTTTCGAGGTGCGTGACTAAACGATGCGCTCGTCCACGTAGCACCAGCGCCAGTCTTCTCCAGGTTGAAAGGAACGGATGATCGGGTGACTCGTGTGGCGGAAATGCTTCGTGGCGTGGTGATTTTTCGAGCTGTCGCAGCAGCCGACGTGACCGCACGTCAGGCATTCACGCAGATGCACCCACGTGTCGCCCAGTTTCAGGCATTCTTCACAACCTTCGGCCGATGGCTTGACGTGCCGGATTTGCGAGACGTGCTCGCAGGCTTGAGCTTGCATGCAGGATATAACCGCCGTACCAGACCCCGGGGTTGCCGTTCTTAGTGCGTGTGCGCCTTTGACGCAAAGAGCTGCGAACCGAAGTCGTCGTGGACCAAGTTTCGCAGAACCGCACGTGCCCGTTCTTCTCGAGCATTCGCCGATGGCACGAGTTCGAGTGGAAACAGCGCCGCGTACAGATCAAAGTAAAAGCCGCGCCACGCCGGCTCGCTGCGGGCTACGAGCGCAAGCGCATATGACTGCTGAACGGCGGCACAGGCGCTCACGCTTGCACCCGCCGCGCGCAGCGTCGCGCGCATGCGTTGCACTGCACCGCTCATATCGCGCTCCCGCTTTCCACGGCGCGCCGGTTGCGCGGGAAGGCCGCCACCAGCGGTACGATCAGCGCCGCCAAGACCGCGACGGCAAACATCGTGTCCGCAAAGCCCATTGTGTTCGCTTGCTGCGCGACGAGCGATCCGAGCTGCGCGGGCGAGGGTACCGCCGCGCTTGCAGTGAGCCGGTGGCCGTTCATTAAGCCCGCCACGATGTCGGTGTGGAATGCAGTGCGGCGATCGAACACCGTGATTGCCGCTGCGCTCGCGATCGAGCCGCCCAGTTGCACGCTCAGCGTGATGATTGGCGAGACCTTTCCGTTCAGAGCGGCGGGCGTCGTACTCAGCACGCCGACGATTAGCGGAACGAGCAACATCGACTGCGCGATGCCCGAGACGCCTAGCGCCAACGCCATCGGCAAGAACGGAGTATCCGAGGTCATGTGCATTGAGAACCACCACAGGGAGACAGCGGTAAGGACGAAGCCGCTTCCGAGAAGATAACGAACGTCGAAACCGCGTTCCGACATCGTAGCAAAAACGGGGGTCAGAAAAACGACCGGGAGTGCGCGCATCATAAGGAGCAGGCCGGCATCGTATGACGTGAAGTTCAGCACGAGCGTCGAGTACAGCGGCGTAAGAATTGCCGGCGCAAAGATTAGGGCGCCGAATGCAAGCGCCAGCAGCGAACCCACCCATACGCTGCGATAGCGAAGCACGTGCAAGTCAACGACCGGATTACGGCTACCGCTCCATTGCCACCACGCGAAAATTGCAAGGCCCACCGCGCTGAGGGCAGCCGCCCACGCAATTGCCGGCTCGGCGAACCAGTCGCTGCGCTCGCCGTTATCGAGCAAATATTGTAGCGAGCCCAGGCCGAGTGCTAGCAATCCAACGCCGGCCCAATCGATTCGCAAGCGCACCGCCGGCACGGGGTCACGCAGCATGAACGCAATGATCAGCGCAGAGATTGTGCCTGGAATAATGTTGACATCAAAGATCCACTGCCACGAAAGGTTATCCGTGAGCCATCCGCCCGCAACGGGTCCAAACGCGGGTCCGAGGATCAGCGCCATCGCGAACAGCGCCGAACTAATTCCGATTTTATCCGGCGGGAACGTTTCTCGCATCACAACTTGCGAGGTCGCGATCAGTCCACCGCCAAACGCGCCTTGCAAAACACGCGAAAGCACGAGCGGCACGAGCGCATGCGCGGTGCTGCACAGAAACGATGCAGCCGTAAATCCAACGATGCAGATCGCAAAGTACCGTTTGCGCCCCAGCATCTTGGTGAGGAACGGATTGAGCGGGATCGCAACCACGTTGGAGATGATGTAACCGGTGACGATCCAAATACCTTCCTCTATCGAAGCTCCGATGTTACCTTCGATCGTCGGCAACGCAACGTTGACGATGGTCGAGTCGAGCGTTTCGAGTAACGAGGCGAGCATGACGGCGACGACGATGATGATGCGCCGCGTGCCGTATTCGACGACGGACTGAGCCATGACGTTATGCGCTGACGGGATGACGCAGCTCGCTCAATGTTTGCGCGATGCCGTCATCGTAACTTGTCTTTTGAATACCGCCGAGGAGCTGTTGCAATGCGGAGTCGTCGAGCGTCACGGGCGTCGTCTGCAAGTAACTCATCTCGACCATCTCTCGCATGAGCGGATTGAACATTCCAATCACGCGCAGCATGTTTTTACCGACGGCAAACATGTGCGGCTGTTTACCGGCCTGCTGATAAATGCGCGTCACGAAGTCGCGCGTCGTGATCGTTCCCGCGCCGCCAAGATGCCACGTGCGACCGCGAGCATCTCTGCGATTCGCGATCGTCGCCAGCGTACGGCCGGCGTCCGGAACAAAGATGTACTCGTGTAGGACGTCCAGTGGCGCAAGGACCGTTGCGCGGCGTGCGTTCGTTGCTGCGACGAACGCGTCGTGAAGAAAACTCTTTTCAACATCGGGTCCGTAGAAATCGGGAAGACGCACGATCGTCGCGGCGACCTCACCGCGTTCTTGCGCAGCAAGCAGCGCGTCCTCTTGCTCTTTGCGCATGCGCCCTTTAAACGTGTGCGGCGTGCGCGGCTGATCTTCACGAACCGGCGCTGAGCCGGTGATCCCGTATGGATACACCGTTGCAATAAGTAAAATATGATGCACGCCGGCTGCAACTGCGCCTTCGATCGTTTTGCGCATCAAGACCGGATGCAGGTCGAATCGATCGTAGGGCACGCCAACCAAATAGACGATGGTGTCCATTCCAGCGGCGGCATGCCGCACGGAATCGCCGTCGTCCGGGTTCCAGACGACGCGCTCGGCGCCCGGATGATCGCCGAACTGTTCGAGCAGTGCTTCTGCGCTTCGTGCCACCACGCGGTAGGGACGGTTCTGTGCCTCAAGGGCTGAGGCGATGCTACGGCCGAGGGCTCCGGTAGCTCCGAAGAGGGCGATTCGCTCCACGATGGACCCTTTCTGAACGGCGTTCACTGAACAATGTTCAGTTTATTATTGACCGTTCAGTTCGTCAAGGGGTATACTCGTTCTCGTGGCCCACATACTCCGGCGGCAGCGCGAAAAAGAAGAATTCCGGGATCTCGTCTTAGATGCGGCGCGCCGCATCGTGCTGCGCGACGGCTTCGACGGATTATCGATGCGCAAGATTGCCGACGCCATCGAGTATGCACCCGGAACGATTTACCTTTATTTCGAGAGTCGAGAAGCGATTGCTCACGAGCTCTGCCGCAGAGGCTTCCTGGAACTGCTCGCCGCTTTGCCGCCGCCCGCTTCGATCGCCGACCCGGAAGAACGCCTCTACGAAATTTGCCACCGCTACATCGAGTTTGGCTTGCAGCATCCCGAAACGTACCGGTTGATCTTCATGGAAGATGCGAAGTATGCCGATGCCATCTTCAAAATGGAGGGTGACGACGATCCGGGAAAGCTCGCGCTCGGCGTGTTGGTGCAAACGTTCGAAGAGCTTCGTGCACAAAACAGGCTCAACGTCGATGCTTTGCCCCAGCAACTCGCCGAAGCATTTTGGTCGATGGGCCACGGCATCGTGAGTTTGAAGATTACGTGTCACGAATTTCCCGTCACGTCCGCACCGGAGCTCGGCGAGATCCTCATGGACGCCGTCTCACGCGGTCTCTTGAAGCCGAAAAGCGCGCCGTAGCAAGCGCGAATGCGTGCGCTTTTACTGCTGAACGAATACTCACGCCGCGGAAAGCGTGAGGGCGCGGCCGTGTGCCGCGCGCTCGCGGACGCCGGTATCGAGTGCGAACGCGATCCCGCTGTACGCGATGTAGATGCCGTCATTGCGGCCGGCGGCGACGGCACGATCGTTCGTGCCATTCCGCAAGTGCTCTCGCGCAAGGTTCCATTGGGCATCGTTCCGCTGGGAACGTTTAACGATCTGGCACGTACCTTGGAGATACCGCTTGACGTCGAGCAAGCGTGCCGCGCGATCGCGTCCGCTCAAACGCATCGAATCGACATCGGCCGCGTCAACGGTGTGCATTTTATCAATGAGGCAAGCGTCGGTGTTTCGACGCGTATCGCCCGCCGCCAAACGCCGGAGGTCAAACAGCGCTTCGGCATCGCCGCTATCATCGTTACGACGTTTCAAACGTTGAATCAAACGCGCCCGTTCACGGTGCATTTGCAGTATGCGGGCTTGAGCGAAACGTTCAAAACCGTGCAGCTGACCATTGCGAACAGCGGTCACTTCGGCGGTGTCATCGAGCGTCCCGATGCGACGATCGAGGACGGTCAGCTCGACCTCTACAGCGTTGAGATCGCAAATTGGCTTCAAGGACTGAGCCTGGTGCGCAAAATCTTACGCCGCGACCCGCGCAGCGAAGAAGGACTGCGCACGCGCCGCGCGCAGAAGTTTCAAGTGCAAACGCATCACCCGCACCATATCACCGCCGATGGCGAACCCGCCGGCATGACGCCGGCGCTTTTTGAAGTGCTGCCGCGGGCGATCGAAGTGCTTGTTCCGGGCAATAACGTTCAATAGGAGGACTTGACTCTGAAATACCGCCGTCTTGGTCATTCGGGCTTACAGGTGTCCGTCGTGGGTTTGGGATCGTGGCTGACGTACGGCGGCAGCGTCGGCGCCGACATTGCGCGCGCGTGCGTGGTGCGCGCATGGGAACGCGGCATTACTTTCATCGACACGGCGAACGTGTACGCGCGGGGCGCAGCTGAAACCGTACTTGGCCCAATCTTGCGCGAGCTTCCGCGCGAGAAACTCGTGCTTGCCACGAAGGTGTATTTTCCGATGGGCGAGACACCGAACGAACGCGGCCTTTCGCGCAAACACATCCACGACCAATTGCATCTCTCGCTGCGGCGCCTCAGCGTTGAGTACGTCGACCTCTACCAGTGCCACCGCTACGATGTCCTTACGCCGCTCGAGGAAACGTGCGGCATGATGAACGACCTCGTGCGCGCCGGCAAGATTTTATACTGGGGCGTCTCGGAGTGGAACGCCGATCAGATTGCTGCTGCCGTAACGCTGTGCCGCGCAAACAACTGGGCAGTACCGATCAGCAACCAACCGCAATACAGCGCGCTTTGGCGGCGCATCGAGCAGCGCGTCTTGCCGGTCTGTGAAGATTACGGTGTCGGAAACGTCGTATGGTCGCCGCTGGCCATGGGTATTCTAACGGGAAAATACACGAACGTGTCCGCGCCGCCTTCGGGAACGCGCGCCGCGGGCGAGCAGCGCGAGATGATGGAAGACTATTTCACGCAGCCCGTGCTCGATGCCGTTCAGAAGCTTAAACCGCTCGCGCAACAAGCGGGTTGTTCACTCGCACAGCTGGCTCTGGCATGGTGTCTGCGTGAACGTGCGGTCTCCAGCGTTATCGTTGGTGCAACCAAACCGGAACACGTTGACGACAACGCCGCCGCGGGCGATCTCGAAGTGCATCCCGGTATCTTCGAAGAGATGAATCGCATTCTCGAACCGGTCACGCCGTTTGAGCCGTACGTAAGTTAAAACGGCGTTAGAAAAAATTTGGGCCGGTCGATGGTGGAGACATCGCCGGCCCGTCCTTGCTGCACTATACGAGGAGTCTACGTGAACGCAACCGGTGGAGGTCGGTGGCGTTCATTTCATCTCGCACGACTATCATGCGGATGAAACTTTAAATCTGCTTTAATTCCAGTTTTTCAGAATGTTACCGGTTTTCGAAACTTTCGGTCCCCATCCGCTGAAAGAATCGACGCCCGTCACAACGACTTGCGAAAGTCCGATTGTAGGACGTGCAACTTCGGGCTTGGGTTGCTGGATCTTCACTTGCGGTTTCGCCGCGCGTTCCACCGTAAAATTCCTTTGCGAGCATGAAATGCATCTGCATTCCATTGGTAATCTACACTCGCTTTTACCGCGCACCTCATACTTTTGTTTCAGCTGCGCATTAAGTGCCTGTGTCGCCACCAAAATGCATCAAGTATTTGACGATAAAACGGTTGACCGTGCTGGAAGCGGCAGGTGTTCCGAAGTTCAGAAATACTTCGTCGCCGTTACGGAAACGTTTGTGAAACGCCGCCGCAAGGTTGTTGCCGGGTAAAGCAAATCCGCCGTTCCCGTTGATGCCACGAAGCGAAAGTGTGACATTTGTATCTGTCCCCAGCAGCATGCCGAGCGAGATACGTCGCAGGAATTGCGCGTCCGCTGCACCGGTGCTCACCGCGCGTTCATAGGTGCCGTCCCATTCGAATCCTAGCGTGAGGTTGTGAGGCAATGGCCGCGAGAACGAGAACGTGTAAAGGTGCAGATAATCCGCGCCGTGGTCGTTCGCACCAACTAAACCGTAACCGAAGCGCCCAAAGTTTACCGAAGCATCGATGGGCGTGGGTGTGCCGTCAAGGTATCCGATCGGAATGCCGAACAGATTGAACGTGTCCGTGCGGCCGCAATAATAGCTCGGAAACCCCGTGAAGTACGAGCGCGGCAGCGATGAATCGCCGCACGTGGTGCCGGCGCTCTTCGGATCGATGAGCGAATACGAACGAAGCTCGCCGACGCTCGGGCCAAGACCGTTGATCGAAAATCCGTTCCTGAACGTCGCGTTTACCGTAAGGTCGAAGTCGGCTTGATGGACCGCGCCCGAGCGATCGCGGAAACGGTCCAGGTTGAGGAATGCAAAGAAGTTTTTCACGCCGGGCGCCGCCGCCGTTGTGTCGGCAACGAAGATTGGTCCCTCAACGTCGGAGTTCGCCGTAAAACCGTCGATTGGGTTGTAATTCGGCGTAATCTTCGAATATCCGATATTCCATTCGTAGTTCGGCTTGTGGACGTCGATGAACGCATTGCTGTGCGAGGCGTGCCGCTGCGGCAGCCACGTTGGGCCGGCGTTTTCTTGGCTGCTATCGATGCCGCCGACAAAGCCCGTTCGCAAGTTGCGTACGGCAAATCCGAATTCGTTCGTTGCGTCGTGCCCGAAGGCGCTATGATGCGCAAGCACGCCGTCGACCCAGTATAGGAAGGTCCGATTCGGCAGCGCGTGCTTGTACCCGTAGGCGATGTCGTCGAACTCGTTACCCGTCGTCCGATCGTAGCCGCGGAAGTTCATCACGCCGAAAGACTGCATGCCGAACGTTCCTTCGATTTTCGCACCGCGATCGAACGGCCCGATCGAGGGTGAGTAGAACGTCGTGTCGTTCCCGACCGTGATGGCGTTGGCATTGATGAAATTCGCGCCCTGCGTAAAGAACGGGCGATACTCCTGGAGCGCGCGGCGGAACTCTTGCGGCGCAATCGTTTGCTGGTCGATTTCGACGTTCGAAAAATCCGGATTGAGCGTTCCAACGAAGTTGATCGTCGAGGTCACGGGATATGACACATCCGTGCCTGCAACACGCACGTGCTCGGGTGCAAACGTGCCGTTCGATTGCGCAAACATCTGCCGGTCCGCTCCAATGCTTTCAAGACCGTAGACTTCGGCGCGAGGTTTGGGCCTGGCGGACCGCAGCATGGCGCTGCTCACTACGATGCCCGACCACCTCGGCCAAAAGCGCACGTCGTAGAACGTGGGCCAGTTGCCGGCGCCCGAGTCTTGCATGATGCCGTCGTAGGCCCACGTGTAGTGTTCGCCGTTGGCTGCGATACCGCGCACGAAATTGATGCGCCAGCTCTGAGGTGATCCTCCGTGCAGCCGCATGATGCGCAGCGGAACGATGAGAACGGCAGTCCAGCCGCCCGAGTCCTGCTTTGCGGCGGCGGACCATTGCGGACGGTACCGCGCATTCTCGTTCGATTGCTGGTACCGTACGCCGCGCGGCGTCACCTCGAAGTAGTACGAGTTCGTGCCGTTGCCGCTGGTATCGATACCGACGCCGACAAAGTCATCCACGCCGAAGCCGACGTCGTTCGTGGTTTGCGTGGCCGTGATCGAAACACCGCGCTGCTCCGAACGTATAGCTATATAGACGTTCGCCGTGTCATAGAGGATGTACGCCTTCGTAGCGAGCGGTGCAGTGCTGCGGGTGGTCAAGTTCTCAAACGTGCCCGAAACGGCGCCCGCCTGCCACTCCGGGTCGCTCAAAGACGGGTCTAGCGGCAGGGGGTGCGCCGCCGCTACCGCGGCAACCGTCGCCTGCGCCGTTACGACGGCGCCTGCCGGAGCGTTACATATGGCAACCGCGGCGCAAGCCACAGCTAGAATCAGGGCAACGGTCCTGCGAGCATGCATCACACGGCCAGTATAACGGCAAGGCACCGCGCCGAATCTTGAGAAAGTCATCAATTGTACGGGACGAGGAGAAAATGATGACAACGTACCGCTTTGGTGCCTTCAAATTGGACCGGGAACATTTGTTGCTCCAGGTCGGCGAACAGCCGCTTGCGCTTGGCCCGAAAGTCGTCGAAACACTTCTCGGACTCATCGAACATCCACAAGAAGTTGTGACGAAGGGCGAGCTGCTGGAACGCGTGTGGCCTGAAGGCTACGTTGAAGAAGCCAACCTCGCGCAAAACGTCTACGTGATCCGCAAGACGCTTCGCCGGTATAGTGCGCAACATCTGATCGAAACCGTTCCGCGCCGCGGATACCGCTTCACGGGCGAGGTCACGATCGAAACGGCACCTGCTGCTTCGCCCGTCCCCCAACCGCTGCCGTCGCGGCGAAACGCGTTCCGCCACATTGCCGCCGCGGCGTGCGGCTTGCTGATCATCGTTGGCGGCGCTTCGTACGGATTGGCACGCTCGCGCCCCGCGATCGCGCCGTCGCCGGCACTTTCACCTGCCGGCGCCCGGCTTTACGCGATGGGCAAATATTATTGGAACCAGCGCACTGCATCCGGGCTGCAAAAAAGCGAACAGTATTTTCTGCGGGTCGTCAGGAGCGATCCAAAGGATGCTCGCGGGTACGCAGCGCTCGCGTCGAGCTATGCGATCGAGGGTGACTACGGTTTTGGCAGCCTTGGAACGAAGGCGGCACTCGCGCGTGCTGCCGCATACGCGCGCACGGCCCTGCGCTATGATGCGCGCTCAGCCGAGGCGTACGCCGTCCTTGGCCTGGTTGCGATCGACGAGCACCGGATGGACGCGGGCTTCGCGAACTACCGCCGCGCATTGGCACTCGATCCGTCGTATGCGCCCGCGCACCAGTGGCTCGGCGCCGCATTGCTTATGCGCGGAAGCGCGCGCGCAGGATACACCGAGCTGCAAAAGGCGGCGAACTTGGATCCGCTCAGCGTCGCGGGCACCGACTGGCTTGCGCAAGCAGCATTCTTGTCGCGACGGTACGACGACGCGCTGGCATACGGACGGCAAGCTTTAGATCTCTCGCCTCAGCGCTACGGCGCCTATTCAACGATCGGCATGGCGTATGAGGCGGTGGGGAACGAACGCGCCGCGATCGCTGCGTATACCACGTACGCCACGAAATGCTCGTTCTGCCGCTACGATGCAGCGGCATTGCTCGCGCATGCGTATGCCAAGCTGCACGATACGCGTAGCGCTGCGCGCGAGTTGAATACCGCGCGGACCGGCTTGGCGTTGAAGTCCACTTCGGCCGACAATTACGTTGCTGCGCTCATCGCGCTCGGCAGAAAAGACGAAGCGCTTGCACTGCTGGCCCGCCTGCGTCTGGGTGAACCGGCCGCGCTGCTCGCAATCGATCCGCGCATGGACGCCGTGCGCGGTGACGCGCGCTTCCGCCGTTACACCCAAAGCCCCGGATAGGTGATCGCACGCGCGATCGAAGACCATGCCGCGATCGTCATGGGCGGCGGCGGCGTGCCCGCACTCACAAAGCATTTGTGCGCCGCAATGGTCGGCGGTTTGACGTACTGTACGCCGCTGGTCGTGGAGCATCGCAAACACGCGCGCGCGCTTGGCGCGTCCACAGCGATGCTCAACGATCTTTGGGACAATGCGCGCAGTACGCACTACACCGATGCGCAAAAAGCAGCACTCGCAGCGGCCGTTGCGTTGACGCGAGAACCGCGCGGCCTACCGTCGACGGTACGGTCGGCGCTTCAGACGCACTTTTCGCAAGAAGAGATCGTCGAATTGGTCGCTGTTATCGGTTTTGCGAATTACCGCGCGCGCATGCGCAACGCGCTCGAGGTCTAGGCGGCGCGCACACGCGCCAGCACGCGTTCGGTGACGATCGTCCGCGTGCCGGAAAGCCGGTCGTGTAAGTACAGCCGGTTGAATGGACTGAGCGGCAGAATCAACCAGAACATAAACAGGCCGACGACGTACCGCCAGAGACTTTGTCCGATCGACGGTTTTCCGAAATCCTCACGCACGACTTTTATGCCCGTGATCATCATGCCCGGCGTTTGCCCCGCAATGCCCACGAGCAACCCGAAGTAGATACACATCTCGAGCGGTACGAGCGAACTGGAAATCATTTGCCGTACGCCGCTCCAATCGAGCGCGCTATTGTTCTTCCACGTGATGCCGTTCGCGTGTACGCCGAATGGACCGATCGCAAACATCTCTTCGGAACTCTGCACGTCCGCTGCCACCGGCCTTGTCACAGTCGTCGTGTGTCCGTGTTTGGTGACGTGCACTTGCACGGCTTCGCCGCCGCCGCTTACGCCGACGAGCGTTGTGACAAGTGCCTGGACGATGATCGCGTCCAACATCAGCGCCGTCATGCGCCGCCACCAGCCGGCGAGATCGTGCTTACCGACATGCGCGCCGACCGATTCGGGCATCGGTACCGGTTCTTCTGCGCTTTCGTTGACGAACGTTTCTTCCAAACGGCGGTACTGTTCGCTTGCAAAGAACTCTCGCATCGCTTCAATGCGCCGCGTTGCATACGGCATTGAACCGAGAAACTCACCGAAGCGCAGCACGGAATCCGCGTGCACGTCACTGGCTTGTTCCGCGAACGCGAGATGGTCGATTTTGCGCCCGAATGCATGCAGCGAGGCCACCACGATTGCGCGCATGGCCGCGTCGAGCGATCCGCAGCAGAGCAGGCCGACGCGGTCGCAGGTGAGCTCCGTGCGCCGCAGCCACGCGCCGAAGATGAGCGAGACGATGGCATTTTCATTACCGTTGACGCTCAGGAGTGAAGTGAACCGCGCGTGCCCCGCGGCAATGTGCCCGAGCTCTCGCCCTACCATGAACGTCAATTCGTCGTCGCTGAAATGTTCGATCCAGTTGCTGGAAATGACGAGCGAATACGGTTCGCCAAGACCAACGCTCACCAGCGGCACCATCGGATCGTCCCGCACGAACACCAGCGGAACCGGCAATCCGAGCGCGGCCGCGCAACGCTTCACGATCGAAAATACGCGCGGATACTGCGCTTCGTGAATCCGCACGCTGCTGCCGACGAGTCGTCCACGCGCAAGCGTGACGTAGACCATGGCGATGACGCCGAGCACGGCAATTTGCGAGGGATGAACGTCTTCCCGGAGGACGTAGCCAATCGCCGCTGCCGCGGGAAATGCGAACAGCAGCGTTAGGATAAACGCTAGCCGCTCACCGCGGTACGTAACTGAGAGAGGTCCTCGAAAGAGCTCGCGCATGCTATTTTTACGCCTCGCCCGCCATTTCGTTTCACCGCGTACATCTCCCGGTCGGCGGCCGCAATGAGTGACCGCGCGGACGTGCCGCACCCCGGATAGATTGCAACGCCGATGCTCGCGCCCACGCGGCATTCGATCGAACCGGACAGTTGGAACGGCGATTCGAAACTTTCCAGGATTTTACGCGCCGACAGTTCGATGTCGCCCGGCGTGCGCATCGAGTCGAGCACGATCACAAATTCATCGCCGCTGATGCGCGCCACCGTGTCGCTGGCACGCACATGGTGCGTCAAACGCGTGCCGATGGCTTGAAGCAATTCGTCACCGGTGGCATGACCGTGCGTGTCGTTGACGCGTTTGAAGTTATCGATATCTAAAAACAACACCGCACAGCCCGAACCGTTCGTCTGTGCCTTTGCCAGCGCCGCGTGCAAGCGTTGTTCGAGCAGCGTACGGTTGGGGAGTTTGCTGACCGGATCGTAATGCGCCATGCGCGCAAGTCGCGCTTCGGTGGTTTTGCGTTCGGTGATGTCGATGAGGCTGCCGATATGCACGCACGCCGTTCCGTGCTCGTCGTAAACGACGCGCAGCTGCTCTTGCACGTAGCGCGTCGTACCGTCGAGACGAACGATGCGGTGATCGCATTGGTATCCTGCGCCGGTAATCTCACCTTCGCGGATGGCACTTGCGATAATTTCGACGTCCTCGGCGTGGTCGTAGTCGCGAAGATCGCCGATCGCGCCGCCGGGCGGAACGCCGAGAATGTCGTACGCGCCGGATGACCACAGAGTGCCCCGCGAACGCAAGTCCGTCTTCCACATGCCGAAGCCGCACGCGCGCTCCGCCTCTTGAAGCGTCTGGAGATCCCACGATTGCGGCGCAGTGCCCACACCCGGTGTTGCGCGGCCTGCCACACCGACGACGGCGCCGGACAAATCGTACAGAGGCTCGAGCTCGATACGCAGATGCATGCCGGCGCGCTTTGTATCGAACGCCATGCTCTCGCCGTCGAGCACCCACCGGTGCGCGACGACCATCATGCCGAAGGGATCCTCTTCACTCCAAAGCTCACCGACGTGGAGACGCGAGGGAAGAACGCCGTCCGCGAACAGCAGATCGCGCAGCCGAGCCGATAGCGTTGCGATTTGAAGGTCGGTTCCGGTAGTCCAAATGAGGTCACGGTCTTGCATCGCGGTCTCCATGTCGGTGAACTTGTCTGCATGGTAGCCGCCGGGGCGGTGCGCCCACATCCGGGAAAACCCCTAACTTGTCGAAATACCTTGGTGAATGGGTACCGGGTCCGCCGCTTTAATCGGGCGCGTTAACGAACTGGCGCGGCTTCGCGCGTTGCTGCCTGCGCCGGGCGGTGCGGGCCGCTTCGTGCTGCTCGAGGGCGAGGGCGGCTCGGGCAAGACTCGGCTCGTCCAAGAATTCAACCCCGCGGCGACCGGGGCGGCGTTAGAGTATGCCGGTGCACCGTATGCGCCCGTACGCGATCTGCTTCAAACCCTGGACGCGCGCTTTCCGCGTGTGCTCAAGGCGCATCCCGACCTGTCGCTGGCCCTGCGTCCCGTCCTCGACATGCAACCCGAGGAAGGGCAGCGTCCGCTTCTGGATGCAGTGGTGCGTGCGATTTCGCTCTACGCGGCGCAGCAGCCGCTGGTGCTCGCGTTCGAAGACATCCACTGGATCGATAGCGCGTCCGCTGGAGTGCTCACGCACCTTGCGCGCTTCATCGGCACGATCCCCGTGCTGCTCCTGGCGACGTACCGGGCGCAGGAGGCCTCAGGCAGCGAACAGGCCCGCCCGCTCATCGGCAACCTCGCGCGCTTGGCTGCCGATACGCTCGTGCTGCGCCCTTTGAGCGAAGGAGAGGCGATGCTGCTGATCGCGCAGCTCCATCCCGATCCGCTGCCGCTCGACGTCCGCCGCACCATCTGCGAACTGAGTGGCGGAAATCCGCTCTTACTCGGCGAGCTCGTCCGCCATGTCGCCGCCGATCCGCAGGCGCTGCGCTCGTCGCTTCCGGTATCGCTGCAAGCGCTGGTGCACGATCGCATCTCGCAGTTCAGCGCAACGGAGCTTGATGTGCTGCGGGTGTGCGCCGCGATGGAAACCTTCGATCACACTATCGTGGCGGAGGTCGCACAGATAGAAGCTTCGGCGGTGCTCGACGTACTGCGCAAAGCTCGGCGCGCCGGTGTCGTTACCGAAGACGGCTCGCGCTTTTCGTTTACGCACGCGCTCATCCGCCGTGCCGTCACAGCGGATTTACTTTCCGTGGAAGTTGCCGAACTGCACGCGCGCGTCGCGCGTATATTGGAAGCCGGGCCGCAGGCGGCCGATGTGCAAGCTCGTCTTGCGTATCATTACTGGATGTCCGGTAATGGCCAGGCCTCGGAAATTTATAACACGCGCGCTGCTCAAGCCGCATTTGCGCTGGGGGCGTTCGACGATGCCGCGCTTATGCTCGAACGGGCGATCGCGCAACGTCCGGTCGATGTAGCGAACTACGAGTTGTACGAACAGCTCGCCGAAGCGTACGAACGCGCGGGGCGCTTCAACATGACCGCCGATCTGCGTGCGCGTTTGCTCGAATGGGCGCGTGACGAACTTCCCGTGCAGCGCGCTGTGAGCTCGGCAATTGCATTGTCACGCGCCAATTTTCTTGCGCTCAACGATGAAGGATCGGTGTCCGTGCTGCGTGATGCGCTGCGCAGCTTCGGCGCGGACATCGATGAGAGCATGCAGTTCGAACTGCGTGCACTGCTGGCGTGGTATCTCGTGCATCTGCGGCGCACCGATGAAGCCCGGGAGCAGCTTGATGCCGCGGCCGATCTCGAATCATATGGCGGCAGCATCGCACTGATTCGTTATTACGAGGCTCGCGCCGGTTACGACGTTCACACTTTCGGTGGCGGCGACTGGAAAGCATCGACCGAACGCGCTTTGAAAATTGCTTCGGAGCAAGAACCGCTCGTTGCCCTCAGCCGTTACGGGAACGCGATAGCGCTGGCGTGTGCGTCGCAACTCGACGATTACCCATACGCCTTTGAGTTGCAGGAGCGCATGCAGCCTTTACTCGAGAGCGTCGGGGATCAATATACCGCGCCATTCCTGCATATGCGCGCCCGGCTTTTCTATGTGTCCGGAAAATTCGAGAACGCACGTGCTGCCGTGCGTTTGATGCTGCCATATTTGAACGATGGCGGAATGTACGTCTTTCGCGCTGCTTCCGTCGGTCTGCCGCTCGCGCTACGAATGGGTGATGCTGCGCTCATGATGGCGTGCGCGCGGCCGCGTCTGCTTGAAGAGGCGTTCGGTTCGAACGATCCGGTCGTCTTCGGGCCGGTTGCGTTCGGCGTTGCGGAACACATGATTGCGCAAGGCCGCACCGGCGAAGCTGTTGCGCTCGTGGAACGTACGCTTCCACGTATTCACAGCGCCGGAAATAACCTCGATCTTCTGCTCATCGCGGCGCGCATCGGTTCACGCCGCACCGTAGAGGCCGCGCACGAGCTGATTTCGCCGTGGATTGAACGCAGCCGAAGCGCCGCGGCCGTTCAAGCCTTGATGCGGGCGTACGGCGCAACCGGTAAAGATCGCGCGAACTTTGCACACGCTGCGGCGGAGTTGTTCGCGGCGCTGCCGTGGCCGGTGTATCAAGCTCAGGCACTTGAGCTCGCCGGCGACCTGGCGCCGGCGCACGAACTTTATCAGGAAAGCGGCGCATACGCTGAAGCGCAGCGCGTTGCAGCGCTCATCAAAAAGCCGCCGGTAGCGGCTTCGCTCTCTCCGCGCGAATCGGAAGTTGCGCTGCTTGTGGCGGAAGGCAAATCGAATCGGTCGATTGCGGAATCGCTGGTGCTGAGCGAACGCACCGTCGAGAATCACGTAGCATCGATCTTCACGAAACTGAACGTGCGTTCGCGCGCGGAGATCGCATCGTTCATCGCCAGGGAGAACGCACGCGCTGGATAACACTCCGCCGCACGAGCCGAACAACCTTATCGTGAAAGGGAATTTTATGTCTTACGAACGCCCTAGCGGACCTACGCCTCCGGGCAATGACGACGCCGACGAAAACGAAAAAGAAGAAGAGGGATAAAAAGATCTTGGCGCCGGGGTGGACCTCCGGCGCTTTTGTTTTGCTCGGGTTGCCGTGAGGGCACGGTCCCCGCGGGCCGCGGTCGGCACCGCGCATCGTGCGCAGTGCCGACCTCCTGAATTGGCGGGGCTCTCGCCATCCTGGCTTCGCCCCGAATTCAGAGGACCCGCGGGGACCATGCCCTCACGCCAACCCCGAGCAAAACAAAGGCGCCGTCGTGGGGTGCGAAAGATATTTTTTTTTGGGAGGGGTATTGACATGCCGGGGTGTTATGTTATTGTACTAGTGTACTAGTAAAATATTGAACTAGGACAGTGGTAAAGGAAGAAAGTTATGACGCAGGATCTTCGTAGTAATCGCCCGTCTGGGATTCAGAGCCGGCCTTCGTTTCCGCTTCAGCAGCAGCCGGGGAGCTTGTTTCTTGGCTGGGGGCCGAAACTCTAAAGGTTAGAGATGCCCGCCGTTCTTACGGTAGACACGCGCAGCGGCGTTCCAATCTACCTCCAAATCATCGAACAGGTGAAACGTTCAGTCGCACTCGGCGTGCTCGCTCCGGGCGAGCAGCTGCCGACGGTGAAACAACTGGCGCTGGACCTGACGGTGAATCCGAATACCGTTGCACGCGCTTATCGTGAGCTTGAGCGCGACGAAGTGATTGAGACTGCGCCTGGGCGCGGATCGTTTGTGCGCGGCAACGGAACCGTTGATGCCGCGCGTGCGGCGGCCGGTGATGTGACGGCGCAAGCCTTCGATCAAGCCGTGCGCGAAGCGAAAGCCGTCGGCGTGCAGCCCCCTCATATTCGTGCCTATGTCGATGCCGCGATCAAGCGGTGGTTTCCGGAGGAAGCATGAGCATCACGATCGACCATTTGACCAAACGCTACGGATCGTTTACCGCAGTGGACGACGTGAGCATCACGATTCCGGACGGCAGCGTTTTTGGTCTGCTCGGCCCCAACGGCGCCGGAAAAACCACAACGTTTAAATGCATGCTCGGCATGGCGAACGTGTCGTCGGGAAGCGTGCGGTTCGATGACGGCCCGCTAATGCCGTCCACGTTCGAAGAGCTCGCGTATGTGCCCGAACGCAGTGCGCTTTATGAATGGATGACCGCCGGTGAGCATCTCGAGATGCAGCGGCTGGCCTTCAAAAGGTTTAACTCCAGACGTGCGGCTGAATTAATGGCGCTGTTCTCGCTGGAGCCGAAAAAGCGCGTGCGTTCGATGTCGAAAGGTATGCGTACCGCGCTTTCCGTCGTGCTCGCGTTTGCAATTGAGCCGAAGACGATGATTTTGGATGAGCCGACCAGCGGTTTGGATCCGGTGAATCAACGTTCGGTGCTTAAACTGATCATCGATGCGGCCGCGCAGGGAACGACGATCATTCTTTCTTCACATCAGATCGGCCAGGTGGAGCGCGCTGCGGATCATATTGCGGTCTTGCAACGCGGACGTAACGTGCTCAGCGGAGCGGTCGACGATCTCAAAGCGCAATCGAAGATCGTCGAAGGTATTTTCCCCAGCGACGCGATCGCGGTCAACGGTCTCACGCACGATTCGCGCGTGAGACGCGTTGAACGCACCGGCCGGATTCTTCGCTTAACGGTGAGCAGCGGCGGCGACTCCATCGCGCAGCAGCTCTCGGCCATGGGCGCGCAAAGCGTGCGCGTCGTGGATCTCAATCTCGAAGATATTTTCTTGAACGCCGTGGACGCCGGCACGAGCGCCGACGTTGTGGAGACTGTGAAGTAATGTACTACGTCGAATTGCTGCGTGCCAAGCGCGCGCTGATCATTGCCGGCGTTCTGCTCGTGATATTCTTCGCCATCGCCGTAACCATCCGGTTGTCCCTTCACGACGGCAACGTTCGCGATTGGCCGAAGCAACTCACCGGTTCGCCGACCGCGCACGTTTCGCGCACTGTGCTGCCGGACGGGTCGATCAGATCGGTTGTTGACGACCCGCAAAGATCGACGCATGCGATTATCGTGCAGCATCCGAACGGAACGTTCGACATGGACGTGACCGAACCAAACACCGGCGCGCGCCGCCACCATATGAGCATGGGCAACCTGAGCCAGAACGAGTCAATTTCGCCCGACGGAAAAACTGCGCATACGGTGATGCATTTCAAACCTGAAGTTCCCGAATTTTATTGGGCCGTGCTGTTCGTCATGTCCGCGCCGATCGGGCTGCTCGTCGCATCGATTCTGGGCGGTGCGCCGGCCAAGGAGAACGACGGACATCTCGACCTTGCGTGGACTAAACCGTTTTCGCGCGAACACTATGCCGTTGCGGCGTTTGCAATTGACGTTGCGGCGATCGTCGTCGCGCAGGTCGCGATGATTCTCGTGACGCTGCTCGCGACACTGATGTTCTTCGTGCCACGGTTTGCCGCCGAGCAAGGATCGGGACCAATCATCGGCGTTGCGCTGGTCGGGCCGTTTGCGTGGTACGCGATGATCACCGCCGCGTCTTCATCGTTCAAACGCGGACCCGGTATGATCATGGGAATTTTGTGGGTAGCCGCCGTTCTCGTGCCGTCCGTAAGCGGCATCCTTGCCGAGCCGGCGCAAGTCAACGCCATTGCGGCGGGGTTCCATGCGGTCTTCAAAGCGCTCAGCTACCTGGATCCGTTCACCTACATGTCGTTCAGCGTGCATCAAGCGCAAGTCAAGGCGCAATCGGGGTTCACGATGGGCGCGAACCTGCTGATTCTGGCCGCACTCGTTGTCGTATATCTGGCGGTCTCACTGGTGCAGTGGCGCCGCGTGGAGGCATAAGTCATCGTGGAAATCTTTGGAACGAAATTTTCGCTCGCGCTTGGCGCCTGGAAACTGCGGTTTGTGTTGATGCTGGAAGAAGCCGAAGAAGAGATGCCGCGTGCCTACACCGCGCAGGCGGCGCCGCATCACTTCAGAGCACAAACGGCGTCGCGTGCGAGGGTGCGAGAAATTTGAACTTGTTGCCGTCCGGCGCGTAAAAATAGACGAGCGGATCGATCGGGTCGCCGTCAAAGCCGAACTGCAACGAACCGACAATGGTGTTGTACGACGTCGGCCCTTGCAGCGCCGAAAGCATTGCAAGCCGCGTCGTCGCACCGGCGCGACGTGAAGCCGCGATAATAATTTGCGCAGCCGCGTAGCCGAATGCGGAGAGCGCCGTCACCGCGGAACGCGCGCGAAAGTCTGCCAAATAGTTCGACGGATCCGTCATGCGTTCGAACGGAGGCATCGACGTCGAGATCAAACCGCCGGCAAATTCATCCGCGTACCGCAGCGTTTGCGTATTGTAAAAGCCTTGCGATCCGCCGAACTTGCCCTTGTAGCCGGCGGCGCGCAGCGCCGGTATTAGCGGACCCAGATCGCTTGTCACACCGGACAAATAGACGAAGTCGGGGTTCTTTGTAAGAATGGCCTTTGCCGCCGCGGCGTAATTGGGACGGTCCGATGGAAACAGATAGGCAACCGCACTCGCCTTCGCGGCGTGTGCACCATTGACGAATCCGGATGCGACGTCACCGCCGTAAACGCCGTCTTGCGCAACCGCCACCGCAGTCTTAACCCCAAGATGGTGCACGGCATACGCGGCCGCGAGCTGGCCTTCCGTGGAATCCTTCACCGGCAAACGCCACACGTTGCGATAGCCGCGCGCGGTCACGACGTCCGCCGTAGAGCCTGGTACGAAGATCGGCATTCGCGCATTGGCATACGATTGCAGCGTTCCGGCAATCACGTTTGCATCGACATCGCCGATCGTCGCGAGGACCGTTACATCGGAGGCTGCGAATTGCGCGTTCCCGATCGCTTGGCCGAGCGAGCCCATGTCGTCGAACGGGCGAACCTGAAATGCGGTGCCGAACGAACCGCCGAAGCGGTTCACCTCGTCGACCGCCGCTTGCACGCCGTTGTAAATTTCTTGTCCGCTTGCGGCGTGCGTTCCGGAAAGCGGGAGGTTGAGTGCTATCGACAGCGCGCGTTGATACTGATTGTTGAACTGCGCACGCGCCGCGGCCGGAACCGCAGCGGCGCCGGCTGCAGCTGAGGCAATGGTAAGAAAGCGACGGCGGTTGAGGGTCATCGCTATCCTAACGTGAACGCGGCGATGGTCGTTAGCAGAAACGCGACCGAAAACGTCATATTTGCGCGGAAGACGCGCTCGTTGAGCACGAAGACGTTCGGCGCGCGGGCGAGCAGGCGCCACTCATCGGCAATGAGCGCGAGCCCCGCAAGCAAACCGAGATAGTAAAAGGCGCTAATCGACGTCAAATAGCCGGCGAGCAGCAGCAGCGCAAGCATCACGGCGTGCAGCATTATCGAGAGCCGTCGTGCGCGCGATTCGCCGAACTGTGCCGGCAGCGAGTGGATGCCTTGCTCGCGATCGACCGGCAGATCCATCAGCGCATACAACACGTCAAATCCGGCAACCCACACGGTCACGGCAGCGAAGAGCGCTAGGGCCGAGAGTGATAGGCGTCCGGTCACGGCGATGTACGCGCCCAGCGGCGCAAGTCCGTCGACGGCGCCCAGCACGAAATGCGTGAGCCATGTAAAGCGTTTGCAGAGCGGGTAAACTAGCAGCCCGAGCGCAGCAATTGGCAGCAGTTTTACGCACAGTGGATTAAGCTGCCACGCGGCGATCAGCAGCAGCACGATGCCCGCGATAATCGCGGCCAGCATCACGCGCGATGACATTTGACCGCTCGCGAGCGCGCGTCGCGCCGTGCGTGGATTACGCGCGTCGATATCTTTGTCGAAAAACCGGTTCGCCGCCATGGCGGCCGTACGCGCGCCGAGCACGGCAAGCGTAATCCACACGACCGCATGCACGCTCGGCACGCCGCGTGCCCCGAACAGCGCGCCGACGTACGCGAACGGCAGCGCAAACAGCGTGTGTTCGATGCGGATTTCTTTGAGAAAGATGCGCACTTCGTTCACGGCGCTTGCCCCGACCAAACATCGCTCGCCGTGCGCATGCGATCGAGTCCAAACTCTTTCCACCTCGCGCTTACTTGTGTACGCGTTGCTTCATCCATGACGATGTCGGGCGGCCACTCGCGGTGGTAGCCTTCGTCCGCGGATTTTCGCGTTGCATCAACGCCGACTTTCATGCCAAGAGCTACGGAGTACGATCCGTGATCGAGATCGTCGACCGGTCCGGGCATCATGACGACGTCATGCTGTGCATCCAAGTTGTTCAGCACGAACCACGCAACGTGCCGCGTGTTTTGCACGTCGACATCCTCGTCGACGATGACCAGCACCCGCGTGAGCATCATCATATGTCCGAGGCCCCAGAGCGCGTTCATCACTTTTTTCGCGTGACCGGGATACGATTTTTTGAGGGACACGATCGCGAGATTGTGGAAACCGCCCTCGACCGGCAAATTCATATCGACGATCTCCGGCACGACCATTTGCAGTAGCGGCAAAAACAAACGTTCCGTTGCCTTTCCCAGCCAAGCGTCTTCCATTGGCGGCTTGCCGACGACGGTTGCCGCATAAATTGGATCTTTGCGGTGGGTGATGCACTGCACGTGAAATGTCGGGTACCGATCGGCCAAGCTATAGACACCGGTATGGTCGCCGAAGGGGCCTTCGGTTCGCAAATCGGTGTTGTCGACGTAGCCTTCCAGCACGAATTCTGCATCGGCCGGCACTTTCAGATCGACGGTCTTGCATTGCACGAGTTTCACCGATGACCCGCGCAACAATCCGGCAAATGCGAATTCGTCCAGCACAGGCGGCAGCGGAGCTGTGGCTGCATACGTAAGCGCGGGGTCGGCGCCGATGGCTACGGCAACGGGAATGCGATCGCCCCACGCCGCGGCATGCGCACGCCCTTGCTTGTGACGCTGCCAATGCATGCCGGTTTGCGTTGCATTGTAAACCTGCATGCGGTACATGCCGACGTTGGGCCGGCCATTGCGCGGATCTTTGGTGATGACCAGCGGCAGCGTAATGAACGGACCGGCATCGAGCGGCCACGTCGTGAGCACCGGCAACTTCGTCAGATCCGGATCGTGAATCACGACGTCTTGGCACGTTCCGCTTGAGACCGTTTTCGGGATCGCGGCGGCGAGCGGCGCAAGATCGAGCAACTTCCCAAGTGCAGCAAGACCAGCCTTCGGAATCGATACGTCCAGCAGTTTGCGCACGCGCTCGGAAGCTTCATCGAGCGAACGTGCGCCGAGTGCCATTGCCATACGCTTGCGCGTGCCGAACTGATTCGTCAGCACGGGAAACTGCGATCCGCGCACGTTCGCAAAGAGCAGTGCCGGACCGCCCGCTTTCACAACGCGATCGCTAATCTCACTAATCTCGAGTTTCGGATCGACCGGCGCCGTAACGCGATGCAACTCGCCGGCACGCTCAAGCCCCTCAACAAACGCACGCAACGAATCAAACGCCATCCCTCCGGCTTTGGATTCCCTGTCACGCTGAGCCTTTCCACCGCTGCCGGCAGGCACCGAGGCGCGGGCCGTGCGAAGGACGCCCCATCCACCAACGCTAACCGCGCTCCATGCAATTCCTCGCCGTCATGCGCCGCCGCACGGAAAGCTTCAGCGAAGAGCAATTCGCCGAACTGCTCGAACCGGAGGCTGAATTTGTGCGCGCCGCTTACATCTCAGGGACGATTCGCAACATTTGGAGCCGGGGCGATCATCTCGGCGCGGTGTTGCACCTGGAAGCAGACTCCCTCGAAGCCGTGCATGCGTTCATCGCAGATCTGCCGCTCAACAGACGTGGCATGCTCGACGTGCAGATGGTTATCCCAATGCGAGGATACCGGGGCTTCGCTCCAAGAGGCTGATGAGGCGCTGCTTGACTTGCGGCCACTCTTCGACGGTGATGCTGTAAATATTCACGTCCGAAACCTCGCCGTTTGCGCGGATGCGAAAATTGCGAAGTGTTCCTTCGTGCGTCGCGCCAAGCCGAAGAATTGCATTGTGCGATCGCCGGTTCACCGCTTGTGCCTTTAGCTGAACGCGCAGCGCATTCCACTGTTCGAACGCGTGGGTCAGAAGAAGCAGCTTCATCTCCGTATTGATGCCGGTGCGCCACCATGCGCGTCCTAGGAATGTGTAACCGATTTCGAGCTTGCGGTTCGCCTCGTCGATGTCGAAGTACCGCGTTGAACCGGCGACGTCGCCACTGTTCTTATCGATCACTGCAAACGGAATGTTGCCGCTAGCCATTGCATGGTCGAACCATGCTCGCGCATCGGCGGCGTTCGAGAACAAATTCGTCTGATACGTGAATTCCCACAGCGTTGGATCGTTGCCAATCTCGCTGAGCTGCTGAAAATGCCGCTTTTCAAGCGGTTCGAGCCGCACGCGGCTGCCTTCCAATACGACCGGTTTCACACCGATGTCGTAGCACTTGGAGTCAATAGGATCACTCAAAGTTGCGCAAAACGAGCTTGTCGCGCCACCGTTCCGGCAACACGGATGCCATTTTTCGTTGCCATCCCGCGGGCTCGCCGACCGTATAGCGCGCGCGTGGCGTAGCATCGGTCAACGCGCGCAGAATGGCGCCTGCAACGACCGGGGGTTCGATGCCGGTTTCTTCTTCGCGTTTGGTGAGCTCGACCAGGCGGTTGAAGTATTTTCCGTAGTGTTCGATTGCAGCTGCAGGCAACGCGGCAAGCATCGCATCTTTGGCGTTACGGCCCTTTTGCCAAATCGGCGTCTTGACGTTGCCTGGCTGCACGACCGATACGCAAATGCCGAACTGTGCGAGCTCCATGCGAAGCGCATCGGCCATTGCCTCGAGCGCAAATTTCGATGCCGCGTACGGCCCAAGATACGGCGGCGCGATTTGGCCTGAAACGGAACTGACGAAAACGACACGCCCGCGTGACTCGCGCAGTATCGGCAGCACCGCTTGCGTCACTGCGAGCGCGCCGAAAACGTTGACGTCAAACTGCTTGCGCAGCTGCGATAACGGCAGATACTCAAGCGGACCGGCGATCGCAATTCCGGCATTGTTCACCACGCCCGCGAGCGGAAGCGCACGTTCGCGTATGGCGCTTGCGGCGCGCTCGATTTCTGCATCGTTGACAACGTCAAGAATCACCGGCGTGATGTTCGCGTGTTGCGCGTCGAGTACTTCGGCATCGCGTGCGGTGCGCACACCGGCAAAAACGGAATAGCCCTTTTGCGCGAGAAGTACGGCCGTCGCGTAGCCAATCCCGGTCGACGCGCCGGTAATCAACACCGCTTGCGTCACGCGTGCACGAAACCTGCGACCGCGTCTGCGAACGCTTGCGGCGATTCGATCGTCACTAAATGTCCGGTGTTCTGCAGCAGCTTCATCTCCGCCGAATCCAAAACGAATTCCGGAACGTCCCACTCGTTGCGCGATCGTGCGCCGGCAATCAATCGCACCGGTGTGCCGTTGTTGAGCACGGTCATAACGTCGTCGAGAAACTTCGGATCGCGCGTGATGTCGACAACGGATCGCGCCATACACTGCATCGTAAATGCCGGCTGATTTTCCAGGTGCGAACGTGCCGCGTCAACGCGCTCCGGCGTTGGTGTGACGCCGCTGCGTTCAAGCCATGCCTGCGGATTGTGGCGATCGGCGAGCAAATCGGTTTCAATCTCTTCTAGGGTTTGCTCGGAAATCGCAAGCGACCAGAACGCATCGCGCAGCGTAAAATTCCCCTCGACGCTGATTACGGAATCGGTGTGATTCGGATATTGCCGTGCGAACAGCATCGCAATCGCTCCGCCGATCGAATGGCCGACAAGATGTGCGCGGTCGATGCCTCGGTCGTGGAGCATCGCATGCAAAAACTCGACCTGCGAAGGAAGCGAGATTTCCCCCTCATAGTATGCATGCTCGCCGTAGCCCAGCAGATTCGGCATGAGTGCACGATCGCCGAACTGCGATTCTATTTCGGGAGCTCGCATATGGCCGACCAGCCCATGGATAAACAATATTCTCATAACCGCATCACCGTTTGCCAGGCCGCTCAACCATCGATACTACGGCTCCGTACTTCGCGCGCCAGTCGTTGATAACGCGAGCATGTACCGTCGCTGAAACAACGATCCATGCGGCGGACCACATTATCGTTGCAAACACCGGCGGCAAGTGAAGACGGCCGCTCATAAACCATGCGAGGATTGCAATTATAGGTGCCGTAGCGGCGAGAGCCTTCCATAGTTTCGGTTCTGGAGGTTCGTATCCAAGCATGGTGGCGCACGTTCGTACAAGATAGAGAAAGGCCCGCATTGCTGCGGGCCTTGTTTGATAGTAGCGCGTTGTTATTCCGGACGTGGGCGCCGTGCGCGGCGTGGACGCCGCTCGCCGCCACCACCGCCGTGTCCGCTATGACCGCCTTCGCTGCGTCCGCCGCCGCCGGAAGGCGCGCCTTCGGAGGCGTGGTCGGAGGAAGCCCCGTTGCCCAGCACGGCTTTGCGCGAGAGATTGATGCGGCCTTGGCCGTCGATTTCCATGACTTTGACCATCACGTGATCGCCGACTTTGACGACGTCTTCGACCTTCTCGACGCGCTGCGGCGCGAGCTGACTGATGTGCACGAGGCCTTCTTTGCCGGGGAGAATCTTCACGAACGCACCGATGTTGATAATGCGCGTGACTTCGCCCATGT
>CAZERJ010000006.1:0-52467 GCA_964514445.1 uncultured bacterium | reverse complement strand
CCGCTTCCCACAGCGCTTCGCAGGCATAGATGTTGCCGACACCCGCTATCCGGCGTTGGTCTAAAAGCAGTGCTTTAACCGGCGCCTTCCGCCCCGACAGCATAGCGATAAAGCGCTCTGGAGTAAAGCTCTTTTGCAAAGGTTCCGGGCCAAGCGCCGCGTCCCACTTTTCGTCTTCCTCTACTAGGCGCACGCGGCCGAACTGCCGGACGTCGGCAAACACCAGGCTGGAGCCGTCGGTAAACGACAGCACCACGTACTCATAAGGATACAGACCGGCACCGATTGGTTGCGCCACCAAGCGGCCCGTCATTCGCAAACTGACGACCAGCGAGCGTCCGGACGCTAAGCGGATGACCGCATACTTGCCGCGCCGTTCCACCGCTTCAATACGCTCGCCGGGCAGGGCTTTGACGAAATCCACGCCTGGCGGAGCCTGCGCGATTTTCGCCATCTTTACGGATACGGAGGCGATTGTTTTCCCGGCGATCGCGTGCTGAAGGCCGCGCGCGATCGTCTCAACTTCAGGGAGTTCGGGCATGCAACGGAAGCCCGCGCACCCGTGCGCCGGCCACGAGTCCGTCCTTTGCCGCCTCGCCGGCGGGAAGCTCGATGACGAAGCGCCCTTCGCCTTGTTCGATCGGAATGTCGGTGTCGGGCAATGACGGCGAAACGACCGGCACGCTCGGAAACACTTTGCGCACGATGCCGGAGCTTGAAACGAAGACCATGTCGAGCGAGATCAGCGTGTCTTTCATCCAAAACGACACCGGTGCGTCTTGATCGAAGACGAACAGCATGCCGGTGTGGCGCGGCAGCGATGTTACCGACATGAGGCCGACTTCGCGCTCGTGTTCGGTTTGCGCGACTTGCACACGAAGCGCGGCGCGCGGTGCGTGAAGCACGATCGTTGGCAGATGTTGTGGCGTGGGCATCGGTGATTGCGCCAATAGCAGCACCGCAAGAAACGCGCTAAACATCGCCGGTTTCTTCTACGTCGTACCAGTTCGCGCCGGTTTTTACCGTTACGGCAAGCGGCACGCTCAGATCGACGACGTGTTCCATCTCTTTGCGCACCAGCGCCGCCAGATCGCGAACGGCATCGCGGTGCACTTCAAAGATCAGCTCGTCGTGAATTTGGAGCAGCATGCGCGCATCGATGTTGCTCGCTCGCATCGCTTCGTCAATGCGAACCATGGCGAGCTTCATGATGTCGGCCGCGCTGCCTTGGAGTGGCGCGTTCGTTGCTTCACGTTCGGCAGCGGAGCGCAACATGTAATTGCTCGAGCGCAGCGCCGGCATATAACGCCGCCGTCCGAGCAGCGTGGTGACGTAGCCATCCTCGCGCCCTTGCTTGATGACGTTTTGGATATACGCGCGCACGCTCGGGAAGCGGCTGAAGTATGCTTCCGTCATCGCTTTGGCTTCCGCACGTCCGATTTCGAGGCGCTGCGCGAGGCCGAAGTCCGACATACCGTACAGCAAACCAAAGTTCACCGACTTGGCCATGCGGCGTTGATTGCCGTCGGCTTTGACGCCTACGGGGACAGCGAAAATTTGCCGCGCGGTGAAGTCGTGAATGTCCTGACCTTCTTCGAACGCGCGCCGCATGGCGGCATCGCCGGACAGGTGCGCCATGAGCCGCAGTTCGATCTGACTGTAATCGGCGGCGAGCAATTGATAATTCTTCGGCGCGACGAACGCTTTGCGGATTTTGCGTCCGAGGTCGCTGCGAACCGGAATGTTTTGCAGATTCGGATTGCTCGACGCAAGACGCCCGGTTGCTGTCGATGTCTGATGAAAGACCGTGCGCAGGCGGCCGTCGTTTTTATCGGTAAGCGCGGGAATGACGTCGATGTACGTGTTTTTGAGTTTGGTCACTTCGCGGTATTCGAGCACGCGCGCGCAGATCGGATAATCGGGTGCAAGCCCTGCGAGAATTTCAACGCCGGTGGCGTAGCCGGTTTTCGTTTTCTTACCGCCGGGAATGCAAAGCTTACCGAACAGAATGTTGCCGAGTTGTTGCGGCGATCCGATATTGAACTCTTCACCCGCAAGATCGTACACCTCACGCTGTAAGCGCGCGATATCGGATTCCATGATGCGCGAAAGTTCCTCGAGCTGCGTGGGATCGATGAGCACGCCGGTCCACTCGAGTTTTGCCAGAAGACCTGCGAGAGGAACTTCGATATTCTCGTAGAGCGAGAGTTGCCCGCGTTCCTCGAGCTGCGCCCGCGTTTTCGCCGCAATCTGGAGTGCAGCGTCCGCGTGCGCGCCGACGTCTTCGCCCGCCGAAAGCGCAAGCTGTTCTTGCGCCGCTTCCTCGATGTCGCTGAAATCGCGCGACGGGTTGAGCAAATGCGCCGCGATCATCGTGTCCCCGGCGAAAGCCGGCGCGTCGATGCCGTTGTCATGGAAGAGGTGGGAGATGGTTTTTGCATCGTGGGCCATGAGTTGCTTTGCCGATTGGAGCGCTTTCACCAACGCTTCGCGTACGTTCGGGTGCTGCAACGCATGGGCGGCAAAGCTCAAACCCGTTCCCGTGCGAGCGCTCACGCCGATTTCATCGCCGGTGCGCACCGCAAACGCGAGGAGTTCGGCGCCCGCGAGATCCTGGAGGTCGCGCGCAAGCTCGGCAAACTCCGGCGGATCGGTTGAGGCTAGATACGAACGATAGCGACCCGCGATGCGCTCTTGCGTTTGAAGTAGCGGCATCTCGAGCGGCACGTCAAGCTTGTTGAGCAACGTTTTGAATTCGAGTTCGCTGTATAAGCGGTAGAGCTCGTCGTTGGCTGGCGGCGTGTATTTGGAAGAGTCCCAGTCGACGGCGATCGGCAAATTGGCGCGCGCGAGCGAAACATCACGGCACACCTGCGCCTGTTTGCCGTACTCTTGCACAAGTTTTTCAAGCTTCGCCGAGCCGGCCAAGCTTGGCGTTGTCACGAGCGCATCAAGTGAACCGGCCGATTTGATCAATTTGATGGCGGTCTTTTCTCCGACCCCCGGAATACCGGGAAGGTTATCGGACGGATCGCCTTTGAGCCCACGATAGTCCGGCAGCTGTTTGGGCTGCAAGCCGTCGTACCGTTCCACCACGGCGTTCACGTCGTAGCGTCCCAGCTCCGTAATACCGCGGCGCGTCAGCAAAATTGTCGTGCGCTCGTCGACGAGTTGCAAGAGATCCGTATCGCCGGTCACGACGATGCTCTCTTCGCCCTGCTCTTCCGCTTGGCGCGCGAGCGTTGCGATCACATCGTCGGCTTCTTCGCCTTCAATCTCGACGATCGGAATTTTGTTGACTTCCAGAATGCGCCGCACGAGCGCAAACTGCGGACGCAGATCGTCGGGCATCGTGTCGCGCTGCGCTTTGTACTGTTGAAACATCGCTACGCGATGCGCCGGCAGGCCTTTGTCGAACGCCGCGACGACGTGCGTGGGCTGTTCGTCGGTGATGATCTTGTTGAGCATCATCGTAAAACCGTACGCCGCGTTGATCGGCATGCCTCGCGTCGTCGTGAGCGGCGGCAGCGCGAAAAAAGCGCGATACACCAACCCGTACGTATCCAGCAGCATCAATTTGCGCATTACTGCACCACGACGTCTTGCGAAGCGGCGATTACGCGTCCGTCGTCATCGATCTTGAGCACCGAGAGAACGTATCGCCCCGGCGTGAGCGGCGCCTGCACCTGTAGCGCATCGCCGGTGTGGCGGTCCACGTGCCAGTAGGTGTTCTGCGTTTCCGCTTGCGTCATCGTCAGATTATCGGGCGGCGCACTGCGCCGTGCAAACGTTTGAATCGCCGGATGGTTTCCCGTTGAGTCAACCCACGGATGCCACGAGGCGCCGTCAACGGCGGTATCCTGCGTTGCCGTCGTCCCGACGGCGAGCAAATCGGGCGCGTTCGCGAAAAGCGCAGCGCCTGTCGGCGCACCCTTGCTCATGCGCACGATGAGCGTTCCCGCGCCGTCGCGCGCGTTGCTGATACGCGCGGTAATCAGCGCTCCCGGACCATACTGCCGCCGATCCAATTCGAGCGCCGACGTGAGCGGCCGCCCTGGTGCATCGAGCGTGAGCGGAATGGTATTCCAAAGCAGCGCACCGTCATGCACGAATGCCGCACCGGCGGACAGTGCGCCGGCAACATTGTTCAGCCGCGCGGTGAGTGACACGGTGCCATTATTAACGCCGAGCACATGTGCGTCGATGCCGCTCGAACTTTCGATGGTCATCAGTGCACTGCCGTTCGCGCCAGCAAGCGCTGCTTGAATGTGGGCTTCGTCGCCGCCCGCGTAGCGCGTGCGGTCCGGCGTGATGACGACCGTCTGCGCGGAGCTGCCGCTCATCTGCATCGTTTGCGATTCAACCTGAATCTGCGCTGCATCCATTGCATCGCCACCATCGAGCGAGGCGACGATGAGATTCGATCCGGCTTCTGGCGTGGTAAAGCGCCCGCGTACGTGGCCGAGCGCGTCGGTCGTGAGATCTTGCTGCTGCACGGAAGAACCGTGGATCAGCTGCACGCGCACATGGGCGCGATCGAGCGGCGTTCGCTCCGAAAAGTTGTTAGCATAAACGTCGAACGCGGCCGGCGAGCCTGATCCGATGTGCGTACGGTCGACGTGAACGCGAATGGTGCGCGAGGACGCCGGAACGATGATGCGCGTGTCGGCCGTCGCGCCGCGCGAACTCACGCGCACACCGTAGGTCGACGCCAGTCCATCGCTGCCGTGCGGAATCGCAAACGTGACGCGCCCATCGGCGCCCGTCGTCCCTTGCACGCTCAGCCACGGCGAGATGCCCCACTCGTCACTTTGTTCTTCAAGGTACGCGTGCGGCGACCGAATCACCGAAACGCTGACCGGCTCGCCGGCAGCCGGCAACCCGGCGCGGTGCGCGGTAATGACGAGCGGCACGTCGGCATTCGGATCGCAATAGCCCGAGCATTGTGGAGCAACGCTGAGCGAAAGTCCATTCGCATTCGCGTCCACGTGCACGCCGGTGGCAGCCGTCGACCCGTTCACTGCCGCAAGTACGGTATAGTCGCCCGCATCGCTGTTCGGCGGTACGTGCAGTGTTGCTTCAAACGCGCCCGCCGAATCGAGGCGCACGGAAGTTTGCGCCGCGAGCGAGCCGTGCATCGAGCGCAGTTGCACATTCGCCGTTCCCGATGCAGGGCGCAAACGCGAACCGCCGCGCACGCGTGCAAAGCCCACGACGTGCAGCGCATCGCCCGCATGAACGATCGCCGAATCCGTACTCAAGCCAGCAATCACGCGCGGGAGCGGCGGCTGCGGCAGAAATGACAAAAACGCGTTGCTCGAACCCCACTGCGCCAGCGCAAACACCGGACGCGGCGTGGTTTGCCAACGCGCGATGCCGTCACGGTCAGTTATTCGATCGACGAATTTTCCACCCGCGATGAACGAAACGCGCATGCCGTGCAGCGGATTACCGGTTCCGAGATCCGCACCGTACAGGAGAATGCCGGAGGGCGTTTCTTTACTGATCAGTCCAACACGCGTGCGGTTGATCCACACTTGCTCGCCGACGTTGCCACGGCGCGCTTCGACAACGAAGAAGCCTTCGCGCGAGCCGACGGGCACGCTGACGTCGTTGCTTTCAAAGCGGTATCCGCCCGAGGGCGTGTAGGTCCATTGCGCGAGGGGCTTGCGCCGCCGCGTATCAATGGAACGCGGACGCGTATTCGCACCCGCGCTAATGACGTCCGCAACGTCCGCGCTGTAGACCGCGAAATTCACCGGCGCACTGGTGTACGTGTCCAGGCGCACGGTAGCGGGTTTCCATGGAACGCTCGAATCGCTCGCATACAACGCGAAATACGCGTCGAGTTTGTGGTAATCAAGTAAGGGGCGGGCTGCAAATGTGCGAAGCGGGAGCGCCATCGCAAATGCCAGCCCTGCGATGAGCAGGCGCCTACGGAGCATCAAGAGAGCCGCGTTCGACGGCAGGGCCGTCCACGGCCTCCAGCGTAGGCAGCAGCGTGGACGAGCAGAGCGATCAAGGCAATGCGATCGAGACGCCGTGCCGCTATTGCGGCGGCGACGAGGCGGCCGAGAGCACGAAAATGCGCGCCGATCATTACCAAGTCATTGTCGCTTGCATTGCTTGCGGGAACGATTTCGCCGCCATCTCTCGTAATTAAACCGTGACTTTACGAACTGTCTTTGCGGCCGTGCTTGCCGGCCTGATGATTGCTGCGTCTCCGGCGCCCCAGCGCACGCTGCCGCCGCCACCACCGCTGCCCACCAAACCGCTCCACGCAACGTACACCGTCGAAGTGAATAAAAAGGGTCAAGTCACGCGCGTTGCCCACGGGAATCTTTCGGGAACCGAGGCATTCGATACGATGACGCTCGGCAACGCGATGCAAATGTGGATTCGCAAACCGGACGGGTCCGCAATTGCCGGCACGTACAGCGTGCGCTACGACTACGATCCGCACACGAAGAAGTTAACGCGCACGCCGACGCTCATTTCAGAGGGCGGTTCATGGGCAAACGCACCGGGCGCGGCTGACCTTATCGTCAAAGACATGGAACGTCAGGCGAAGATCGCGCTTGCGAAGCTCAAAGCGCAGCAAAAACAAGAACAAGCCGAGCGCGCAAAACATTTGCCGGACATCAACGCCGCCGTGCGGCGCGCCGTGCACCCTTCGGCCTCGCCGAAACCATAACGACGGATCGCGATGCGGTACGTTAGTTACTACGACGGTCAAACCGTTCGCCCGGGCGCGCTGATCGAGAACCGCATCGCGCCGATCGCATGCGCTTCGATGCTCGAGTTTATTGCGTTGCCGCCGTCGGAGCGATCAACACGCATCGGTGAACCGCAAATGGACGTCGACGATGTGCGGTTGGCCGCGGCGGTTCGTCCGCATAAGAACGTTTTTTGCGTAGGGCGCAATTATTTGGAACACGCGAAAGAAGGCGCCCGCGCTGCCGGACGCGAGCTGAAATTGCCTGACGTGCCGACATTCTTTTCCAAAGCTACGACGGCCATTGCCGATCCCGGCGCGGAATTGCATTTCGAGGCGCGCGTCTCCACCGAGATGGACTGGGAAGGCGAGCTCGCCGTCGTGATCGGATCGCGGATCAAAGATGCGACGGAAGAGAACGCAATGGACGCGATCTTCGGTTATACGTGCGTAAACGACATTACCGCGCGGGACCTCCAGCGCGCGCACATCCAGTGGCTCAAAGGCAAAAGTCTTGACGAAAGCTGTCCTATCGGGCCGTGGATCGTCGACACGCAAGAAATTCCGGACCCGCACAAACTCCACATCACCACGCGAGTGAACCGCTCGCGCAAACAAGACTCCAACACCGGGCAGATGATTTTCCGCATCCCGCGCCTCATTGCCGAGCTGAGCCGCGGCATGACACTGGAACCCGGCGACGTCATTGCCACCGGCACGCCGGACGGCGTCGGCTTTGCGCGCACGCCGCCCGAGTTTTTTGCCGACGGCGACCTGGTGGAGATCGAGATTCAAAAGATCGGCGTTTTGCGCAACACAATCCGCATCCGATAAACGTCGCAGGTTTCGATTCTGCCGCGCGGAACACGCGGGCATGAATCTGGCCGTACCAAAAGAGAGCGCGCCCCGCGAAAACCGCGTAGCCATCGTTCCTGAAACGGTCGCGAAGCTGACAAAGGCAGGCGTCACCGTGAAAGTTCAGCGCGGCGCCGGCACGCGTGCCGCCTTTACCGACGATCAATATGTTGCGGCCGGTGCGTCGATTGTAGACGAGCCGGCCGCATTATTTTCCGACGCCGACCTGGTCGTAACGGTCGGCCGGCCCGACGAAGCGCTGCTGCCGGCGATTCCAAAACATGCGGTGCTCCTGGGATTGCTCGCGCCGTTGGGCGATCCGCAGTACGTGCGGCGTCTGGCCGATCTGGGGATTACCGCGCTCTCGATGGACGCCATTCCGCGCATCACGCGCGCGCAGTCGATGGACGTCCTGAGCTCGCAGAGCAATATCGCGGGCTACAAAGCCGTGCTACTCGGCGCAATCGCGCTGCCGAAGTTTTTTCCGATGCTGACGACCGCTGCGGGAACGATTCCGCCGGCAAAAGTGCTCGTGCTCGGCGCCGGCGTTGCAGGACTCCAGGCAATTGCGACTGCGCGGCGCTTGGGTGCGGTTGTGAGTGCGTACGATACACGCTCGGTCGTCAAAGAACAAGTGCAGAGCTTGGGCGCGACTTTTTTGGAGATCGATCTTGGCGTTGATGCGCAAACCGCGAGCGGTTATGCGCAGGAACTTACCGCCGAACAAATCGAGAAGCAACGCAAATTTATGGTCGATGCGATCGGCGCGTCCGATGTGGTCATCACGACGGCACTCGTGCCCGGCCGCCCAGCGCCACTGCTGATCACCGAAGAAGCGATCGCGGCGATGCATCCCGGCGCGGTCATCGTCGATCTGGCGGCGGAAGCCGGCGGCAACTCCGCACTCACCAAGCGCGATGAAACGGTGATCTCTCCGAATGGCGTGCAGATTATCGGACAAACGAATTTGCCCTCAACGATGCCCTATCACGCATCGCAGCTCTATTCACGCAACGTGTTCGCATTGCTCTCTACCATGATCAAGGACGGTTCGCTGACTATGGACATGAACGACGAGATCGTACGCGGCACCACCCTGGTGCACGAAGGAACGATCGTACACAAACCCACGATAGACGCGCTCGGCATCGGAGCCGCATCGTGACGCCAATTGACTTCATTACCTTTCTTTTCGGCCTGCTGCTCGTTTTCGCACTGGCGATCTTCGTCGGTTTTCAGGTGATCTCGAAAGTGCCGACGACGCTGCATACGCCGCTGATGTCGGCAACGAATGCCATTCATGGCGTGGTCTTGGTCGGCGCGATCTTCATCGTCGGCGGCGTGTTCGGCGGCGGTGTTATGGGATCGCCATTGCTCGCTGCTCTTGCGTTTGTTGCGGTGCTGCTCGGGACGATCAACGTCGTCGGCGGCTTTGCGGTCACCGAACGAATGCTTGAGATGTTCAAGAAAAAAGATCCGGTGAAGAAGTGAGCACGAGCAGTTTTCTGATCGCGCAGACGATCGTCTTTTATGCTGCGACGCTGGCAGCGGTCGTTTTATTCATCGTCGGATTGATTTATCTCAGCTCGCCGGCGACCGCGCGTTTCGGAAACCGGTATGCCGCCGCCGGCATGCTGTTCGCAATCGCCGCAACGATTTGGCGTGTCGGCGGCGCGGGTTGGTGGGTGCTCGCAGCCGGCATGATTATCGGCGCGTTCATCGGCTTCTACTCGGCGATGAAAGTCAAGATGACGGCGATGCCGCAGATGGTCGCGCTGTTCAACGGCGCTGGCGGTGGTGCGGCGGCGTGCGTGTCGACAACGGAATTTTTCTTGCTCGCCACGCAGGGACAATCGCTGAGTCCCGCGATGAAATTGCTAACGTTCGTATCGCTGGTTGTTAGTGCGATTATCGGCGCGGTGAGTTTTTCCGGCTCGATCATTGCGTTCTTGAAGTTGCAAGAGTGGATGACCGGACGTCCCATCACGTACAAGGGACAACAGGCCGTCAACGCCGTCTTGGGCCTTGCGGTGTGCGCCATTGCGCTGGTAATTATGGCGACGGCAGGCGGCATACCGTGGTTCTGGTACGTCGCGATGCTGAGCGGCGCGCTGATCTTCGGCGTGCTCTTCGTGCTGCCGATTGGCGGCGCGGATATGCCGGTGGTCATCTCGCTGCTGAACTCGTTTACCGGCGTCGCCGTGGCAATCACGGGATTCGAACTCGACAACCAGCTTCTGATCGTTAGCGGCACGCTCGTCGGCGCATCCGGTACGATTCTGACGATCTTGATGGGCAAAGCGATGAACCGTCCATTGACCAACGTGCTCTTCGGCGCGTTCGGCGCGGCCGGCGGAACGGAAGTGGCAGCAGCATCAGGCGGACCGCAAAACATTCGCGCCGTGAGCGCCGACGACGTTGCGGTGATGCTCGCGTATGCGCACCAAGTGATCATCGTGCCTGGGTACGGCATGGCCGTGGCACAGGCGCAACACAGCGTGCGCGAGCTGGCCGATCAGCTCGAGAAGAAGGGCGTTACCGTGAAGTACGCCATTCATCCCGTCGCCGGACGCATGCCGGGACACATGAACGTCCTGCTCGCCGAAGCCAACGTTCCGTACAATCAGCTCTACGACATGGACGACATCAATCCCGAATTCCCGCGCACCGATGTTGCCCTTATCATCGGCGCGAACGACGTGACGAACCCCGCAGCCCGTAACGTGCCCTCGTCACCGATTTACGGCATGCCGATCTTGGACGTGGATAAAGCAGCAAACGTTGTCGTACTGAAACGGTCGATGCGTTCGGGCTTTGCCGGCATCGAAAATCCGCTGTACGAAGAGCCGAAAACCGGCATGTTGTTCGGCGATGCCAAGGCGAGCGTCGACGGATTAGTTGCCGCGGTCAAAGCCCTCTGATCGCTTGAGCGCCACTTCCTACGCCGCAGGACGAGCCGCGCGCGCAAAAGTGCCGAGATCGGCGCACGCGCGCGTCGACCTTGCACCCGATCGCGATCCGGTTGCAACGATCCGCGCGCAGAATAGCCGGCGCATCCAGTGGCTCATTCCGCTGCGCAACACGCGCATGTCGCAGTCGCCCTTCGCATTCTATCGCGGCTCGGCTGCAATCATGGCCGCGGATCTTGCGGCAACGCCCGTCACCGGCGAGTACGTCCAAGCGTGCGGCGATTGTCATCTCGCAAATTTTGGTTTGTTCGCAACGCCGGAACGCAATGTTATCTTCGATCTGAACGACTTCGATGAAACGCTGCCGGCGCCATGGGAATGGGACGTGAAACGCCTGGCGACAAGCGGCGTGCTGGCCGCACTGGAAGTTGGCGCGAATGGGCGGCAAGCGCGCGACCTTGCCGTAGGTCTCGTGCGCGCGTACCGCGAGCAGATGCGCGTGCTCGCTACACAATCGCCGCTCAACATTTGGTTCGCGAAGATCGATGCAGGTGTGTTTCTTTCGGTGCTCAGTCCCGAAGAAGCGCTGAAGATCCAAAAGAAGCAGCTCATTGCCGCGCAGCGCGGGGAGCACGTGCCGCCAACGTTCGTCACAGGGCGCAGCGGCAAGCTGCGCTTTGTCGAGAACCCGCCCGTGCTGCACCACTTGCCGCACAACGATCCGCTGCGTTTGCGTGCGCGCGATGCGCTACGCAAATACCGCGACAGTTTGCGCGACGATATCCGCATGTTGTTCGACCGCTATCATTTGCGTGACGCGGCGCTGCGCGTGGTCGGCATCGGCAGCGTCGGCACGCACTGCGCGATCGTTCTTTTTCAGGCCGGACCAAACGACGTCCTAATTCTCCAGCTCAAAGAGGCGGAAACCTCGGTGCTGGAACCGTACGCCGGTCCCAGCAAATACGCGAACCATGGACGGCGCGTGGTTATGGGACAACGCGTCATGCAGTCCGCGAGCGATCTCTTTTTGGGATGGCTGCAACTCGAGGGCGGGCAACACTATTGGGTGCGCCGCTACCGCGACCGCAAAGCGAACGCGAACCTGGAACGCTTACGTTTGAACGAACTCGCACAGTACGCTGCGCTCTGCGGTAGAACGCTCGCCGTTGCGCACGCACGGGGTGGCGATCCGTCGTTCATTGCGGGCTATTTAGGATCGGGCGATAACTTCGATCGTGCGGTGGGCGAATTCGCGGTGCAGTATGCCGGACATACGCAGGCCGATTACCGGCTGTTCGCCGAGTCGCTGAAGGTGCCGGCGCAGTACGCGTGAGGTGGGCACTCTGCGCGGTGCTGCTGTCGGCGCTCGCGGCGTGCGCGCACACGGGTTTTGGCAGTGACCGCGGAGCCGGCAACGTGCTGCGTATCGCCGATCTTGCGAATCCCACATCGCTCAATCCGCTGCTTGCGCACGATCAAGAAACGATCGGCAACGATTTGCTCAGCGTGCAAACGCTCACGGGCCTGGACGAACGCAACCGCGTCGTTCCGATTTTACTAACGCAAGTTCCCGATAAACGCAACGGCGGCGTTTCCGCCGATGGCACCACCATTACGTATCATTTGCGGCACGGCGTGCGCTTTGCGGACGGTGTCGAGTTCACGTCGGCCGACGTTGGCTTCACGTATCGCGCAATAATCGACAAACGTAATCCCGTTCTTACGCAAGATACGTACCGCCGCATCGCCTCGCTAACCACGCCGGATCGGTACACGGTCGTCGTGCGGTTGAAAAAACCGTGGAACGCGGCCGTGAGGGATCTTTTCGCGCAGTCCGACTTCGCGTTCGGAATTCTCCCGGCTCATGCGTTCAAAAGCACGGTTGTCGCGGGCGCGGACTGGGAAAATCGTGCATTCGGCACGGGGCCATTCCGCGTGACGGAATGGCGGCGCGGCGATCGGATTGTGCTTGAGCCCAATCCGTACTTTTCGCCCAAGCCGCGCGTGGGCCGCATTGAACTGCGGATGATTCCAAATTATAATACCGGCTTCATCGCACTGCGCACGCACGACGTGGATGTTGCCACGCTGCGTTCCGTTCAGTTAGTGCAGGCTGCCGAACATACCCCCGGCATTACCATTTTACGTACGCCGCTTAACGATACGGAATTCTTGGATTTGCAAACGCAAGCTTCACCGACAAACCGCTACGAAGTGCGGCGCGCAATCGCATATGCGTTGAATATGGGGAGCCTCATGAAAGTTGTGGGGGGAATGTATCCGCAAGCCGGCTCGTTTCTTCCGCCCGTGATGGCAGACATGTTCGACGGGTCGATCCGGCCTTATCCGCACGATCCGTTGGTTGCGCGGGGGCTCAACGGGAACCGGCATATCGGTCTAACCATTATCATACAAGCCGAAAACGAAGTCGCGCGGCGCATTGCCTCGGTCGTGCAGCAACAGCTCAACGAAGCGGGATTCGATGCGCAGATCAAGCCCGTTTCGACTGCACTTTTCAACGCGCCTGAAGGGCCAGAGCGTAACGGCCGGTTCGCCATTTCAGTGGGCGCATGGCTCGGCGGCTCCGATCCGGAGCAGTCGGTGGTATTCACATGCGATCGCGCAAACGTCAACGGTGATAATATCTCACGCTTCTGCGATCCGCAATTCGACGCCGCGTACGCAGATCAAGCAACAGCGCAAGATCCGGCGCGCAGGCATCGTGACTTCATCACAATGCAGCGCATTCTGCACGATCGCATTCCTACGATTCCGCTATATTACGAAACGTGGTTCGACGGCGTGAACGAGCACGTACACGGCTTCGCCCGTAACATGCTCGAGTATCCCGTCGCGCCGGAGCGCTGGAGCAAAGACTAGCGCGCCAGCCGCCAGCGTGCGGCATTCCAAGTCGGCAAGAACGCGTTCGGCGCGAAGCCGTGCAGCTGCGAGCGGTACGCGTAAATGTACTGCGCGTTGAACAGGTACAAAATTGGCACATCCCGCGCCGCTATCTGCGCAATCCGCGCGTACAGCGCCTTCCGTTCGTCTTGCGAAGTGGCCGTAAGGGCGCGCTCTTCCAGTGCGTCGATCTCCGCATTGCAATAGCGCATGTAGTTCGATGCGCCGTGACATGAGAGCACGGACGAATCGTCGGGATCAGAACCCATGGTGAACGGCACATATGCCATGTCAAACGCGCCGCTCGCGAGCGTGCCGCCGCGCGCGGATGGTAGAAACAGCTGTGCGTTGCCGATCGACTTTATAGTTACGCTCATGCCGTGATCGCGCAGCGCTGCCTGGATGGCCGTTGCGACGCGAACGCCCGTTGCGGATTCTGGAAACTGCACGTACGTAAACTCCAGCGGCTTGCCGTTCTTGAAACGCATTCCGCTTGCGCCGCGCTTCCAGCCCGCCGCATCGAGCAACGAGTCCGCGCCGGCGGGATTGTAAACGGGCTCGCGCACGGACGGATCGTACGCCCACGAAAACTTCGGCTGTATTTCGTTCGTGACGGGGTAATGCCCCAGCGTGATCTTGCGCGAGATAGCTTCGCGATCGATCGACATTGCGATCGCGCGGCGCACGCGAATGTCGTTGAGCGGTGCGTGCGAGAGATTGAAGACGACGCCGGCAACTACGGCGGTCGGTACGTCCGTAAACGCGATGCCGCGAGCGCCGGCGAGTATAGCGCGCTGGAGTGGTGCGATCAAATTCCAGTCGAGGTTGCCCGAGCGTAAAAGGACTAGATTCGTTTGCGGGTCGGGGATGACGCGGATGTCGAGGTCGTTCGCCGGTTTTCCGCCCCAATACAGCGGGTTTGCGCGATATTCAAGCGATTCGCCTCGCCGCCATGACACGAACGTGTATGGCCCGTCCCCCACGGACGGATTCGCGTTGAAGTCGGCATGCACGAGCGGTTTCTGACGGCGTAAAATGTGTTCGGGCAGCACGAACTGCGGCCGGAAGCCGTACGAGAATAACGTCGTTGCTGCCGGCGCCCAGGCGCGCCGCAGGTGGAAGCGGATTGTGTACGCGTCGACGACTCGCGTTCGATCGATCAGATCGTAGCCCTCACGCGAGGGCACCGGGTTCTCAGGATCCATGATTGCCCCCAGTGTCCACCGCACGTCGGCGGCCGTAACGGATACACCATCGCTCCAACGCACGACGCGGCGCAGATGATAGGTGATAGTCTGGCCATCAGCGGAGATGCCGCCGTTTGCCCGTGTTGGGATGCGATCGAGCAGCTTCGGCACTTCGCGGCCCTGAGCGTCGAGATCAATGAACGGGAGAAACGCAAGGCGGGCCATCTGCTGCTCGACCGACGCGGAGTCCTGATGAAGGAAAAGCGGGTTCAAATTCGCCGGGTCGGTGGCTAGGTCAAACCGGATGGCGGTGCCGCGCCTGCCGGGCTCGCTCGGCTGACCTGAGCAGCACGACAGCAGCAGCGCGGCCAATGCCGCAACGATACACGCTCGCATGCCGGGCGCCGTTCCACGCTGGGCTGCTGTGACCCTGACTGCTTGAGGGGATAGGCGCAACGTGACCGGCACCGCGCCCTTGCCCGAATAGATGTAGGGTGATATAGTTTTTCCGCCAAATACTTTTCGGAGATATGCAGAAACGACCGAATATCGCTGTTGAATCCGGCGAACTGGACGAACTCGACCTGCGCCTGTTGGAGGCGTTGCAGCGCAACGCGCGCTCCACGTTCGCGGAGCTCGGTTCCTTGGTCGGCCTGCGTCCTCCAGCCGTGCACGACCGCGTGAAGCGACTCGAGAGCAAAGGCTACGTCCGCGGATACGCGGCACAGCTGGACAGCAAGCTCCTGGGGTTGGAGCTGGTGGCCTTCGTGAGCTGCTATACCTCGCCCGAAGCGGGCTACGACGAATTCACCAAGTCACTCGCGCAAATGCCGGAGATTTTGGAAGTGCATAGCGTCGCCGGCGAGGAGGCGTTCGTTTTAAAAGTCATGACGCGCTCCACGATGCATCTCGACGAATTGCTCTCGCGCCTGAAACTCGTACCAGGCATGGCGCGTACCAAGACGACGATCGTGCTCTCGACGCCGTTCGAGCGCGGAGGGATCAGCGTACAATGAGCGTTGCCTTCGATCGCACGTTGCATCCGCTCGGAACGCACCGCGTCATCGAGCCGGCCGGCGCAATGCCGCAAAGTGCTTTCAAGATTGACAATACGCCCGTCGCGTTCGCGAACGAGATCCTCTGTGACGTCGAGACGCTGAATATCGATTCGGCATCGTTCAAGCAAATCGCGGATCACTGCGGCCACGATGCTGCACGCATCGGCGAACACATTGCTCAGAACGTGCGCGAGCGCGGCAAGCAACACAATCCCGTCACGGGAAGCGGCGGCATGTTCATCGGCCGCGTGCTCAAGGTCGGCGAAGATTTGCGTCAGCGCGTAGCGCTTCAAACCGGCGATCGTATTGCGTCGCTCGTTTCGCTTACGTTGACGCCGCTGTTCATCGAAAGCATTTGTAGCGTCGACGTTGCCACCGGACAGGTACGCATTCGTGGCAAAGCGGTTTTGTTCGAAACCGGTTTGTGGGCGAAGCTGCCCGCGGATTTCAACGATGATGTTGCACTGGCGGTGTTCGACGTCGCCGGCGCACCGGCGCAAGTCAAACGCATGACCAAGCCCGGCATGAGCGTTGTGGTCATCGGCGCCGACGGCAAGTCAGGCATGCTCTCGTGCGCGCAAGCAAAAGCGCAAGCAGGCCCGGATGGAACCGTCATCGGCGTTGCACCCGACGACAGGACGCCGGCCGCGCAGCTGCTCTTGCGCGAACGATACGTCGACGCATTCATCAAGGCTGACGCTCGCGATGCGCTCGCCGTGTCTAGCGCCGTTTCGGAAAGGCTTCCGCAACTCGCCGACTTGGTGGTGAATTGCGTCAACGTTCCGGGAACGGAGCTCTCGTCGATTCTTTGCGCCAAAGATGAAGGCGTCGTCTACTTTTTTTCGATGGCAACATCGTTCACCGCCGCCGCACTCGGCGCCGAGGGTGCGGGTAAAGACGTAACCATGATCGTGGGCAATGGTTACGCCAAAGGACATGCAGAAACCGCGCTACAGACACTGCGCGCTCATCCCGCCATCCACGAATATTTCAATACCAAATATACCGGAGGCCGCGCATGAACGAGATCGTGCACAAAAAACCACCCGTAGCGCCCGAGTCGCTCGAATACAAGAATCTGCGCCAGGGCGAATTTTGGCGGCACGTTCCGGCATATAGCGAAGTTGACGAAGCAACGTTTCTCGACCATCTTTGGCAGCAGAAAAACGCGATCAAAACGCCGGCCGAACTGCTCGAAACGATCAAAGATCTTGCATCGCCCGAGTTCATCAAAGACGCGGAAGCGGGATTCCACCGCGCACCGATGGCCGTGCGCGTCTCGCCGTATGCTCTCTCTCTGATCAACTGGAACGATCCGTACAACGATCCGATTCGCCGGCAGTTCATTCCGGTCGCCAGCACGCTGTTGCCCGATCATCCGCGTCTCACGCTCGATTCGCTGCACGAACAAGACGACTCCCCAGTGCCGGGCCTTGTGCACCGCTACGTCGACAAAGCGTTGTTCCTGCCGCTCAACACTTGCCCGGTGTACTGCCGTTTTTGCACGCGGTCATATGCGATCGGGCCCGACACCGACGTCGTCGACAAAGCCTCGCTCGCGAAGACGCCCAAGCAGTGGGAAGACGCGTTCAAATATATCTCGGAACGTCCCGAACTCGAGGACATCGTCATCTCCGGCGGCGATACGTATCAATTGCCACCGAAAAACATCGAACTGATTGGGAACGCACTGCTCGACATTCCGCACGTTCGGCGGCTGCGTTTTGCTACCCAAGGCCCCGCGATGATTCCGATGAAGATCATCACGCATAAAGAATGGCTCGATGCGCTCACGGCAGTGGTCGAACGCGGCCGCAAACTCGGCAAAGAAGTCGTGTTGCACACCCATTACAATGCACCCGAAGAGATCACGTGGATTAGCGAGCGCGCGATGAACATGCTGTTCGAGCGGGGCATTTTCGTTCGCAATCAATCCGTGCTGATTCGCGGCGTCAACGATACGCCGGAGCGCATGCAACTGCTCGTCAAACGCCTCGGACACGTCAACGTGCATCCGTACTATGTGTACATGCACGACATGGTCAAAGGCGTCGAAGAGCTGCGCACGACCGTGCAAACCGCGATCGACGTCGAGAAGTTCGTGCGCGGCAGCACCGCAGGTTTTAACTGTCCGACGTTCGTGTGCGACGCACCGGGCGGCGGCGGAAAACGCGACGTGCACAGCTTCGAGTATTACGATCGCGAAGCCGGCATCGCGGTGTATGCGGCACCGAGCGTCAAGCCGGGCAAAGCGTTCGTGTACTTTGACCCCATCGACAAACTTGCTCCCGAAATGCAAGCGCGCTGGGCGGTCAAGGACATTCAGGAGCAAATGATCCACGAAGCGCTGCGCAAAGCAGGCGCCGGCGACGAGCAACTCGTCTTAGCGTAACAAGCGTCCGAGTCAAGAATCCCTCCAGGCATTGCACGCTTGCGGCCTGCGAGGGATTTTTGCTATCTTGGGGCCACCGGCGTGTCGCCGCGTGGAGGTACGCTTTGACACTCGATCTTTCCGCCGCTCAGGCAAAGCGCAATGTTTGGGAGATGGCTCAAGAGCAGCTCGACGACGTCGCGGCGCTCATTGGCCTGAACGACTCGCTTCACGGATATTTGCGCGAACCGAAGCGCATTCTGGAAGTCTCCGTTCCCGTGCAGATGGACGGCGGCAATTTCAAAATGTACAAGGGCTACCGCGTTCAGCACAATCTCTCGCGCGGGCCGTCCAAAGGCGGCATCCGCTTCCATCCCGATGTGACGCTGGACGAAGTCAAAGCGCTTGCCATGTGGATGACATGGAAATGCGCGCTCGTCAATATCCCGTTTGGCGGTGGGAAGGGCGGGGTGATCTGCGATCCCAAGGCGATGTCGATGCGCGAACTGGAACATCTCACGCGCCGCTTCACCAGTGAAATTTCGATCATCATTGGTCCGGAAAAAGACATCCCGGCACCCGACGTGTACACGACGCCGCAAATCATGGCTTGGATCATGGACACGTATTCCATGCAGTGCGGATATTCGGTGCCGGGCGTCGTCACCGGCAAACCGGTCTCGATCGGCGGTTCGCTGGGACGCGATAAAGCAACGGCGCGTGGCTGCTTGTACGTCGTTGACGAAGCGATGCAAGCGCTCAATATCCCGATAGCGAATGCGCGCGTCGCAATTCAAGGGTTCGGCAATGCCGGCTTGTTTGCGGCCGAGCTCATGGCGCAGCGCGGGTATCGCATTGTTGCCGTTTCCGATTCGCGCGGCGGCATCTATAGAGCGGAAGGTCTCGACGTAGCGGGCGTCATCGCGCACAAACATGAGACGGGATCCGTCGCTGGATTCTCCGGTGCCGATCGCATCACAAATGCGCAGCTGCTGGAACTGGAATGTGAAGTGCTCGTTCCTGCGGCGCTCGAGAAAGTGATCACGCACGACAACGCACACCGGATCAAAGCGCGCATTATCGCCGAAGCGGCAAACGGTCCGACGTTGCCCGAAGCCGATCGCGTCTTCTTCGATCACGGCATCATGGTACTGCCGGACATTCTCGCGAACGCAGGCGGCGTGACGGTGTCGTATTTCGAGTGGGTGCAAGATCTGCAAGCGAACTTCTGGGAAGAAGACGAGATCAACCAACGCTTGCGCCAGAAGATGACCAAAGCGTTCCACGAGACGTACGAAACGGCGCAGCGGATGAAAATCGACATGCGTCGCGCTGCCTACGTCGTCGCGGTCAGCCGCGTCGCCGATGCAACGAAGCTGCGCGGACTTTACCCGTAAGCGGACGCGCGCATCGGCACCGGACCAGCCGGGCGCAGCGTGATGATTGGTTCGGGCTGAATGTCGGCGTGCGGATCGGCAAGGTCGAAGCGGTAGCGGAGCGCGAGCGTTGCCAGCTCGATTCGCGCTTCGCTCCAGGCAAATTGATCGCCAAGGCACTTGCGCGAACCGCCGCCGAATGGAAAGTACGCGAACGCAGGGAGTTCGCGCTGCTCGAGCCAGCGTTCCGGTTTGAACGCCATCGGTTCCTCGAAATATTCGGCCGAGCGGTGCGCGACGAGCTGACTGATAAGGACCGTCGCGCGCTTGCGAATGCGCCAACCGTTCACGTCGAGGTCGCGCGTGGCATCGCGGCCGAGAATCCATACCGGCGGATAGATGCGCATTGATTCGTTCAGTACCGCATCCAGATAAGGCGTTTGTGGATCTCGCTGCAACTGCGTGCGCAGATGTTCGGCAACGTGCGGATGCTTCGCCAGCAAATACCACGTCCACGTCAGAGCGTTCGCCGTCGTCTCGTGGCCTGCGACGAACAACGTCATGACTTCGTCGCGTACTTGACGATCGCTCATGGCTTGGTTCGTTTCTTCATCACGCGAGGCAAGCAGCATAGATAGCGCATCGCCCTTATCTTCACCGCTCGCGCGGCGTTGAGCGATCAGCCGCATGACGATCTCGTCCAAAACTGCGCGCGCTTTGCGAAACTTGCGCGTTGGGCCGAAAGGAAGCCGCCGAGTAATCCAGCCGAACGGTCCGAGCACATCCGGAAAGATCGTAATAACTTCGTGCAGTGCAGCTCCCACGCGGTCCGCTTCTTCGCCGGCATCGACGCCGAATAGCGTCTTGGACGCAATCCGCAGCGTAAGTTCCATCATTTCCGCGTGCATATCGAAGACGCCGTCCGGCGGGCGCCATGCGTCGGCATACTGCTTCATAGTTTGCACGTAGCCCGCGACGCGGGCTTTATGAAATGCCGGCTGTACGATGCGGCGCATTGTGCGATGCAGCGGCTCTTCACTCGTGACCAACCCTTCACCGAGCAGCTGCCGCATCGCGTGCGTACCTTCGGACTTGGTGAAATGCTGTTGGTGCGTGACGAGCACATCTTTGATCGCGGCCGGATGGTTCAAAAAATAAAACCGCCGCCACGGCACGCGAAACGTGGTGACGGGGCCGAATGCTTGCGAGATATCAAACAGGTACGTCGGGAATTCACGCAGCGGCGTGCGCCGCAGCCGGCGGTACGTATCCCACATGCCCGGTCCCGGAGCTTCGCGCATCAGATGTTGACCAAAACACCTCCGCACAGCCTAACGCCTTGCGGCACATTTCGGATGCGCAGCGCTGAAAAATATTCGGCGGCGTTCGTGTTGTAGGCCGGACAATATCCCGGCTCACCGCCTTTATACTTCGAGAGCCGCAGCAACGGATTGGACGCCGCAACGGCATAGATGCCTTCCAAATGCCGCGGGATCGTGATCGGCACGCTGGCTGCACGAAGCGATAGCGCCGCGCGGTACGCATTGTCGTCAATGATGTACGGCCAGCGCCCGATCTTCAGTACGGTGTCGTTGATCGTCAGCGCGCACACAATAGACAACACCAAGACCGGTGTTCCCAAGTTCGGTCGCTTCGCAACAACGTACGCCGTTGCAAGCGCCGCGCAGATTAAAACGGACGCGGTCCAATGCGTGCCGATGCGCGCGATCTCGTACGCCCAGGGGCGATTGAACGTCAATTCCGCAACGAGGGGCGCGGCAAGCAGCATGCGCCAGCGCAGCCACAGCGGTGCAAATGCGAACGGCGCCAAGAGCGCAGCGAAGAACGAAAGCTTCACCAGCGGATCGTCCACGCGCCAGGAATACGCCGGTATCGATGGATGCACGCCGGCGAGGTGCTCGTAGAGAACGAACGCGATGCCGTTCATTGCGGCAAGCGGCATCGCGGCCACGCCGATGCGCCGGTCCCACCACAACGCGCACCCGGCGCCGAACCAAGCAATGAAGAGCGCTTGATCTTCCTTGATGCCGAGCAGCACCTGCGCGGCAATGAGGCTTCCGGCAAGCGATCGTCGCGCGACGGCGAGGGCGAGCAGCGCGGCAAGCAGCGGCACAAATGCGTTTTCCAGAAAATTGCCGTACGCAATGCCCTGGGTACACGGCGCGATTAGATACGCAATCGCGACGATCGCAGCGCCCTTCGGCTGCGCGCCGCACACGCGCGCAAATTCAAAAATCACCAGTGATGCGGCGGCGATGGCGACAATTTGCACCACCAGCAACGTTTGCGCAAACGGGAATATCGCCATCAGCGGAGCCAGCGCGAGCAACGCCCACGAATCGTGCACTTGTAAGTGCGGCCGGTATTCGGCGTTATTCCACGATCCGCGTCCGTGCGCTTCGTTCGTGAGGAACTGCACGAACGTGCCGGTATCTGCGCCATAGCGCAGCGCATAGAGTTTATTGAAATCGAGTACGATGTAGACGGCGATAAAGATCAGCACGGCGGCGATCACCACGCGCCGTTCGCGCATCAACCGCCGGCTTTCTTGACATTGCGGCCCTGCGCTTGAAAATACGCGACGATTTTGTCGCGGTGGTCCCCTTGGATCTCCACGACGCCGTTCTTCGCGGTGCCGCCGGTACCGCACAGACGTTTGAGCGCCTTCGCAACGTCGTCGACCTCGTGCGGCACAAGGCCGGTCACTACGCAAACACTGCTGGCACGCCGCCGCTCACGGAACACGCGGATCACGCCGTCGTCCGGCACGCGGTTTTTCACGCAGCGCGCGTTCGGCAGGCACGCTGCACCGCCCCGCCAATACGGCCGCGCATGATGCGCAACATCGCGGTTTTTTGCGGCGCGCGAACGGGCAACGATCCGCGCTTCGCGCGGCTCGCGGAAGACACGGGGCGCCTTTTGGCCGAGCGCGGTCTGGGCATCGTGTACGGCGGCGGGCGCGTCGGACTCATGGGGGTACTTGCCGATTCCGCACTCGCGGCGGGCGGGCGCGTCGCCGGCGTGATTCCGCGTGCATTGCAAACCGCGGAAATCGCGCACGACGGTTTAACGGAATTGCACGTCGTCGACTCGATGCACGAACGCAAAGCGCTGATGGTACGCATGAGCGATGCGTTCATTGCGCTGCCGGGCGGCTACGGAACGATGGACGAGTTCTGCGAGATCTTGACGTGGGCGCAGCTGCGCATTCATAACAAGCCGATCGGATTGCTCAATGCCGCCGGATACTACGACGAACTGCTCGAGCTGTTCGCAAAGTTCATCCGTGAGGGTTTCGTCCCGGAGGCCAATGCATCGCTGTTCCGGGCCGCCGATGACGTCGAGACGCTGCTCGATACATTGCTGACGATACGTTAGACGTCCGGTAAGGAACCAGGGGCGGCAAGCGGAACATTTGCGCGATGAAACGCATACTCACGCTTGTCGCCGCGGTCGTTCTTTTGGCAGCGTCGGCGACCTTACACTCGTCGTTTGCGGCACAAACTACCATCGCCGGCGCGCCGCCGCCGGGCGACCCCTATCAGTGGCTTGAAGAAAAAGACGGACCACGCGCGCTCGCGTGGGTGAAGCAACAGAACCGGCGCAGCCTGCCGGTGCTGGAACGCGATCCGCATTACGCGCAGTTATACGCGCAGGCGTTGAAGATCAATCAATCCGCGGCCCGCATTCCAATGCCGAACGTGATTCACGGCGAAGTTTATAATTTCTGGCAAGACGCGACGCATGTGCGCGGCGTTTGGCGGCGCACCTCGCTGCCAAGCTACCGCACCGCATCGCCTGCGTGGACGACGGTCCTGGATCTGGATCAGCTTGCAAAAACAGAACACGCGAACTGGGTTTGGGAAGGCGCCGACTGCGCGTTGCCGCAGGAAACGCACTGTCTGATTCATCTTTCGGATGGCGGCGAAGATGCGCGCACGATTCGCGAGTTCGATCTCACGACGGATCAATTCATCAAAGACGGCTTCGTACTGCCGCGCGAAAAGCAAGAGGTTGCGTGGGAAGATAACGACACGGTGCTCGTCTCGCGCGCATGGGAACCTGGCGAAGTCACGGCATCGGGTTACGCCTACGACGTGCGGCGCTTGAAACGCGGACAACCGCTCTCGTCCGCAGAGCCGGTGTATAAAGGCCAGAAGAGCGATATCTCCGTCGGACCGTTCGCGTTCGAGGACGGTCAAGGACGCAAAGCGGTGATGTTGCAGCGAGGCGTGACGTTTTTCACATCGGAATACTATTTCATGACGCCGTCGGGCTTAAAGAAACTGAACGTACCGCTGAAAACCGATATTCGCGGACTCGTTCAAGGGCGGCTGCTACTTTCACTCAATCAAGACTGGAGCATCAGCGGAAAGACGTTCACGCAAGGTTCGCTCGTGGAGCTGAACCTTGCGCAAACGCTCGCCGACCCGGCGAACCCGCAGCCGGTGCTTGTGTATCATCCCGGACCGCGTGAATCGTTGGGCGGCATTTCGACGACCAAGAACAATCTGGTGCTGACGCTTTATCAAAACGTTCGCGCACGGGCGTTCGTGTATGCGCCGAGCGGCGAGACCGGATGGAACGTTCGCAGACTGGCGTTACCGGATAACGACTCGATCGATGTGACCGACACGACGATTAAAGACGACACCATGTTCCTGGACGTGCGAGGGTTTCTAACGCCGACCTCGCTGTATCTTGCAAACGCGAACGGCGGTGCGCCGGCAAAGATCAAGGCGCTGCCCGCGATGTTCGATGCATCAAACGACATCGTCGAGCAACACGAAGCAACGTCGAAAGACGGCACGAAGATCCCGTACTTCATCGTTCGTCCAAAAGCCATGAAGTTCAATGGACAAAATCCAACGGTGCTCAACGCATACGGAGGTTTTCAAATCTCTGAGACACCGTCCTACTCGCCCATTACCGGAAAACTGTGGCTCGAACGCGGCGGTGTCTATGTACTCGCAAATATCCGCGGCGGCGGCGAATTCGGACCGGCGTGGCACGAAGCCGGATTAAAAACACACCGGCAACGCATCTACGACGACTTCTACGCGGTCGCAAAAGATCTCGTCAATCGCAAAATCACTAGTCCGCGCCGGCTCGGTATTGTCGGCGGCTCGAACGGCGGTTTGCTGATGGGCGTGGAATTTACGGAACATCCCGCGATGTGGAATGCGGTGCAAATCCAGGTGCCGTTGCTCGACATGCTGCGCTTCGAAAAGATTCAGGCGGGCGCATCGTGGGTGGGCGAATACGGCAGCGTATCCGTTCCCGCCGAACACGCATTTCTAGCGAAGATCTCGCCGTATCAAAACCTTCGCGGCGGTGTTGCGTATCCCGAACCGTTCATCTGGACGACGACGAAAGACGATCGCGTCGGTCCGCAGCACGCGCGCAAGTTCGCCGCGAAGCTCGAAGCGATGCATGTACCGACCCTGTATTACGAAGTGATCGAAGGCGGTCACGGAGCCGGTGCAAACTTGAAAGAAAGCGCGCACACATCGGCGCTCGGTTGGACTTACTTCACGATGAAGTTGATGGAGTAACCGACCCGCTCGCGCAGTGCCGGTAACTGCTCCGGCGCAGCCTCGAACGTCCGGACAGAACCGTCAGCCATTTTCACGCTGGCGGTTCTTCCATTCACGCCAATGAGCGTGCCGCGCAAAATCCTCGGCGCCGGCGCAGCGCGTGGTGCGCGGGTGTTCCAGGTGACAGTGACGCTCGCTTGCGCGTGTACCACATCACGAGCTTACACGCCCCGCTTATCCACGACGCGTTTCACAATACTCATCGCGTTGAGCGCTTTGGGGAATCCGATGTAGGGAATTAGGGTCATCACCGCTTCGACGATCTCGTCCTGCGTGCAGCCGACCTTGAACGCACCGTGTACGTGCGTTTCCAGCTGCGCATCGCAGCCGCCCATCGTTGCAAGCGAGGCGATCGCAATCAATTCGCGCTGCTTGAGGTCACCTTCGCGCGCGTAAATTTCGCCGAACGCAAACTCTACCAAATACCGCGTGAAGTCGGGCGCCAGCTGTTCGTACCGCGCCAGCAAATTGTCGGCGACTTTGTCGCCATCGATTTTGCGCAGCAGTTCTTCGCCGCGCTCGCGCCTATCCGGCAATACGCCTGCGCCAGCGCAGTGCGATGACGAGCCAGCCGACTCCGGCACAACCAAACAGAGCTGCCGCTAAAAGCATGCGCGGACTTCCCTGCAAACCCGCGACCGTTTCCACGATTCCGCCAAGTATAAACACAGTCGCCGTTATCGGTTTTTCCGTCACGCGCTATTCCTCCGTGAGGGCCTCTTTAATCAGCCGTTCTTGCTCCACCGCATGTGCACCCGGATAGCCTTCCGATGGCGATGCGCGATACGGGCGTCCGACGTAATCGATCTCAAGGCGATGCTCGGCCATGCGTTCGATCAGACGCCGGCGGACATAGGCGCGCGCGCCCATGTTCTTGGGTTCTTCTTGAACCCATACGAGTTTCTTGACGTTCGAATATGTCGCGATGATGTCGTTGATCTGCGTATACGGCAGCGGTGAGAGCTGTTCGATGCGCACGATCGCGGTTTTCTTCATCGCCGCGTACATCTCGTGCTGCGTGAGATCGTGATAGATCTTGCCGCTTACGAGCAGGATGCGCTCGACCGCGTTCTTGTCTTTGATATTCGGATCGTCGATGACCGGACGGAACTTGCCGTTTGCCATCTCGTCGATGCGCCCGCCCGCGGCTTCTTGGCGCAGCAGCGATTTCGGCGTCATGATCACCAGCGGCACCGGCTGCGGCATCGTCGCTTGTTGACGCAGCAAGTGATAGTAATTGGCGGCGTTGGAAAGGTTCGCAACACGCAGATTACCTTCCGCAGAAAGCTGCAAGAAGCGTTCCAGACGCGCGCTCGAGTGCTCCGGGCCCATGCCTTCATAACCGTGCGGCAAAAGCAGCGTCAAGCGCGCCGTTTGTCCCCACTTGGCTTGGCCTGCCGCGATAAATTGATCGATGATGATCTGCGCGCCGTTGTTGAAATCGCCAAACTGCGCTTCCCACAGCACCAGCGCTTTGGGAACCGACGCACTATAGCCGTATTCGAATCCCAGACAGGCATACTCCGAGAGCGGGCTGTTGCGAATCTCGAATGACGCTTGCGAGCTCGAAAGATGTTGAAGCGGAATGTAGGTTCTGCCCGTTTGCGGATCGTGCAGCACCGCGTGACGATGGCTGAACGTGCCGCGTTCGGTATCTTGTCCGGTGATGCGAACCGGTGTTCCGCCGCTGAGCAGCGATGCGAACGACAGCGCTTCAGCCATGCCCCAATCGACCAGGCCGTTTGCAGCGATTGCCGCTTTGCGCCGGTCGAACTGTCCTTGCAATTTCTTATTAATCGCAAAATCTTCGGGGATTTTGACCAGCTCATCACTCCACGCGCGCAGCTCCTCTCCTGTAACTTTGATCGCGCCTGCAGCTTCGACAGGTGCGGGCGTAAGTTTCGCCAGCATACCCGCAAGATTGTGATCTTTATTGCCCTTGACGCTGCGATGCGCTTCTTGCAGCAACGTCGTCGCCTCGGTCACGAGGTCGTCGGCCTGCGTTTTGTTCAGCGCGCCCTGCGCCACAAGCTTGTTCGCAAAGAGTTCGCGCGCCGTGGGATGCGCTTTGATGCGATCGTACATTTCCGGCTGCGTGTACGCCGGTTCGTCCTGCTCGTTGTGCCCGAAGCGGCGGTAACCGATAACGTCGAGCAGTACGTCGCGTCCGAACTTCTTGCGGAAGTCGATCGCCAAATGCACCGCCCAGATGCACGCTTCCACATCGTCGGCGTTCACGTGCACGATCGGCACGTCGAAACCTTTGGCAAGGTCCGACGCGTATCGTGTCGAGCGGCTGTCTTTCGGATCGGTCGTGAAGCCGACTTGATTGTTGGCGATGATGTGAATCGTGCCGCCCGTTTGATACCCCGGCAGCGATTGCAGATTGAAAACTTCCGAGACGATGCCTTGTCCGGTGAACGCAGCGTCGCCGTGAATAAGAATCGGCGCGGCTTTGGTGACGTCGACATCCGGAACCGGATGCGAGTGATCCGTTTGCATCGCGCGCGTTGCGCCTTCGACGACGGGATCGACGGCTTCCAAATGGCTGGGGTTATTCGCCAGCGTTACGCGTACGCTGGAGCCGGATGCCGTGCGGTACGTCCCCGTTGCCCCGTGATGATATTTCACGTCGCCGGTAACGTCGTCTTTGCCAACTTCGCCGCGCTGATTGGCCGCCTCGAACTCAGCCAAGATCTCTTCGAACGGCATGTTGACCACATGCGCGATCGTGGCCAGTCGTCCGCGATGCGCCATGCCGATGACCGCTGCATGCGTTCCGTCTTGGGCGAGCATGTCGAGCGTTTCTTCGAGCATGGGAACAACGACGTCGAGACCTTCGCCCGAAAACGTCTTTTGCCCCAAGAACGTTTTGCGCAAATAACGTTCGAATGCTTCGACGCGAGTAAGACGGCGCAGCATATCGACTTTGCGCTCGTCGTCGAACGCGATCTTGTGTTTGCCCGATTCGATAACATCTCGAAGCCACTCGCGCTGCTCCGTGTTCGAAATGTGCTCGACTTCGTATGCAATGGTCGAGCTGTACGTTTCACGCAGGCGCGGTAGCACCTCCGCAAGCGTATTGCCCGGCACTTTAACGCGCAGCACGGACGCGGGAATTGCCGATTGCAACGCCGGCGTGAGTCCCCAATTCGAAGGTTCGAGCGACGGATCGCCGATCGGCGGTGTGCCGAGCGGATCCAAATTCGCTGCGAGATGGCCGTGCGTGCGATACGCGGCCACAACGGCCATGCCGGATGCAACCGCGCGCATCATGTCGTCGGAAATGGTGGCTTCGCCGTCGCGCACGCGCGCCGGTGCAGCCACGCTCGGTGCAACCGCCGGCGCCGCAGCTTGCGCAGCTACCGCCTTCGCGGGCGCGTGCAAAGCGAGGTCGCTGAAGATGCTCTCGTAAAAGCCGTCTTTGCCTTGCAGTAGCTCGTCGACGCGTTTCAAATATTCGCCCGACTGCGCGCCTTGAATGACGCGATGATCGTACGTTGACGTCATCTGCATCACTTTGCTCACACCAATTTGCTTGAGCGCTGCGGGATCCGCGCCCGCAAATCCGGGCGGATATCCGATTGCACCCGCCGCGATGATCGCGCCTTGCCCGGCCATCAGACGCGGTACCGATGCCGACGTGCCGATGCCGCCGGGATTGGTGAGCGTAAACGATGCGCCTTGCAGATCGTCGGCGGCGAGCTGATTGTCGCGCGCTTTTGCTACCAACGCTTCGTAAGCGGTGCGGAACTGCGTGAAGGTCAGCGTTGCGGCATTTTTGATCACCGGAACGACGAGGAATCGCGTTCCATCCTTACGCTGCGAGTCGACGGCAAGACCCAAATGCACGCCGGGTTCCACGCGCACGGGCTTGCCGTTCTCGCGGCTGAAATGCGCGGTGATAAATGGCAGCTCGCGTGCGGCACGCACCAGTGCAAATGCGAGAATGTGCGTGAACGAAAGTTTTTCGGCACGCCCGGCAGCCGCAAGTGCACTGTTGAGCGCTTTGCGCTGCGCATCGAGCGCGTCGACGGTAACGGTGCGGAAACTCGTCGCCGTCGGAATGGTGAGGCTTTGCTCCATGTAAGACGCGAGCGCAGCGGCGGGGCCTTTGAGCGGCAAGACGTTGGCGCCGGCTGGAACGGGCAACTGTTGCGTAGACGGACGCGCGGCGCCGTCCACTTTTGGAAGTGAAGGCGCTTGGCGCGTAACATCACTGCGCATCACCAGCCCGTTCGGCCCGCTGCCTTTGACGGCACCGACGTCGACTTGCAGTTTGCGAGCGACCCGGCGTGCTTGTGCGGTCGCTAGACCAGACCCGGCGGCGCCGGTTACCGGCGCGCTGGTTGAGGCACCGTTGCCGGGGCGGGGCGTAGCCGCAGCAGCAGGCGCGGATGCCGACTTGCCGTTTTGCACTGTAGGCGCAGGAGCCGCCCCAGCCACGTCAATCTCAACCAGCGGCGCCCCGACGGCCACCGTGTCGCCCTCGGCAGCAAGAATTTTCACGACCACGCCGGCGGACGGCGCCGGAATCTCGGCGTCGACTTTATCGGTCGAGACGTTGACCAGACCGTCGCCTTCCTTTACAAAGTCGCCTTCGCGCTTTTGCCACTCGACGATAGACCCTTCGGTCACCGACTCGCCCATCTCGGGCATCGCCACCGTAACGACCTTGGGGTCATGCGGCGCGGCAAGCGCGGCCGCTTGCGCAGCGGGAGCCGGCGGGGGTGCACCGTTGGATGGCGTAGCAGTGTCGATCTCTACGAGCGGCGCGCCGACGGCGACAGTCTCTCCCTCAGGTGCCAAGATCGCGGTGATGACGCCGCTGGTCGTTGAAGGAACACGGACGTCGACCTTGTCGGTCGTAACCTCAACGAGTTCCTCGCCCTCACTTACCGCATCGCCCACACGCTTGAGCCACTCGACGATGGAGCCTTCCGCAACGGATTCGCCCATCTCGGGCATGGTGATTCGAACGAGGGTGTCGGGCACGAGGTCTCCTTATACAACCTATGGGCTTCCCCATTGTAGCCGCTCGGCTGCGTAACCGCCAATGCCGCCGAAATGCAAGACTTATGCTCTCAACGGCATGAAATAGCACGGCATGGATCTCCAGCAACTTGAATACTTTCGCACCGTCGCGCGCCTGGAGCACGTCACCCAAGCCGCTGAAGCGCTGCGGATGACGCAGCCGGCACTCAGCCGCGCAATTGCGCGCCTTGAACGTGAAGTTGGCGTGACGCTCTTCGACCACCGCGGACGATCCGTAAAGCTGAATCGCTACGGCACCGCGTTCTTGCGGCATGTCGAACGTGCGCTCGCGACGATTGAGGAAGGCCGTCGCGAGATCACGGATCTCGCCGATCGCGAGTCAGGCGTCGTTGCGTTTGGCTTCGCTCATGCGCTCGGCACGCGGGTGGTGCCCGATCTCATCGCGAGTTTTCGTGAAACGCATCCACGGGCGCGCTTTCAGCTGCTACAAAACGCCTCGCACATCATCCTCGACGAACTGCTCGCCGGCGATGTCGATCTCGCACTCGTCTCACCGATGCCGAAAACCGGCGAGCGGATCGAATCCGCCGTGCTTGCGAGTGAAGAGCTCTTTCTTGCCGTACCGCACGAGCACAAATTTGCACAGCGAAAGAACATCAAACTCGCGCAGCTTGCCGACGAGACGTTCGTGTGTTTGCGCGAAGGGTATGCGTTTCGCAGCCTCACGGATCAGTTTTGCGCGCAGGCAGGTTTCACACCGAAAATCGCATTCGAAGGCGAAGAAATTGCAACGCTGCGCAGTTTGGTCGGCGTGGGTCTAGGCGTCGCGATTTTGCCCGCAGCGCAAAGCGGCGAAGCGGCGCCGCCGTTGCTGCGCATCACCGAGCCCATATGCCGGCGCGATATCGGACTGCTATGGGAAGCGGGCCGCTACCGGCCGCAGCTCACCGAGCGTTTTCGCGAACACATCATCGCCAGTTTCGCTCAGAAATAACCCGCCGGCTGCGGCGGAAACGAAACGAGCCGGCTCTTGCCAAACTTCGGCCGGTCGTGTGAGAGCACGAATGCGGCGATATCGAACGCCTGGCGATCCGTCAGCGTGCCGGGTGCGTTTTGCGGCATGTTGTAGCGTATAAATCCCGCCATCGTGCGCAAGCGATGCATGCCGGCGCCATCGTTGAACGACGCCGGTCCCCAGAGCGGCGGAAACGATCCGTTCCCGGCGCCACTCGCCGCATGACACGACGCGCACTTCTGCGAGTATAGCCGCGCGCCGGCAGACACATTGGGATGCGGAAGCGTAATGCTAGCGAGCGTAACGTTCGGATCCGGTTTGGCGCCGAGTTTTACGCCCCGCGACAGATACGTCAAATACGAGGTCAGCGCGACCATCTCGCGGCTGCTATACGCTGGCGGATGACCGTTCATGCTATACAAAAAGCATTCCGCGATCCGATCCTGGAGTGCGATTACACGCTTCGCACGCTTGTTCCACTGCGGAAACGATGCCGCCGTTCCGGCGAAACTGCCGCCGCGCGGTTTCGTGCCTCCGTCGACATGACATGCCGCGCAGTCCATGTTGACGACAACATACGGCTTCAGATGCGCACGCGTGTGCAAGAGCAACTCGCGCCCGTATTTGATTTGATCGCCTACCGCGCCCGCAGGTACTTTTGCCGGATCGTACAGTGGCCCTGAGTCTTGCGCAGTCGCGGCGCCGGCGCCGATTTGCGTCGTGTCTGTGCGCCCGCTCGCGCACGCCGCAAGCGCACAACAGGCAAGCGCGAGCAGCAGCCGTTTCATGCAAACGTCGGTGTGATGAAGGCGTAACGGTATTGTTGCTGTAGCACCGCGATCGCCGCGACCATCGATGGAACTACGACCGCTCCGGGAATCAAATGCGTAAGGATATCGTTCGCGACGTCGGCCGCACTCATGCCCGCCGGCGCGAAGCCGCCTTTCACGAACGCCCGCGCTTGCTCTTCGACGGCGGTGTGACACGTCAGCATGACCAGGCCGCGTGCCTGCATCGTTTGGATTGAGGTGTCCTGATAAAAACTGTTGTCCGCATCGGGATCGGCATTGCGATCGACCGGTTTGGCCGGTTGCAAAAAGACGTTGCGCGTCACGGCATTGCCGTTCGGATCTTTCAGTTTCAGCGCGTCCGCAAGTTTGTATTTGCTCCAAACATAGTCGGAGTACGCGTACGCGCTCGAGGGACCGTGGTTGGCCATCGCCATCGTAATGTCCGAGGGCGTATGCCCAAAGCCGAACTGCAAACCGTTCATCGCGTTCTTGATATTGTTGAAAACCTGCGGATGAAACGCAACTTGCTCCCACACCATACGAACCGTTCCGCGATCGACGGCGCTTGCAAACGCGGACTGGTTGAAGTCCGCGGCGCGCTCTACAAAGTGCGTTCCGCCGGGAACGGCTTGCGCCGCGGCCTGCGCTTGAGCAAGCGCGGCGATCGAAACTGAGGATGCAAGAAAATGGCTGCGATTCATGTCGGCCCTCCAGTAGTGCCTTTTCCCACCTTCGCGCGAAGGTACACGATTGCGCTTGATGGCAATTGTGCCACATGAACCGCACGAAATTCGTTGGGCTAACGGCCGGCGCAACTGCCGCCGGACCGGTTCTCGCCGCCGCCGCCTCCGCGCAGCTTATTCCGATTCCTGAAAATGATCCGGATATCTCGGTGTCACGCGTGACGCTGGACCGTCCTGGCATCGCGCTTCCGGCGTATGTTGCGCAGCCCCATAATACCGCGCCGAACACACCGGGCGTCGTGCTCGTGGCGCACATTTGGGGCGTCGACGAGCAGATGCGTGACACCGCCCGCCGCTTCGCGAAAGCCGGGTTCGCCGCGATCGTTCCCGATATTTTCGCGCGCTCGCATCCTCCCAGCGGCGACGGCACAAGCGACTATAAGATCTTCGTGCCCTTTGCGCAGGCACTCGAGCGCGATGAAGTCGACGGCGATCTTCGCGGCGGCGCACGATGGCTCACGGCGGCGCACCCGAAAAGCAAGGTTGGCATAACCGGATTCTGCATGGGCGGCGGCGTGGCGCTGCGGCAAGCGGTGGACAGTGCGGCGATTTTTTCCGCCGATGTTGTGTGGTACGGCAGAGTCGCTGATATCGATCCGGCGAACGTGCACGTTCCGGTGTTGGGCCTTTACGGCGAGCAAGACACGGGCATTCTTCCGGCCGATGTGCGCGCGTTTTACAGCAAACTCACGGTGCCGCACGACCTCACGATCTATCCGCAAGCCGGGCATGCATTCTTCGATCACACGCGCTCGTCGTGGGTGCAAAGCGCGAGCGAAGACGCATGGCAAAAAGCAATTGCATTTTTCACCAAGTATCTGACCGCATAACCGCGAAGAAAACGCGCGATGATCTCGGCGTGGATAGTCGTCGCACTTCTTTTGGGTTTAGCGATCGGCGCGGGCGCGATGTGGCTCACGCTGCGCCACACCGTTGGCGAGTCGCTGAAAAACGAAATTCAGCAGGACCTACACGAAACGAACGCGCGCATCGCCCAAGAACAGCGCGACTCGTTTCTTGCCCTTGCGAACGAGCGGTTTTCCACCGTGGTTTCGCCGGTGGCGCAAAAGCTCAACGATTTTGACGCGATGGTCAAGGCACTCGAACGGGATCGCATCGGCGCATACGAAGGTTTGCGCGAGCAGATCACCGGGCTCATCGAGCGCAGCGGTAAGGTGGAAGCGGCGGCCTCGCATCTCACCTCGGCGCTGCGCAATCCCGCAGCGCGCGGCAAATGGGGCGAGGTGCAGCTGCGGCGCGTGGTCGAGCTGGCCGGCATGGAGCCGTACTGCGACTATAACGAGCAGCAAACGTTCAATGTCGGCGAGGACGAACGCGGACGGCCCGATCTCACCGTGGCACTGCCCGGCAACTCGAAAATTTTCGTCGACGCGAAGGCGCCGCTGAGCGCATATCTGGACGCCATCGAAGCAGCGGACGAGGCGGGACGGCGCGAACGCATGCGCGCGCACGCCACTGCATTTAAATCGCACGTCGATAACCTCGCGCGCAAGCAATATCAGCGCGCCGACGGGGCGGCGGATTTTGTCGTGATGTTCGTTCCGGGCGAAGCGTTTCTCAGCGCGGCATGCATCGAGAACCCGGATCTCATCGAGTACGCCGCTTCGAAAAACGTGTATATCGCCAGCCCACTCACGCTGATGGCGCTGCTGCGTTCGTACGCACTCGGATGGCAGCAACGCGCGCAGGAAGAGAACGCCAAGCAGATTGCCGAAGCCGCGCGCGTGCTTTACGATCGCATGCGCACGTTCGTCACGCATTTTTCCAATATCGGATCGAGTCTTCAGAAGGCAACGGAATCGTACAACAAAGCCGTCGGCTCGATGGAAACGCGTGTGCTGCCGCAAGGGCGCAAGATCAAGGAACTCGCCTCGCTCCCCGACGCCGATCTCACAGAACTTGCGGCGATCGAAACGGCGCCCCGCGAAATTACGGCGATCGACACGGAACCGCGCAAACGCGCGAATCAAAGCAAACTGTTCAACGACGGGACCGTGGCCTAAGGCACGACGGTACGGCGACGGCCGTCGCGTTTAGCGAGTCTTCGTTTGTTCGTAATCCTGAATGACTTTGAGCGCGTTGGTAACGTGTTGCTCGGGATGTTCCAAATCGGTCATTACCGAGATTATTTTTCCATTCGGAGCAATGACGTAGCTGGTGCGGTTGGCGTATGTGGGATGATCCGGAATGATTGCATCGTAGTCTTTGGCAATCGTCAGCTTTGGATCGGCCGCGACGGGAAACTTGCTGCGGCACTCGCTCACCGAGAACTTGTCGAGCGTATCGATCGTGTCGTGTGAAACACCGATGACGGTCGCGTGCATCTTCTTGAAATTATCCATCGCATCAGCGAAGGCGTGCGCTTCGAGGGTACAGCCTTTGGTGAACGCGGCCGGATAAAAGTACAAAACGACCGGGCCGTTTTTCAGCGCCGTCGCAAGATCGAACGTGAATTCCTTACCGGCTTGCGATGCCTGCACCGTAAAGAGCGGCGCGGTTGCACCGGTCGAGAGCGCGGCGAGTGCCGTCGCGGGTGCAAGGAGCATCAGGCCGAGGACCGCTGCGAGTACGCGCATGAGAAAAACCTCCGAGGGAGCGCTTCGGAAAGCAAAGACGGAGGCCTTCGGGGAACATGCCTGATATGGCAGATTGGTCTTCGTACTTCGCACGCCTGGAGGGTGAACCGATTTCGGTCGCGGTCGACCTCGAGCTCAGCTCGCAAGCGCCGCTGCCCGATAAGCCGTCCGCCTACACCGTCGCGGTGGCGCTGCGCGAACCCGACGAGCACGGCATGACGGGTGAGTCCGAGTATCGCGTGCTCCAGCTAATCGAGGAAGAGCTCTCAGCCATGTTGGCGCCGCACGGCATCATCGAGGTTGGCCGTGTGACCGGTCGTGGCATGCGCACCTTTCACTACTACGGACCGCCGATCGAGGATGTCGCCGGACTGGTCGACGACGTGATGAACTTTCACGCCGAGTACAAGTTCCGCGCGCTCGCGGCGGAAGATCCGGAGTGGTCGGTGTACACGTCGTATCTTTATCCGGACGAGCACCAACTCGCGTTCGCGAACGACATGAAGGCGCTCCAAGCGCTGCTCGACGCCGGCGACAACTTCGAGCGCGTGCGTCCCATCGAACACACGATCATGTTCGACGATACGAACCAACGCGACGTTTTTGCGCAGGCAGTTGCGGATCGGGGTTACGAGATCGCAATCGAGAGCGAGCCGATCCAAGCGGTGCGCGCCAGCCGCATCGATACAATCGATCCGTTCAAGATTACGGAAATGCGCACGGCGCTAACGACCCTCGCGGAGGAATTCGGCGGCGTGTATTCGGGCTGGGCAACGGTCGTTCAACGATAACTTCCGGGGGCTACAACCCGATCATGCGGGCAATGACCATGCGTTGGACTTCGTTGGTGCCTTCGCCGATTTCGTTGATTTTTTGATCGCGGTACATGCGTGAGACCGGGTACTCGTCCATGAAACCGTAGCCGCCGTGGATTTGGACGGCCTCGTTCACAACGCGGCGCGACACTTCGGCCGAGTACAGCTTCGCCAAACTGGCGGTTTGGGCGAACCCGCGGTCGTTGTCTTTCTCCCACGCCGCGCGCAGCACCATGAGCTCGGCGTGTTCGATCTCCATCAGCATGTCGACGAGCTTGAATTGGATTGCTTGAAACTTGCCGATAGGGCGGCCAAACGCAACGCGCTCCTTCGCGTACTTGAGCGCTTCGTCGTATGCTCCGCGCGCCAAACCAACCGAGAGCGCTGCCACCGAAATGCGGCCGCCTTCGAGAATTGTCAAGAAATTTTTAAGTCCGTCGCCGCGCGCGCCGAGCATATTGCTCTCGGGCACCTTCGCGTCTAGGAACGATAGCTCGCGCGTGTCCGACGCGCGCCAGCCCATCTTCCGGTATTTCTTGCTGCGCGCAAAGCCGGGCGTATCTTGATCGACGATCAGGTTGCTGATCTCCGGTTTGCCGTCGGGGCGCATGCCGGTTACCGCGGTGATGGTCGTACCACCGCTAATCTCGGTCCCGCTGTTGGTGATGAACGCTTTGGTTCCGTTGACGACCCAATGACCGTCGCGCAGCTCTGCCTTGGTTTGCGTGTTGCCGGCGTCGCTGCCGGCACCGGGTTCGGTCAGGCCGAAGCCCCACAGCATCTTGCCCTGCGCCAGAGGCACGAGATATTTCTGCTTTTGCTCTTCCGTGCCGAACAGGTAGAACGGACTTGCGCCGAGCGAGACGTGCGCGGCCATCGTGATTGCGGTGGACGCATCCACGCGAGCAAGCTCCATGACCGCGAGCGCATAACTGACCGTATCCGCGCCGGATCCGCCATAGTTCTCAGGAAACGGCAGGCCCATGAGGCCGAGCTCGGCCATCTCCTTGACGAGATCGTAGGGAAAGGCTTCTTCGCGGTCCATTTCTTCCGCACGCGGAGCGACGCGCTCGGTCGCGAACTCGCGGACCGTCTGACGGATCGCCTTTTGCTCATCGCTTAAGTCAAAGTTCATCGTAGCGCAAGGTATCCGCCCCGGGTATTTGAAAAACCCTTTTCCAGCGATGATATCATTACGCGGCGTCTCTCTCGTATATCCCAATGGAGTACGGGCGATTGACGGCATCGATCTCGAGATCGCTAAAGGCGATTTCGTTTTTCTCGTTGGGCACTCGGGAACGGGCAAATCCAGTCTTCTGCGGCTGCTCTATCGCGAGATGGTTCCTACCTCCGGACAGATCACCGTCGACGGTATTCGCGTGGACAAACTGCGCCGCGGCCGTATTCCCGCGCTGCGCCGTCATCTGGGTGTGGTCTTTCAAGATTTCAAATTACTCACCGACAAGACGGTCTGGGAAAACGTGGCGTTCGCGCTCCAAGTCACCGGGGCGCACACGAAGGACGTGATGCGTCAAGTTCCGCGCTGCCTCGACTTGGTGGGCCTCTCGCACAAAAGCCGTATGTATCCGGGCGAGCTCTCGGGCGGCGAACAACAGCGCACGGCCATTGCGCGCGCACTCGTCAATAACCCGAAGTTGCTGCTGTGCGATGAGCCGACCGGCAACCTCGACCCGCAAAACACGACCGAGATCATGGATCTGCTCGGCCGCATCAATCTCAAAGGCACGACCGTTGTCGTCGCCACACACAATCAAGGCGTCGTCGACCGGATGCGCCGGCGCGTCGTCCGCCTGGAGAATGGGCGCATCACTACCGACGAAGAGCGGGGTTTTTATTTCCTTGGATTGGGGCAGAGTCAAGTTCTTTCTGGGTGAGGTCCTGCGCAGCTTCACGCGCAACGCAGGCATGCAGATCACCTCGATCGGAACCGTTGCCGTAACCATCGTGTTACTCGGCGCATTTCTGTACGTGCGCGCCGCAATGGGTCACGCCGGCGCCGAGATGGTCGGACAAATTTCGATGTCGGTGTATGCGGTGAACGATGCAACCGATGCGCAGATCGAAGCGCTGCGCACGGCGCTCGCGCGCGATCCGCGAATCGAAAGCGCGCAATACGTACCGAAGAAGCAAGGCCTGGCTGAAATGCGCGAGCGCCTCAAAGGCCAGATCGACACCTCGCTCATCACCGAAAATCCTTTGCCGGACAAGTTCCGCGTGCACGTGCGCCGTCCTGAAGAGCTCGCTGCGGTTGCCGCATCCGTGCGAAAGCTCAAAGGCGTGCAAAGCGTCGATTACGGGCAGAACACCGTGCAGCCGCTGCTTGCTTCATTTGAAGTAGCACGCAAGATCGGCATGGCGATCATTGCGCTGTTCTTGCTCGTCGCCGGCATCATTATTTCCAACACGATCCGCCTCACCGTGTTCGCGCGGCGGCGCGAGATCTCGATCATGCAGCTCGTCGGAGCAACGAACTTGTACATCCGCATGCCTTTCATTTGCGAGGGGCTGCTCTCCGGATTGCTCGGCGCGGCGCTTGCCATCGGCTTACTCTCTGCGGCGCGAGCAGCGTTCGTGCATCAAATCGCATTTTTACCTTCTTTGATCAAGACCAGCGCAGTGCAAGTTGACGCCGTGACGTTGACGCTCGAGCTTCTTGCGGTCGGCAGTGCCGTCGGTCTGGTCGCTTCGTGGGTTGCGGTCGGACGATACTTACGCACGTAGCCGCGTTTCCAACGCTGTTCGACCTCGTCGCCGAAGGTGTCGTGGTCCTCAACCCCGATCGCCGCATCGCAGACATGAACGCGGCAGCACGACGCATGCTCGGATTCGCGATGGAAAGCGTGACGGGGGAACCGCTCGAGGCGCTGCTGCACGAAACGAACGCTGAAGATCCGCTTTCGCCGAACGCCAACCTCGTGCTGCGCGACACGCTCGCGTGTCCGGTTCTCGTGCAAAGCCGCTGCCGCGACAACGTGCTCGTCTTTTCGCCGGCAACGCGCATTGCCGAGATCGAACAGCTCAAAAACGAGCTCGTCGCAACCGTCTCGCACGAACTGAAAACGCCGCTTGCGGCCATTAAAGCGTACACTGCCACACTTCGCGAGCATCCAAATCTGTATGAAACGCATCGTACGGAGTTTCTAGGCGTCGTCGAAGAACAAGCAGACCGCCTTGCGCGCGTGGTCGACGACATGCTGCTCATCACGCGCGTCGAGAGTTCCCATTTGCTCAAACGCCGTGCGCGCGTTCGGGTTATTAGCGTGGTCGATCAAGCGCTGCTCGGCATTTCGTACAATCCCGTCGTTCATCCGGTGACGGTTGAAGTTGGGGATACCGAAATTTCGGGCGATCCGGAACGCTTGCGCGACGTGCTGCGTAATCTCATCGAAAATGCCATCAAGTATTCACCCGCAGGCGGCCCGGTGTTCGTGCGCGCGGTGCAAGATCCGCATGTTACGCAGATCGACGTGGAAGACCACGGCGTCGGCATCGACGCGGCTGATCTCCCGTACATCTACGATCGTTTTTACCGTTCGCAATCGGATGAAGCCCTGGAAGTGAACGGCAGCGGTCTGGGGTTATACATTGTCAGCGCGATCGTCCGCGCGCACGGCGGATCGATCGACGTGCGCAGCGCGCCCAGAAAAGGCACGACGTTCACGCTGCGGTTCCCGCTGCGCTAATGCGTTCGCTCAACGAGACGGAAGGCAAGCGCATTTTAGTCGTCGACGACGATCGCAATTTGCGCAAGATTATTCAAACCAACCTCGAGCTCGCGGGCTACGACGTCGTGACGGCGGCGAACGGTGAAGAAGCGATGGAGAAGCTCGAGCACATGCAGGCGGATCTGGTGCTGCTTGATGTGATGATGCCGCTCATGGACGGCATCGAAACGGCCAAACGCATTCGCGTCCATCCCAACAACACGCACGTACCGATCATCATGCTCACCGCCAAGGGCGAAGTGGAAGATAAGCTCGCGGGCTTCGAGGCGGGCATCGACGACTACATGACCAAGCCGTTCGGGCCGCAAGAACTCCTGGCACGCGTGAAGGCAAAGATCCGCCGCGTTGAAGTGGACGCATCGCTCTCACCGCTCACGCGGCTGCCCGGCAATCTCTCCATCGAGGCAGAGCTGCGCCGGCGCATCGATGCGCACCAGCCGTTCGCGGTGCTGTACCTAGACTTGGATAATTTCAAGGCGTTCAACGACGTCTACGGGTTCACGCACGGCGATGAAGCCATTCAGCTCATAGCCTCAACGGCTGTCGACGTCGCGCGCCGGCGCGGAACGCCGCAGGATTTCATCGGCCACATCGGCGGCGACGATTTTCTGATCGTCACCATCCCGGAACGCAGCGAAGAGATTGCGCGAGAGATCATCGATATGTTCGACCGCGACATCCGCAAGCTGTATACGCCCGGCGACCTGCGCCATGGCTACATCGAAACGCGAGACCGCCGCGGTGCCCTGAACCGGTTTCCGATTATGTCACTCTCAATCGCGATCATCAGCACCGAGCAGCGCACGCTTTCCAATTACGGAGAGATCGGTGAGGCCGCTGCCGAACTCAAACGCTACGCCAAGTCGATCGGTGGATCGGTTTACGTAAAGGACAAACGCCGCAAGTGATTCGCAAACTTACCGCGCTTGCCGTTCTCGTTGCACTGCTTCCGGCGGCGGCGCGGTCTTCGAATATCGAGTCCCGCATCCAAGCGCAGCGCGCGCAAATTCAGAACACGCAGGCGCGCTTGCAACAAAAACGTGGTGAACTGCACGCGGCCACGGTGCGCGTGGGCGATCTCCAAGCACAGCTAGCGCGAACAAACGCCGCGATTGACGCGGTGAATCTACGCCTCGGCGATCTGAACGAGTTACAGAAGAGCACGCAGCACAAGCTGTGGTGGAACGGGTTGCAACTCGCGGCAGCGCAAAAAACGCTCAAACTCCACGACGATGCGCTCAAGCACCGCCTCGTCGATGCCTACGAGCACGGCGATACCGGCTATCTGGCGGTTCTGCTCGCCTCACGTTCGTTTGCAGATTTCGTCGAACGCTGGCAAGACGTGCGCCTGCTGATCGCTGCGAACCAGCGCGCCGTTCGCGCGCGCAAGGCTGCCGAAACGCAAGTTGCTGCGGCGCAAGCGGCGCTTCACTCGACGCAAGCCGCACTGGACGCGCAGCAACAAGCACAGCAGCGCGCGAAAAACCAGCTCGATACCTTAGCGAGCGAGCGCGCGAATCTGGTTGCGGCGGCCGACGCGCAGCGGCGCCACGTCGCGAGCGAAGTTGCGCAGTACGAAGATTTGAGCGGGAGCGAGGAAACGCAGCTTCAAGCGCTCATCGTGGAGCGCCAGCGCGAGATCGAAGCGCAGCGCGAGGCCGCGCGCCGCGCAGCCGGCATCGTCTCGCAAACCACCACGGCGCCCGGCGCCCTGAGTTGGCCGGTCACCGGCACCATCACCTCGCCGTTCGGCTACCGCAACAACCCGTTCGGCGGCGGCATGGAGTTCCATCAGGGACTCGACATTGCCGCGCCGATGGGCACGACCGTCACGGCCGCCTCGAGCGGGACGATTATCTCGGCAGGCTGGTATGGCGGCTACGGCAATTACATCCTGATCGATCATGGCGGCGGCATGGCAACCGGGTACGGGCATCTCTCGCAGATCTTCGTGGCCGCCGGGCAACAGGTTCAAAAGGGCCAGGCAATTGGCGCCGTCGGTTCGACCGGCATGTCGACCGGGCCGCACCTGCACTTCGAAGTGCGCATCAACGGTAAGCCAACCGACCCGGCAGCGTATTTGCACTAGGCGCGCGAAACCGTCAAGCCCCAAAGTGGGTAAGGAGCATCGTGTCTGTTGCAGTCCGCGCGATTCTTGTCGCGCTCGTCTTGGCCGCCGTGGCGTTTACCGGCGCGCTCTATATCGGTTACCGTAACGGCGTCAGCGATGCTCAGGCGCGCCTGAATTCCGGTGGGGACCGGATCGCCTCACTCGACCTGCGATCCATCTTAGGACCGCAAGCCGGCGACAATCAACTCGTGGCGATGGCGTTTCGCCAAGTCGAAAAAGTCTATTACAAACCGGTCGATGCGCAGACGCTTGTAAGCGGCGAACGAAGCGGGCTGATTGCGTTTTTGAACGACGAGTTCAAGACGAAGAAGATCAACGTGGGCGTCTCGCTGCCGAGCGTGCATGCGAGCGGCGATCAAGCGCAAGATTTGCATCTGATGGATCGCGAACTTGCATTCGCTCAAGATCACTACGGTTCGTACTTAGGCAGCAACGGCAAAACCGACCTTACGCAGGCGGCGATTTCCGGCATGCTGGATGCGCTGCGCGATCCTTACACCGTCTATCTTTCGCCCGATCAGATTCGCGCGTTGAACGAACAGCTCAACGGTGGAAACTTCGGCGGCATCGGCGTTTTCATCTATCAACTGAAAACGGGCGCGGTGGTGCTTCAGCCCATTGAAGGTTTACCCGCAGCGCGCGCCGGCATGAAAGCGCAAGAGATCGTTGACCGCATTGACGGCAAACCGATCGCCGGCCTTACACTCGATCGCGTTGAGCACTTGATCCGCGGCGCCGAAGGTACGCCCGTACAGCTCACCACGCACGATTACACGAATAAGCGCGCTCCACATCAATATCACATCGTGCGCGAGATCATTCACGTACCGACCGTGCATCAGAAGATGGAGAACGGTTACAACTACATCCGTCTTTCCGATTTCGGCGAGACCTCGGCCGATGAAGTGCGGCGCGCCCTGCTCACAGGCAAAGCCCAGCATGCCAAAGGTACAATTCTGGATCTCCGCGACAATGGCGGCGGCTTGCTCGATGCCGCGGTGGCGATCTCCAGCTATTTTATTCCGCACGGCGTGGTTGTGACGGAGATCGACCGCCAGGGCGACCGTGACCCGCAGAGCGCGAACGGATCGGTGCTTTCCGGCGTTACACCGCTAGTGGTGCTCGTGAACTCGTTCACCGCCAGTGCCTCGGAGATTACGGCCGGTGCGCTTCAGGACTACCATATCGCCACGCTCATCGGTACGAAGACGTTCGGTAAAGGCGTGGTTCAGGGAATCTATTCCATGCCGAACGGCGGGGCCCTGAAGATCACGACGCAGCGCTACGTCACACCGGCGGGCCGGGACATCCAGCACAAGGGGATTGAACCGAACATCCTAGTGCAGCAGAGTCCGCGGGTCGATATCATCGACACGCCGTCGGATAAACAATTACAAGCCGCTAAGGCATATTTGAACCGCGTAACACGTTAAGGTAAACATGAATAAGCTCTCGATCGCCGCCCTCGCGCTCGCCTTTACGGCCGCGTTCGTGCCGGGCGCCGGCTCAGCGGCCGCACCGGTCACGGTCTCGGCACTCGATGCCAGTGAAATCCAATTCACGTACGAGCATTTGCGCGCAGATTTCTACCGCAAGACCGATCCGCAAACGATCGCCGACGGCGCGCGCGATGAAGTGCAACGTCTGCTCAAGACGTCGGGCGTGCAGGCGAATTTGCCGCCGATTTTCGCGACCGCGGATTCGTCCAAAACGGCTCGCGCAATTCAGCACGAAGTTGACGTCGCTGCGCGCGATGCGCACGGCAAAGTCTCGGCCCATCAAATTGCTTACGCGGCGATCTCCGGCATTCTGGACTCCGTGCACGACAAATACACGGTGTTTCTGAATCCGAAGGAATATGCGGCACTGAATCAAGGCCTCGACGGCACGACGTTCGCCGGAACCGGCATCGTGATCCAAGCCGACGAGCAAACGAAATATATCGACGTGAGCAACGTCGTCCCCGATGGTCCTGCAGATAAAGCCGGCGTGCAGCAAGACGATCAGATCATTTCGATTGACAATCTGCCCACGAAAGGCATGACCGTCGAACAAGCGTCCTCGCATTTGCGCGGTAAAGCGGGTACGCCGGTGTCGCTGACGATCGTGCGCGACGGTAAGCAGCTCACAACGCCGATTACGATTACGCGTCAAGAAATTCACGATCAATCCGTGTTCGAGCGCATGCTGCCGAATAAGATCGGCTACGTCGAACTCACGGTGTTCGGACGTAATACCGGCATGGAACTCACGCGCGCTCTGGATCGTCTCCAGCAACAAGGCGCGCGCGGCATCATCATGGATCTGCGTGACAACGGCGGCGGCTACCTGGAAGCAGCGCTCGATGTGAGCTCGAAGTTCATCCCGAGCGGACCGATCGTATCGGTTGAATCGCGCGCATCGAACGTCACCACGTACGAAGCCGAAGCAACGGCAATTCCGCCGGTTCCGCTCGCAGTGCTCGTCAATGCGCACACCGCTTCAGCGTCGGAAATTACGTCCGCGGCGATCCAAGATTCGGGCGTCGGCGAGATTATCGGTACGAAGACGTTCGGCAAAGGCGTCGTGCAAGAGATTCTCCAGATGCCCGACGGTTCGGCGATCAAGATCACCGACGCGCGCTACCTTACGCCGAAGAACCGCGACATCAACCACCTTGGCATCACGCCGGATATCGTGGTTTCGGAAAACAAACAACCGCGCTTCGGCGTACCCGATCGCGACGCGCAGCTAACGCGTGCGGTGCAATACCTCAACGACCGCATCGCCAAGATCGACGCAACGAACGGCTCGACGCCGCAATAGTTCAACGGACCGAATGAAACAAAAAGACCGGCGGGATTCGCCGGTCTTTTTTGTGTCAGGTCTTTTTCTTGCGTGTCGATGTCGTTTTCGTGGCCGTCGTCTTGCGTGTGGCGCGGGTCTTTTTCACCGCGGGTTCCGCTGCGCTGTCGGCAGCTTTCTTGCGCGAACGCGTTGCTTTGGGTTTTACCTCGGCTTCAGCTGACGCGGCGCCGGTTTCCGCAGCTTTTTTGCGCGTGCGCGTAGCCTTCGGTTTTTCCTCGACAGCGGGAGCTGCGGCGGCGGCTGCTGTGCTCTTGCGCGTGCGCCGCTTCGGGGATTCCGGGGCAGGCAGCGCGGGCGTTGCTACGGCTGCGAGCTCGCCGCCCTGAACCGGAGCGGGCTCGGCCGCACCGGTGCGGCGTCGACGCGCCGGTTTGGTCGGCTTGACGCCTTCTTCCGGGGCGCGAAGCGACGGCGGTGGCGGCTCTACCGCCGGCGGCGCCGCTTTGCGGTTCCATGGTGCAATTGCGCGCCCGGGTTCGCGCGGCGCGGTCTCGCCGGTCGGCTCGGCGCTGCCGTCCGCGGCGACGCGGAATATGTGGCGGTCCGGCACCGGCGGCGTCTGTGGCTGTGCGCCCGGCGTGAATCCTTGTCCGCCCTCTGCGCCTCCACGGCCGCGACGACGCCGGCGGCGACGACGGCGGCGGCGTCCTTCGCCCTCGCCTGCAACGCCGTCCGCGCCCTCATGCGCAGGGAATGGACGCGCAGCGGGTTCGCGATCGTCTTCGGACTGCGCTTGGACACTGTGCGGCGGAATGCCGGCCTGCGCTGCGGCGGCGAAATCTTCGCGGCCGCGGCCTCCCCGGCCGCGCCGGCGACGGCGTCGGCGATGGCCTCCGCCTTCGTGGGTCTCGCCTTCATGCGAGATAACGATCGCTTCAGGGGTCTGCTCCGCGCGCTCTTCGACTTGAACAGTTTTGTCGGCGCGCTCTTCTTCCTCGGTAACGGTCGTGATGCCGATCGGCGGCCGGGCCGAGGAGAACTTCGCGGCTTCTTCTGCGAGTTGGCGCAGCTGTTCGCTTTCTTCGGTCGCGCTGAGCGGCGCTTTGCGCCCGCGACGGCGGCGCTTCTTCTTTTCCGCGACGGCGGCTGCCAGCTCGGCGAGCGCACAATCTTCTTCGACGTCGATCAAACGAACGCGCGCCGTTTGACCCGCCATGTTCGCTGCGTTTTCAACCTCGATAATACGTCCGCCGATGACGGCGGCGGCTGACGTTGCGTTCGGTAAGCGGCCCGCGAGCAGTTCAACTTCGTGTTCGTCGCCGACGCGCAGGCCGTCGGCCGCAGGCAACGCTTGCACGTCGCGCACGCGCACTTTCTCGGGGTGCAGCATGGGGTCGACGCGCACGTGAATCGCGCGTCCAACTTCCTTACTGAGTTCTTCCGTTTCGTCTTCGTACCAGAACTCGAGCTGCGCAGCGACGGTCGGCGCGGATTCGATGAGCACTTGTCCGCCCGCGTGGCCGTTGTTGTGCGCGTGCGCATGCGCACGAACGCGGCGCAGCGTTTCGATCGCAACGGACTGCGAGGACATCACCGTTCCTAGACCCGCACAGGTCGGACAACTGCCCCGCAGCTGCGATCCAAGATCTTTGCCGACGCGTTTACGCGTGAACTCCAGCAAGCCAAGGTTGCTGAACGATTGAATCGTCGCACGCGTGCGATCTTTGCGCAGGCCCGATTCGAGCGTCTGCACGACCTTGTTGCGCGACGCTTCGGTATTCATGTCGATAAAATCACACACGACGATACCGCCGATGTCGCGCAAGCGCACCTGACGTGCAATTTCACTTGCGGCCTCGACGTTCGTTTTCACGATGGTATCTTCGAGGTTTTTGCCGCCGGTAAATTTTCCGGAGTTCACGTCGATGACGGTGAGCGCTTCGGTGGTTTCGATCACGATCGATCCGCCGGATGGCAGATTGATCTTCGGCTTCATGAGCTTCTGGAGCTCTTCGTCGATCTTGAAGTCCTTGAAGAGCGAGCGGCCGTTGTTATAATACTCGACGCGATCTAAATACTGCGGTCCGAGCAGTTGCAAGAACGTGTTTACTTTCTTGAACTCTTCTTCGTTGTCGATCAAAACGCGATCGACATCCGCGGTGATAAAGTCGCGCGCTGCTTTGTACACCAAATTCATGTCTTTGTGCAGCAGCGATGGAGATGGCGCGCGCTTGTATGATTCCAAAATGCCATGCCACATGCGGATGAGCACGCCGAGATCGGCAATCAGCTCCGCTTCGCTTGCGCCCGCGGCGGCCGTGCGAACGACCGTCGCCATACCTTCGGGCCGAATGCGCTTCATGATGCTCTTGAGACGGTTGCGTTCGTCTGCCGACTCGATCTTACGCGAGACGCCGCTGTACTTGCCCGTCGGCATTAAGATCAGATAGCGGCCGGGGAGCGAGATGTTGGTGCTGATGCGCGCGCCTTTGAGACCACGCGGCTCCTTGACGATCTGCACGAGCACATCGTCGCCGCGATTCACCTTGTCGGTGATCGTCCAGCCGCTGCGCCCTTGCGTGATTTCAACATCGCCGATATTCAGCGGCGTTTTGTTGATGTCGTCGACGTAGAGAAACGCGTTGCGTCCCAGGCCGATGTCGACAAAACTTGCGCCCATGCCGGGCAGCACGTTTTGCACTTTTCCTTTGAAGATCGAGCCGATGACCTTTTCTTCGCGCTCGACGTAGATTTCAGAGAGGACTCCGTCCTCAAGTATGGCGACCCGGTTCTCCCAAGGATCGCTCGAGATGAGAATCTCGGTTGACAAATTTTAAATCCTTAACGCGCGCCCTCAGCGGCTCGCCGCCCATGCGGTCCGGTGCATACAGCATGCCGTGCACGCCGTACGTCTTACAGCCATACCGTTAACCGCGGGCGACTCCAACGCCGGAGCGCGCTGCGTAAAACTTTTACCCGGCCAGCGGTTCCCGTCGCGCAGGCAGCGAACCTTCCAAGCGCGATGGCACCCTTACAGGTCATCTTTGCCGGCTTTTGTAGCGCGGCCGCTGTTTTGAGCGTCCAGTTCTTCGTTTTGACGACGGACCGGTTGCTCTTGCTCTTCGGCGCGCTCATCGCCGCCGGGGCGCTTGTGCAGCTTCCTCTCGAGACGGTGTTCCAGCTCGCACCGTCCATCGCCGCATTTTTGGGTGCGCAGACCGGTTTTGCATGGGCGGTGCGGTACGCGCCGGTGAGCGATCGCCGCGTATTCTGGCTTGGTTACGCAGCCGCAGGCGTACTCTCGGTCGCGGCGCTCGCAGCGGTCCTCTTGCACGCCGGCGCGATTGCGCGCGCGCTCTTCGAGTGTGGCGTCCTGGTTCAGGCGGCTTGCCTGGCGTTCGGCCTGGCTCTACGCTACGCAGAGCTCGACCCGCTCACCGGTGTGAAAAGCCGCCGGATCTTCGATCGCCAACTGGTCGCATCGTGGAAGCGCGCCAAGCGCGAAGGCTCCGGCCTGGCCGTGCTGCTCATTTCGGCCGACGGCGTGCGCCGCTATGAAGCCGAACGCGGACGCTTGGCCGCCGATGCGCTGCTGCGCCGCGTCGCCAGCTTATGCCGGGGATGTTGTCCGGGTCGCGCCGACCTCTTCGCGCGCTATGGCGATGAATCGTTTGCCGCGATCGTTCCGCGAGTCACGCGCGCGCAAGCAGACGAGATCGGAGCGCACATGCGCCAGGTCGTCAGCGAAGGCTGTTTGCTGCCAATCGGCGTCGGTGTCTCGTCGATCGAGAACGCGATTTCGCATGAGGCGCTGCTCCAACAAGCAGCACGCCGAAGCGCGCGTGAAGCCATTACGAGCGGCTTACTCGCGCGATGACGATTGCGTACGTTTCGTCGCTGCTGTTTACCGGATTTTTTGCCGCCGCGGCGGCGTACAGCGGTGCGCTGTACGTTGCCACGCGCGAGAAGCCGTTTCTGTGGTACGCCGCGCTGAGCGTCGCGAGCGCCGCCTCCCAGCTCGTGTATTTGGAGTCGCTTCCTGTTCGCGTTGCGTCGTTCTCGTTGTTCGTGATTGCGCAGTGGGCGTTTGCCTGCGCGTTCTTGCAGATCGATCGGCGCTCGTCGCGTCTTCAACACACGCTTCAGATCGTCACCGGTATTGCCGTCGCGATGCTGCTCGCGCAAAGCATGGGCAGTATATTCGGCGTGCGCATGATCGGGCACGCGGCATTCGTCGCAATGCTGGCGCTCTGCGCGTACGCGGCGTGGGACGGCGTGCGCTACCGCCTTGAGGACCGCATCTTTTTCTTCGCGGGATTTGCCGGCGCAGCACTGAGCGCCGTGCTGAGCACGTTCGCTGATGCCACAGCGCAAGGTTCGTGGGCGCAGTATCTGTTCCAATTTGGGCTCGCATGGCAGAGTTCGTTTTTAGCGCTTGCACTGGGAAACCGGTACGTGAAGCTCGATCCGCTCACCGGGGTGAAGAGCCGGCGCGAGTTCGACGAACGGTTGCCCAAGGCGTGGCGCACGGCGCACCACGAGAAGAAAGGTCTTGCCGTCGTCTTTGTGCGCGTCGAAGACTTTGCTGCGTACAACGCCAAACATGGGCGCCTTGCAGCAGATGCAGTGCTGCGCCGTATCTCGCATTTGTGCGCGGGCTGCTGCCGCGATCGCGCCGATCTCTTTGCGCGCTACGGCGACGCCGAGTTCGCAGCGATCGTTCCGCGCGTCACGCAAGAACAGGCCGATGCGATCGCCGCACGCATGCGCGATCTCGTCGAGCAGGCGTGCCAGGTACGCATTCACGCGCGCGCAGCTTCGCTGGATACCGGCGCCCAGTCGGCGCCTGCGTTACTGAACGACGCGCGCACGTACGCTACGGTGTCCTGAGCCAAGCAGCCGGTACACCTCGCGCGTCATCGTGCGGTTGCCAAGCGCCAGATCGAAGCGCAGCGGCGTTCCCGCGAGCGGTTTGAAATCATCCACGTGCAGCTGCGGCATCTCCTGGATGACAACGAGGCGCAGTACAGGCGCATGGTGCAAAGCGCTCAGATCTTTGAGTCCGCGAATTCGCCGCAACACGAGCGTGTGCAGTGCTTGCGCACGCGAGAGATCCGGCAACGCGCGTAGACGCATGTCGCGCAGTTCCAACCACCGCAAGGTGGGCGGTAGGACGACATCCGCGGCGTCACTGTGCGCGATGGTCAAATGCGCGAGTGCGGTGTGGGCCAGAAGGGCGGGTGAAGCGCGTACAGCGATGAGCTCGAGCGTCGTGAGCGCGCGCGGCAGCGCCGTGACCGGTGCGGATGTGATGAGCGTGCGAAGGTTGGCGAGAACGGGTAGAACGCTGCTGATGCCTTCAACGTCGCGAGCGATGCGCAGCTGCTGAAGCTGCACCATATCGTGCAGCGCATCAAGGCGTGAAATATTCGCAGTGTCGATCGACAGCTCCACGAGTGACGGCCACGCAGCAAGCGCGCGCAAATCGAATGGTTCACCGTCCATGGCGTGCAGACGCAACGCAACCGGCGATGCATTCTCCAGCGCTGCATGCAACTGTGCAATGACGGACGCTTGCACGGCTTGCGAGAGTTGCACGGCGCCGCCCGCCGCCAGGACATCCAGCGATCGCACGTCGAGGGGCGCGCGCACCTCGCAAATGACGCACGGCGGATCGCGCTGGATGCCTAGCAGTAGTTCGCGTAAGCGCCCCTCGACGTCGGCGGCCGTCAAGATCTGCGCGGGTGGAAGGTCGTGCACCGCGCTGCGTTCGCTAGTCGTTCGCGCGCGCGTTTGCAGCGTTTGCGGGTCCAGCGTCCGGCGCCACCACGATCGCCCGAATGCACCACGCTCGCCGAGATCCGGGAGCGGAAATTGCGAGAGATCGGCGCGCACGGGCGCGGGGATAAGCGGCCAGCGCAGATCGTCAAGCGCTTGCGCGGAACACAAAAAACGTGCACACGCGGCATCTCTTTTACGGCCTGATTCGAAGAAGTATGCGAAGAGGCGCGTTCCGGCCATGTGGGTGACCAGACCCGTTGCGTTCGTCACGGCGTCGAGCGGAACGGCGAACCAGTCGCCGGGTTTATAGCGGCGCTTCACGTGCGCTCACCGTTCCGCGCCCGAACCTCAGGGCGTCGCATCGGCCAACGGTTCGACGCCGACAACGGCGTCGTAACGGAAGCGCTCATCTTTCTGGGCGAGCTCGATCCGGAACACATCGGTGCGGCCATGGAAGAAGCAACGCACTACGAACCCACGCCGCTGCGCGACTTTGCTGCGTTGCTCGCGCTGGTGCCGGCACCGTACGAGCGGTATACATTTGTTGACGTCGGCGCGGGCATGGGACGCGTATTGCTGCTGGCCTCGCGCTTTCCATTCAAGCAAATTTGCGGCATCGAAGTCTCACGCGCGCTGTGCGAAGTTGCGCGCGAGAATCTCGAGCGCTGGCGCAAACGGCATGCGGATCTGCAGTGCCGCGACCTACGTGTGCGTTGCGAGGATGCGCTGCATACCTCGCTGCCGCGCGGACCGGCAGTGTTTTATCTGTACAACCCGTTCGGCGAGCAGCGCCTGCGCGCGCTGGCCGGGCGGATCGCGCAGCACGGCGAGGACGCCTATGTGCTGTACCATACGCCGGTCCACCGCGAACTGTTCGACGCGCACCGCTCATTCGAGATTGCCGGCGAAGTAGCGTGCGGCGTGGTCTACCGCAAGCGCTAGGCGTTGCCCAGCATGCCGCGATCTTTTTGACTGTAAATGTTCAGCAGAATACCGATCGCGGCAAAGTTTGTGATAATCGCCGAGCCGCCGTACGAAACAAACGGCAGCGGAATGCCGGTGATCGGCATAATGCCGATCGTCATGCCGATGTTCACCATGATGTGAAATCCGAACATGCCGACGATGCCTGCTGCAAGCAAGAACCCGAATTTATCGCGCGCTGCAAGCATGCTTTGCACACCGCCGAAGAGCAGCAGCACGTACGTTCCAATCAGGCAGAGGGCGCCGAGAAACCCCATTTCTTCCGCGATCACCGTGAAGATGAAGTCGCGTGAATGTTCGGGCACGAAGTTCAGCTGCGTTTGCGTGCCATGATGCAGGCCGCGTCCGAACCACTCGCCGCTGCCGACGGCGATTTTCGATTGATTCAAATTGTAGCCGGCGCCTTGGGGATCGGCTTTGGGATTAACGAACACGAGCAGCCGCGCTTTTTGAAATGGTTTGAGCACGAAGTTCGTGCCGACCGCAACGGCGGCCGTGCCGATAACGCCGAACGCGTAGACCGCAAAGTAGCGAAGTTTTTCCAAGCCGAAAAAGAGCTGGGTGGTCAGAATCGCCAGCAGCACGAGCGTCGTGCCGAGGTCGGGTTGTTTGACGATCAGCAGCGCCGGCAAACCGACGGCCGCCAGCGGGCGCAGCAGATCTTCTACACGGTAAAACGGCCAGCGGCACAGACCCCACGCCGTGAAAATCGCGAGCACCAGCTTTGCCGTTTCGGACGGCTGAAACGTCCCGAGCGGTCCAAGCGAAATCCAGCGCTGCGCACCGAGCGCGCTGTGGCCCAGCTTGAACACGACGAGCAGCAGCACGAGATTGATCGCGTACAGCCACGGCGCCAGACGCGCGAGATTGCGATAGTCGTACCGCGACATCAAGTACATGACCACCACGCCGGCCACGGCGTAGAATGCCTGTTTCTTGTACTCGGCCGCGGCGCCGGGCGAATGCAGATCCGCCGACTGAATAACGGCAATACCAAACAGCGCCAGCATGCAAGATGCCGCTATGAGAAACCAATTGACGCTGCGAATGTAGCGGCGCGCTTGATAGGAGAGCGCGAGAACGGCCATTGCC
>CAZERJ010000005.1:0-54477 GCA_964514445.1 uncultured bacterium | reverse complement strand
AAATCGATCAGCTCTTCAACATCGGAAAAGACGCCCGGCGGATAGATCAGGCCGCTGGAAAGACCGAACGCGCCCGCCTCAATCGCTTCTTCAAGCATTGCGCGCATAGCGGCGCGTTCGCTCGCTGTTGGCGCGCGAGCCTCCATGCCCATCGCCGCCAAACGCAACGTTCCGTGGCCCACGAGCGGCGCATAGTTTGTGACGTAGCCCTGCGCGTCGGCGGCCCGCAGAAAGTCCGCGAACGTAAATCCGGTGTCTTCTGCTACGGGCATGATTTCTTCGATGGAGTGCAGCAGTTGCGCGCGGTGCTGTGGTGAGCACGGCGCAAGACTGATACCGCAGTTGCCCACCACTTCGGTGGTCACGCCTTGCAGAATCTTCATCGTGTCGTCATACGGCAGAAGCGGCGCATTGTCGCCATGCGAGTGAACGTCGATAAATCCCGGCGCGATCACAAGACCCGTGGCGTCGACCGTCTTATACCCGGCATGCGTATCTGCATGCGGCCGGACGTCTTCGATCCGCTCGCCGTCGACGAACACATCGCGCGCCGCAGCGGGGCCACCGCTGCCGTCGACAACAATTGCACCAACGTAGGCGGTCTTGCTCATGCGTGGATCCTTTTGAAACGGCGCAGCGAAATACTGCCGGACGCGGGAAAATATCGCGCCTTGCGGTAAATACGCGTAATGATTCGAACGATCGCTACCCTCGCTGCTTGCCTTTGCCTGCTGGGAGCTGCGCCTGTTTCGCTCTCGCAGAAACAAATCACCGCCATCGATGCCATTGGGAAACGCTCGGTGGAAGGCCGCGCTACACCGGGCCTTACGATCGCTGTTCTAAGCGGCGGCAAGGTCGTGTACGCCAAGGGCTTCGGCTTTATGAACGTCGAGAACGCGGTGCCTGCGCGCCCAGATACGGCCTATCCGATCGGCTCGAACACCAAACAGTTCACGGCCACTGCGATTCTGATGCTTCAGGACGAGGGCAAGTTGAACGTCGAGGATCGGCTTTCCAAGTACATGCCGGAGATTCCGCACGCGAACGAGGTCACGCTCCGCAATTTGCTGACGCATTCCGGGGGCTATGCCGAGTACACGGAAGTCGGATCGTTCGACGAGATCGGAAACCGCCCGACAACGATTTTGGGCATGGTCAGTTCGGTCGATAGCCGGCCGCTCGCGTTCAAACCGGGAACGGCACGTCAGTACTCAAACACCGGATATAATTTGCTGGCTCTGCTCATCGAACGGCTTTCCGGAATGCCGTACAACGATTTTCTCCAGCAGCGTATTTTTACGCCGCTCGGCATGACGTCCACGTTTGTTCGCACGTATGACGATACGCGTTCAAATGTGGCAACGGAGTATCAGTCGTTCGCGCTTGGTCCGTGGGAGAAGGCCGAGCATGTCGACTATTCGTGGCTCGGCGGTGCAGGCGCGATCGTCAGCAATGCCGCGGATCTAGCGAAATGGAATGCAGCACTGGCCGGCGGCAAACTGCTCTCCAAGCGTTCGATGACGCAGATGTTCACGCCGCGTAGTATCGGGAAGAACGATCCGTTTCCGGCTTACGGCTTCGGCATCGAAATATCACATTTGCCGAACCGGCACGTGATGATCTCGCACGGCGGAAACACCTTCGGCGCGGCAACGCAGGACGCGCGTTTCCCGGACGATCATTTTGCGATTGCCGTGCTGGCGAACAGCGGTGCGTTTATGTACGACACGACGGTTTCTGCGGTGTATCGCGTTCTGGTTCCGCCGGCCGCCGAAAAGCCGTCGCCACATCCGGCCGTGACGCCCGGGAAAAACGCGAAGCCACAAGCCAATCAAGCGATGGTGGCCGCCGCGGAGCGTTGGCTCGACGATGCAATTGCAGGCCATATTGACATGACGCAGCTGCGGCCTGACTTTCGCGCGCGTCTGATTCCGGCACATCGTGCGGCGCTGCACGCGCTTGCAAATCTGGGCAAGCCCACGTACACACTGATGACGACCGACCGCAGACCGCCGGCAACGGCCTACCTCTTCATGGTCAAAATGTCGAAGAAAACACTGATATACGCATACAGCCGCGACGACAATGGACAAGTCGCGGGAGTTCAAGTGATCGACACGGTAACGTACTAGCCGCAGCGTGGCGGTTAGTACATACGCCCGGTCGTGATAGAGATGATCGATGCGGACCGCGCCGTGTCGTTGCGAATGCGGTGCCGGTACGCGGCAGAGAATACGCAACACTCGTCCTTACTCATAGGGTAGTCGTTGCCATCAACAACCACAACCACTTCCCCCTTCGCGACGTACACCACGTCGATACCCTCGTGGCTGATCTCGTCCTTGAACTTGGCACGCGGCGCCAAATCGACGAAAACGAGGTCGACGTCGATTCCCGGGAGATGCAGCGCTTCATATGTGATGCCTTTCCCGCGGTTGATCTTCGTGCGTTTCTCCCTGCCGACGAAGTTCGGGCGCGAAAGTTTTGAGGTGAATCCCAAGAACTCGCCGAGGTCGTATTCGAAGAACTTTGCCAGACGCGCCAAACGCCGGAGCGAGATATCGGACTCGCCGCGCTCCACTGCGCGGATGAACGATTCGGAGAGATCGCTCTTCTGGGCAAGTTCGCGAACGCCGACGCTGCGCTGCTCCCGCAGGCGTTGTAAAATTCTCCCGACATCGGGGATGGAATCATCCGATCGTTCCATGGAGCGCTATTTTCGTGCCGGCCGCTATATTTCGCTGCTCGGCGAAATATTGCTCGCTTACGCAAAATTTCAGAGGACTGCCGGAGGCACGGCCGAACGGAGTAAGATGGCGTTTCGGGGCCATGCAGGGTTGTGTTTCATATTGATTAGGAGCGAACGATGCAGATTCGGCCGGTACACTCAGCAATAGCAGCGGTATTGAGCGCCCTTTTGGCGCTTTCGCCCATCGCCGCAAATGCGGCCGCACCAAATACGAGCACGATCGTCGGCACCGTGCAAACTGCGGACGGCTCGCCCGTCGCGGACGCGAATATCACAATAGAAGGCGTCGTTCGCATGACGGCGGTCACGAGCGCCAAAGGCGCCTTTCAGTTAACGAACGTTCCGACCGGCCTTTATACGATGGTGGTTACGAAGGCGGGGTTCCAACAATATAGGAACGACGATATTACCGCCTTCATAGGCCAAACGCTGACCGTAAACGTGACGCTGGTGCCCGTGACGTTTTCGTCGCTGCGCACTATCGCCAGCGTAACGACGGCGAACGCCGGCGTTGCGCCAATCAATAAATCGACCGCCTCTATAAGCACTGCTTCGGGCGCCGTGTTCGCCAATCAGGGGCAGCAGCAAGTAACGAAGGTTCTCAACGAGACGCCCGGCATGATTACATCGCCGTACGTGCCCGGCAACGGAAATCCGTCAAACGGAGCGTCGCCCGCGTCCGCTCAGACACCGCAAATTCGCGGCGCATTGCCGTATGAAACCGAATCGCTCATCGACGGTCATCCCGTATCCGTGGGCGCCGGCGGAAACTACTCGCCGAACTTGGTGAATCCGTGGCTGCTCGATGACGTCGAAATCGTCAAGGGACCCGGTTCTCTTCCGGAAGAGATTAACTATGCGGTCAACGGTACGGTGAACTATCGCACCCTGCAACCGACGACCGACAAGCACGGCTCCGCGATGTTCGGCGTTGATAATTGGGGCGGTATTTCAACCGGCATAAAGGCAACCGGTTCGACGTTAAATCACCGGTTGGGATACGCGTTCGGTTATGCCACCGTTGGTTATCCCGGGCCGCTGCATAACTACAATTTCAACGCTTCACAGCTCGGCCTGGCCGCCGGACCGCCGGGCGGCCCTTATTTCGTAAACGGTCAGCAGGTCGCGCTGATCGGTGGGCCTGTAGGTTTGGGAATTGCGTCGCCGCAGTGGAATCCGTACGTCGGCATGGCGGTGAATTTCGCGGATCCGCTGGTCGGCTGTTGCTTCACGACCGACACGGGATATCACTCGACGTCCGAACTGGCCAAGCTCCGTTATAACTTTTCTACCGGGACGTCGCTAACAGTGTCATATCTGGGCGGACAGAACATGTTTGGCAACGGAGACCCGAATTTCTATTCCGGTTTGAACGTAGCGGGCACCGAACTGCCGGCCTTTTTGTTTGCGCCGTGCGGCAGCGCGAACTCGCCGCTCAATTGCAATCCGTTCGCAACCGGAGGAACTTACAATTGTACGGGCACCGGCCAGCCGGCGTGCAATTCCGGTATTCCGTTCGACATTACCGCCGTCAACGGCGGCGGCCATACGTGGACTCAGCAGAACCTGTTCCAAGGCGAGTTTCGAACGGCGATCGGCAGCAATGCGACGGTACTTGCGCGCTATTATACCGGGTCTCTGAATCAGTACGGCCTACTCGGAAGCGCCGGCTCGCAGATCTCGTACTCGCTGAACGCATACGGTACGATCCCGCTGTGTCCCGCCGGTACAACATTCAACGGAGCTCCTCCCGACCCGGCGACTAACCCGGGCGGCTTTCAGTGCGCCGGTCCCGGCGGCGCGGTGGTCGCGCCGGTGAACACGACGTTCAACGGACAGAACGTGCACTTCTTGACCGCTAATTTCCCCAACACGTCATTCACGAATGATGCAATGAATGGTGAGACGCTCGAATTACAAGAGCTGCTTGGCCAGAATATCGTGACGCTGGCGTACGACCGTTCGGAGCAGTCATCGTCGCTAACCGCGATTGAGCCGTCGGTGGGCATCATCGTTCAGAGTCCGGTCAAAGGATCGAGCCAGACGTTCCAAACGATTTCGCTGCGCGGCAACCTTACGATCAACCCGAAGCTGCTGTTGAACATTGGTGACTATGCGCTCAATTATTTAAGCCATTACTCCCTCGATACAGGGGCGACTTGGAACAATGCATCGCACACGTACAACGAGCCGCGCGCCGCACTCAGCTGGAATCCCACCGCTGACAGTTCCTATCGCTTCTCAACCGGCGGATCCGTTGCGCCGCCATACATCTCGCTCGTGTCGGCGGGCGGTCCAACGTGGAGCCAGATCATCGGCGGCGTGCCCGCAGCGGGTTATATCCTAAATGCGAATAATGGCGCGATCAATGCCGAAACGGCTTGGAGCTACGATTTGGGAATGGATCGCCGTATCGCTCGCTCGACGTCGATTGGACTCGATCTCTACCTCACGCAGTTGCACAATCTGTTTTTGACGCAGACGATCTCTACGAATCCGCCGCTCGGCCCGGCTCCGGCTAACTGCGCGCACTTGCCGTGCGAGGTGTCGAAAACCGAAAACCTCGGTCAGGCTCGCTATGAGGGTATCGAACTTTCCGTGCAGCATACTCCGGCGCTCGGTTTTGGCTGGAGAGTGCAAGGTTCGTTTGAGCGCGCCTACACCTATAATTTGCCACCGTATTTCTATTGCGCCGGCTCCACCGATCCAACCACCGGTGTAACGACGCCGCCAGGGCCGGGCTGCGTATTTAACACCAACCTTGCGATTGTCCCGAACATAAACTTCGGCGGTCAGCCGACTGCGCTTGCGGGTTCTCCAAACGGAATCGACAGCGCGCGCATACCCTATATGCAAGGGTACGGCGAGTTAAATTGGACAGGACGCTACGGCCAATACTACAACGCCGGAATAACGTACTTCGGCAGTAACAACGGCTACAATGTTCCGGCGTTCGCCGTCGTTTCCGCTAACGCGCGCTGGAACATCGGCACCAGCGGCACGAAACTCCAACTTTCCGCAGATAATCTCACGAACGCCTACTCCAATGCGTACAGCGGCTTCTTCAACGGCATTCCGCTGCCGCTCGTCAACGGTGCGCAGCAAATCAGTCCGCTAACCGGACAAATCGTGCCGGCCGCTTTCGCGACTACGGCGCAAGGCAACTACGGACCGTCGAGTATCCGTCTCATTCTTATCCAGGACTTCTAACAGAGGGATCGTGCAAATGAAAATCCTGTCTGCGGTGATGGTGTTTGCGCTCGCGTTGACGAGCGCGCCGGTTGCGGCCGATACGCCGGCGAAAACGACGTCGGGCGCAACCTTTACGCTGCCGACGGATTGGTCGATGCAGCAGCACGGACGCGTTGTTGTGATCGGCGCGCCGGAAGGCGATACGCATATCGCAATCGTGGATGTGGGAAACGCTGCAGGCGCGGCGCAAGCGGTCGCCACCGCGTGGAGTTCGTATGACCCTTCGATGCACCGGCCGCTTCAGATTTCAACGCCGGCTGCACCGCGCGCCGGTTGGGACGAGATCCAGAGTTTCGTATATCTCACGTCCCCGAACGAGCACCGCGTGGTCGAAGCGACCGCGCTGCGCGCGGGTCGCGCGTGGACCGTTGCGATCATTGACGGTTCGACTGCGACACTCGACAAGCGTTCCGCGGCCGTCGGAGCGATAAGTTCGAGTCTTACCGCTGCCGGGTACCGGCAAGAGTCGTTCGCCGGACGTACGGCAAACCGCTTGACGCCACAGCGTGTTGCGCAGCTGCTTTCGTTCGTGCGCACAGGCATGAAGCAGCTGAATGTGCCCGGTGTCGGCATCGCGTTCATCGATCACGGCAAAGTGGTGTACGAAGGCGGCCTGGGCGTTCGCGACATTCAAACAGCGCAGCCGGTCGACAAGAACACGCTGTTCATGATCGCTTCGAACACCAAGGGTTTGACGACGCTTATGCTCGCGCGCGTCGTCGATCAAGGCAAACTGCGCTGGGATGAGCTCGCCACGCAAGCGTATCCGTCGTTCCGTTTGGGTAGTCCGGCAACCACGGCGAAGGTACGCATCGAAGATCTCATCTGCGCATGCACGGGCGTTCCGCGCAAAGACTTCGACTGGATCCTCGGCACGACGCCGCAGACCGGAACGGAAGAAACCTTCACGCAGCTGGTGCACACCGAGCCGACCAGTTCGTACGGCAAGATTTTTCAATACAGCAATACGATGGCGACGGCCGCCGGTTTTATCGCCGGTCACTTGGAGTATCCGAATCTACCGCTCGGCGCCGCGTACGACAAAGCGATGCAATCGCTGGTCTTCGATCCGCTCGGCATGACGCGCACGACGTTCGACATGCAAAAAGCGCTCTCGGAAGATCATGCTAGTCCGCATGGGCAAACGATTGACGGCGTGACGAAGGTCGTTGCGACACCGATTAACGATATCGCCATACCGTACCGCCCGGCGGGCGAAGCGTGGTCGTCATCGCATGACATGCTTAAGTACGTACAAAATGAAATCGCGCAAGGCGTGCTGCCAAACGGCAAACGCCTTATGTCCGCGAAGAATCTGCTTCAGCGCCGCGTGCATACGGTTCCGGTCAGCGAGAACGAATGGTACGGGATGGGCCTCATGGATGACGAGCGCTACGGCGTCTCCGTTATCCATCACGGCGGAGACCTGATCGGCTTTCACAGCGACTGGTTCGCGATTCCGTCGGCCGGCGTCGGTGCTGTGATTTTGACGAACTCGGATAGCGGCGTGTACCTGCGCGGTCCGTTAGAGCGGCGTTTGCTCGAAGTGCTCTACAACGGCAAACCGCAAGCGGCGCAGCAAGTTGCCGTTGCGGCTGCCGCGCTCAAGGCGGAGACGGCAAAGACGCGCCAGTTGCTGACGCTGCCGCCGGCGCCCGCTGCCGTTGCTGCGCTTGCCGATCATTACGACAGCCCCGACTTGGGGCACATCGACGTTCGCAAAGAGGCCGACGGGGTGTGGTTTCAGTTCGGCTTATGGGGCAGTCACATGGCTTCGCGCAAAAACACCGACGGCACGACCTCGCTTGTAACGATCGATCCGGGCGTCGGCGGGTTCTTTAACTTCGTCGTAACGCAACAGAGCGGAAAGCCTGCCCTGATTATCTCCGACGGCCAGCACAAATACGTGTATACCGGGACGGCGCGATAGATGGAATTCATTGTGCACCTTCGGTCAATTCGATCCATGCCGGTGCGTGATCGCTCGTCTTTTCCTTAGCGCGAACGCCGCGGTCCACGCCGGCCGCTACGAGCCTCTTTGCAACGGACGGACTCAATAACAAATGGTCAATACGTAGACCGGCATCACGTGCAAACGCGTTGCGGAAATAATCCCAGAACGTGTAGATCCGCTCGCCTGGGTGCAGCGATCGCAGTGCGTCGGTCCAGCCCTGCGCGGTGAGCCGGCGAAAAGCTTCTCGAACCTCAGGACGAAAGAGCGCATCGTCGAGCCACCGCTCCGGCTTGTAAACGTCCAGGTCGGTCGGCATTACGTTGTAGTCGCCCGCGAGCACAACGGGAATTTCACGCGCTAAAAGCTGCGCCGCATAGCGCGTGAGCGCAGCGAACCATGCGAGTTTGTAATCGAATTTCGGCCCGGGTGCGGGGTTGCCGTTCGGCAAGTAGAGGCAGCCGATGAGGATGTCATTTATTTTCGCCTCAATATAGCGCGAGTGCGTCCCATCCGGTTCACCGGGCAAGCCGCGCTGCGTCTCATGCGGCGTCTGGCCGCGAGCCAGGATCGCGACGCCGTTCCAGCTTTTTTGCCCAAGCCAGATAGCGCCGTAGCCGGCTGACTCGATCGCGCCGGCCGGAAATTTTTCTTGCGGCGCCTTCAATTCCTGAAGGCACACGATATCCGGCTTTTTCTCGGCGAGCCATTGAAGCAGGACCGGAAGCCGCCCGTTGACTCCGTTCACATTGTACGTTGCTATCTTCATTGGAGCCGTCTACAAGATACCGTCACGAACTGCCTCGCGCACCCCGGTGCTGCTTTATATTTATGGCAGCGCTACAACGAGTGCGTTGCAGTACGCTGCTGCGCGCAATCGGCGCATTGTGGATTGAAAGTGGTTGGTGAACCAGATGACTAGACATAGCCAGGGACGAAGGGTGTGGGGTGAAGCGGTCGGCGTGGCCCGTCGTCCTAATCGCTAGTGTGGCGGCATTTCAGCTCGCTATGTACATGCCGGAACTTTCGCGCGCGCTCGGAAACCCGCTCGGCATGTACGGATTGGCACTGAATGGTCAAGAAGTGCAGGCCGCAACCGGTGCGGCGGCACGCGCTGGTTTGAAGGCCGGGGATCGCGTCGATCTCGCAGATAATCCGAAGCAAATCGTCTTTGTTCTGACCTCATCGCGTATTGCTGTTGCGCCGCATCCCGGTATGCCGCTGAATGTAACGGTGCTCAGGAATCCACCGCGGCACATCACGCTGCAGGCCACGCCTGAACCGTCGATCGACTACCCCTACCTGGTTGTAAGGCAGGCCGTCTTTGCGATCACCGTCCTGACTGCAACGCTGCTCGTTTTGATCAAGCGCAATCTGCGCACGTGGAGCTTCTTTCTTTTCGCGTTGAACTGCATTGACGCGGCGGATTCAAGGATGGTTTATGCGTTGCCGGACTGGTCGCGCTTTGCCGTCGTACTTTTTGAGGGAAACGGCACGATCGGCTTGATGAAAGGCGGAATCCTGGGCGTCGCGGGGTCGCTTGGTCTTCTGGTTCTCGTCCTTTCATTCGACCAACGCAGCTCCGGACGAGCGCGTCGAACGCTGTTCGCGCTTACTGCGCCGGTCATGCTCGCGGCCGTCGCTATGGTGACGTTCGATAGAATCGTCCTTGCGTACAGCGGGCAAGTGCCTTCGGACACGTTCGCGCTTGCGGAGAGCATCGTGGGCGAAATCGCATCGGCGCTGATCGCAATCCTCGCATTGCTCGCCTTCATTCACGCGCGCGGAGACGCTAGACAGCGGTTCAAGTGGGTGTTGCTCGGCCTGTTCGTCTGGGCGTTTAGTGTATACTGGCCATTCCCAACCGGCTCGTATATCTGGTATTCGGTAACGACTATTGCTCAAGGTGTATTGCCGGCAAGCGTAGCGTATGCGTTGCTGCGTGAACGTGTCGTCGACATCAATTTCTTTATAAGCCGTGCCGTGGCGTATGGCGCAATGACGTCGATCATTGTCGCCGTATTTGCGCTGTTGGACTTGTATTTTTCAAATGCGATGACGTCGGCGCACGTTGGAGCGCTGGTTGATGTTACGGTTGCGCTGCTGTTCGCGTTTTCATTGAATGCGCTTCATCATCGAGTGGAGTCGCTGGTGGATCGATTGCTTTTTCGCCGCAGACACATCGCCGAGACACAGCTACGCAAGGCTGCTGCGAGTGTACTGCTGGCCTCGAGTAGTGCGGCGATTGGAGATATGGTTGTCAATGTGCCTGCGGAGGTGCTTGAACTGACGTGCGCTGCACTATTCGTTCGCGATGGGCAAACATTCCGGCTGCGCAATTCCCATGGATGGCATCACGACTTTCCCCATACGTTTGATGCTAATGACCGTTTGCCGCTGTACGTTGGCGCAGAAACGAAACCTACGCCGTTATCCGAGGTGCCGGGCGCACAAGAAGCGCTTCGCGCCGCTACTGCGCCGGTCTTGGCCGTTCCAATTTTTCGGCAAGCCGTCTTGGCAGGAATATCGCTGTACGGCGCACACCGCAACAACGCCGATCTCGATGCGGATGAGCGAGACGCGCTCTACTTTTTGGCTGAACGCGCCGGCGTTGCGTACGACTTGGTGGAACTGAACGAACTGCGCGCGCGTCTGGCTATGTCGCAGTCTGGGAGCGGTGTCCTGTCTTAGAAAGAACGCGGGTCTACAATGTGCGCTCACCTGCAGCGAGTAAAGCCCAAACCCGCGAGCTCGTGGACGGTACGCGCTATCGTAGAAGCCTGGCCCTGCGCGATTGGAACGGTTGCCGCGAGCCTGCTGTATTTGATCTCGCTGTAGACGTGGCGGCGATCAATGCACCCGCGAACGCCCGCTAGAAACTGAAATCCGATTCCGCCGTATTCGTATCCGCTCATATAGGGAACACCGTCAACGCGGCTTTCCGTGTGTGGTATGACTATCACGGGTCCGCCGCCGGCGTACGCGCCGCCGCCCTGGCCACCGGCGACGTGCTGCAAGACTGAGAGTCCAAGCATGTTCATGCCGTGCGTCATTTCAAATGATTGCACGCGTGAGCCCATCGTTCCATATTCGTGCAGCGGCGCATTGTGCCACGTCCCGCCTTGCGCAACGCTGGAATCCGTTTCTGCGTAAATTTTTGCGTGCGTAAAGTCAAGGGTGAGAGCAGTGGACTCGTGATGCGGTGGTGTGTACGTCAGACGAATGCCGTAATAAACTTCGAACCGGAACGGATAGCCGCGCCACGTGACGGAATGCAAAGTCGCGTCGTTCCCGCGGCTCTCTTGCGTGACATGCAAATCGCTAGGTGCCGTCTGCGATGCACCAAGGTAGAACGAAAGCACGATATCGCCAAGCAGCAGGAACATAGCGTCCTTATACCTTTACGGCGCATTACTCACGCTCGATTCGGCGCTGCACGAAGATGCCGGCCGCATAGCATGCCGCCAGAACGAACGCGCCGTAACGTGGAACAGCGAAAAGGCCGATGACGCCGGCGAGCAAAAACATCGTGAACGACTCAGCGCTTAGACCCTGTGCCGGCGACGGCGCAACGGCTTGGTTCGCCGGCACGGGCGGCAAGCGTGGGAACATCGCGCGCACTTCACGCCGATAGGTGGCAAAGTTTTCGCCATGGCATGCTGCAAGACGCCGATCTTCGTAGGCGATGAGCACTCGAATGAACAGCGCGTCCGCGATCACGATAAAGGCCCAGCCGAACAGGGGAGCCGCGGCGCCGAACCCGAGTGCGAGTAGCATGTTGCCCAGATACAGCGGATGGCGCACGAAGCGAAATGGTCCGGCCACGATGAGCGTCTCCGTGTGCGCGTCTTCGTCCCAAACAGTCGGCGCGCTCAAATAGCTGGAACCCCACACGCGTACCGCCATGGCCGTGGCGATCAGTGCAATCGCTGCGAGCGCGGCAATGAGCACGCCATGCGATCCCCAATGCGATCCGACGCTCGCAAAGGCGGGCTCGTACCGGCGCAGCCTCGCGTACGAAATCGCCCAGCCGCCGAGAAATCCTATCGCGAATACGAGCGCAAAAATGGCCGACCGCCGGCGGTACCATAGTGGCGATTGACCGCGCGTTTTGCGTTTGCTCATCGCGTGAACCATTTTGCGATCAAGCGCCAAACACCAGCCGCACTACGGCATCCGCAAGGGCACTCGATTCTTCATCGCGCAGCTGCGTGCGTCCCAGCACTGCCCGATAGGAAAATGCCTGGACGATTAGTGCAAGTGCAATTGCCATCCGCTCGCAATCGTTCTCGCTAATGTCAATGTATCGCAGAAGCGAGAGCCGGCGCAGATAGGCGTGAAATGCCGTACGGCGATGCTCGTTGCGTTCGCGGGATAGATCTTGTGCTATGCCGGTGGACCAGAGCGCAAAATGCACTGCGCTCGATGGCGTCTGTGTTACCATTGATGCGGTCCATGCGTGCAAACGCTCCCGTTCGCGCGGAATGCCGTCTGCAATGTTGTGCAGCTCCGCCAAACGTGCATCGAGCTGCTCGTTCGCTCGCGATGCACACTTGAGCAGCACGTCATTGCGCGACGTGAAATACCGGTAAAGCGTCGCCGGCGCGACGCCTGCTTCCACCGCGATATCGTGCGCCGTGATTGCGGTCCAGTCGTTGCGCTCAAGCAATCGTTCCAATGCCGCGGTGAGTTTGTCACGTGTCTGGTCGGCGCGTGCCCGTCGCTTGGGCGCCTCGCCGCCTGCCAGCTTTCCGAGGTAGCGCCATTTCGAACGCGTCTTCCCCGACTCCGGGTCTGGGATCCGCTCCACTTCGTACCGGTACTTGCCTGTGCCAATAGTCTTGATGACTTCGTATGACATTGTGGTAAATTAGTTATGTACTCTCACGAAATTACCTACAACGTTGGCACTTGCTGTAAAACCCTCACAGGCGGTGGTAAAAGCGGCGACTGCTCCGGCCGGCGCCGCCTCGGCGCTCGCCATCGTGCTGGTCGTGATGCTCGGGAACTTTTTGGGCCCACTGTACTCGTCGACCGCGAACGTAATTATTCCGAACTTGGTCGCTTCGTTCGGTTCCGATGTCGACACGATGGAATGGGTCGTTACCGGCTTCATGCTCGGCTATTCGGTAACGATGCCGCTTGCGGGCTGGCTCGCCGACACGTTCGGGCGCAAGCGCATCTTTATCGTCGGCCTGTTACTGTTCACGGTGTCGTCCGTTTGCGCGAGCCTCTCGTGGAGCGCTGGAAGTTTGATCGGCTTCCGCATCTTGCAGGCTATCGGTGGAGGTTTGATTTCACCGACCGGCATGGCGATTATCACCGACGTCATTCCGCCCGCGCAGCGTGGCAGAGCACTTGGATTGTGGGGCATGGGCATGATGCTTGCGCCGTCGTTTGGTCCGTGGATCAGCGGCGCAATTGTCGACAACATGGACGACTGGCGCCTGGTATTCTGGCTTGGCGTGCCGTTCGGTATTGCGGGGCTCGTAGCAGCGATGCGCATTCTTCCCGATGCGGAAAACCAGCCCCACGCGCATGCGAAAGGTTTCGATTACGTTGGTTTTGCTACGCTGTCGGCAGCGCTGACGTTATTCTTGATTCCGCTGACACAAGGCAATCGCGTCGGTTGGGATGACTCGGCGATTCATTGGTCGTTCGCCGCGTCGGCGATCTTGTTTGCACTCTTCATTTGGAACGAATTGCGCGTATCCGAACCGATGCTCAACGTCGCTCTCTTTCGCGACGCGACATTTTCGATTGCCGTCGTGCTGCGTGCTGTTCTAGGAACCGGCTACTATTTTGCAATCTTCTTGCTGCCACTCTTCACGCAATCGATCCTCGGCTGGCCGCCAACTCTCGCGGGTCTTGTGGTGATGCCGGCCGGCCTTCTTATGGCTGCACTGATGCCGGTTTCCGGCGCACTCAGCGATAAGGTCGGCGCGCGTGCGCTGGTTGTAACCGGAATGGTGATTGCCGCATTTGGCACCTTTTTGCTCGTACACATTGATACGGATTGGACGTTTGGACAAATCGCGATCGCAAATCTCGTGCGCACGGGAGCGCTCGGATTGCTGTTTACGCCGCTTACGATGGCGGCGTTAACCAATGTTCCGCGTAACCGGGTGGGCGGCGCATCGGCGATTTTAAACACCGTATGGCAGGTCGGCGGCAGTTTGGGAATTGCGGTTGGCCAGTCGTACATGACGGCACAAACCGCAAACCGCTACGCCGATGTGGCGGGCTCGCTCAACGCTCGCCGCATTCCGCTTACGATGCTTTTCCAGCGCTTTCAACAATTCGATTTTGCGCACAACCTGCCCGCATTGACGCCTCACGCATATGTCGCGCAGATCGCGATGGGTATTGCAACGGTGCGCGCGTATGGCGACACGTTTCTGTTGGCTTGCATCATTCTGGCATTAGCGACGCCGCTGGCTTTGCTGTTGCCGCACAAGCGTACGCGTTAATCCGCCAACGCCGATTGACGTTCAGTCAAGATTGGTGTGAACGCCGAGCCGCACTCTTGAGTCGGTAATAACTTACGTCTACGCTCGTGCCAGGATGAAACCTGGAAAACACGGCGAGCGCGGTCAAACGCTGCCGATAGTTGGCATATCCCTGCTGCTTCTTTTCGGCTTCGCCGCGCTGGCCGTTGATGCCGGCTATTTAGAGTACAAACAGCGCGCGCAGCAAACCGCCGCCGATGCTGCCGCAATTGCGGGGGCGTGGGCGCTCTTCAACGGCACAAACGTCAACAGCGCTGCGCAATCGAGCGCCGGCACGAATGGGTTCACCAATAACGGCACGACGGTTGTGGTGAAGGCAACCACGCCTCCGGCAACCGGCTTCAATACGGCCAACTCCAACGCCGTAGAAGCAACCGTTACCGTTACCTATCCTGCGATTTTGTCCGCAATCTGGCGCTCAAGTAACACCGTGTCGACGCGCGCCGTCGCAGTTGTTCAAAGCAATCCCAACGGCGGCTGTTTTTGGGTGTTGCAAAAGGATCTCACGAACAACGGCGGCGTGATTAACGCGCCGTGCAGCATCTTGGTCGAGAGAGACGTGCACGTTGGTACGGCAAACGTTCCGTCGATCGGTGCCGGCGGCAAAGTAGACGGTAATGCGACGAACGGCACTACGGTTGTAACGCAAGGCATCCCGACGCCGATCCTTGACCCGTGCCTTGACGGAACAATTCACGGCTGCAAGGCGATCGTGAACATGTATCCATTCGGTTCGACGCCGGGCGCGGGACCGGGTACACCGTACAGCTCATGCGCGACGTCGCCGCCTGTGAGCGGTACATCAATCACCGGCGGCTGTTACCCCAGCATGAGCGGTTCGTTTAATCTTGCGCCGGGGTTGTATGTTATTCAGGGCGATTTCAGCGCATCGCTTACGTGTACGTCGTGCGTGCTCGGCTCAACCGGCGTTACGCTGGTCGTTGGCGGTAAAGTCAATCTCAACGGCAGCACGACGGCGATCAACGCGCCGCCCGCCGTCACCGGCGTTCAATCCGCAACGGTAACGGCAGCGGGCGCGCCAGGCGTGCTCTTTTATCAGACGAGCACGAACACGAACCCGGAGAACTTCTCCGCGCAGTCGCTGCTAGGCCTTATCTACGTTCCTGGAGCGCACGTGAACTTCAATGGCGGAGGCAGCACGGAGACGATCACATCTATTGTCGCGGCCGATATCGTCGCAAACAATGCAACGCTCTCGGTCTCCGGCACCAGCAGCAGCGGCTATGCAACGCAAGTGCCGGTGCTCTCGGAGTAATGCCGTGAAGTACGCAAGCGTTTTCCGCTCACAGAAAGGCGCCGCACTCATCGAACTCGCGATCGTGGTGCCGATGCTGGTGCTGCTGCTCGTTGGCCTTATCGAAATGGGCCGGTACCTTGCCTTCACGGTGCGATTGAGCAATGCAGCTCACGCGGGCGTGCAGTATGGTGCGCAGAATATCAATCAGGCGGGAAGCACTGATGTTGCGAATGCGGCGTGCAACGATTCCGGGTTTTCATGCACGTCTTCGACCCCTAAGCCGGGCCATACGGCCCCGCCGGACACCGTGCTCATAACGTCCGCCCTAACGTGCACCTCGAAGACCTCTCCGTGTCCGGCGGGCTCGTTGATTCTTCAGGTCAATGCTTCCGGCACGTTTCAACCGTTGCTCAATGTACCGGTGTTTAATAGCATGGCTTCCATTTCGGCGCAGGCAAAACAGCAGGTGAATCCATGAACGCGCGGCACGGGCAACGCGGAGGCAGCATGGTCGAATTCGCTGTGGCGGCGACGGCGCTGCTGCTTGTTCTTTTCGGGATCGTTGAGTTCTCTCGCCTACTATACACGTACCACGCCGTAGCGAATGCCGCCCGCATCGGTTCCCGCTGGGCCATCGTGCGCGGCACGGTGTCGTGCGGCTACGCTACCGGCCAAGCGTTGAAGAACGATCCGAATTACGGCACGTGCCCGGCGGACCAGACTGAAATTCAAAAATACGTGAGATCCGTCGTTCCGATGGAAGATGCCAGCGTACTCACCGTGACGGCAGCGTGGTCCGCACCGTCGTCAACGGGCGGCTGCACGACAAGAACGACCGATCTGCACGGTGCGGGATGCATTGTCGCGGTCACGGTTAAAAACACATTCAATTTCGCCGTGCCGTTTGTTTCGACGACGAAAAACATCGTTATCTCAAGCACCTCGCAAGAGGCGATTTCGCAGTAAAGGCTACGAGCAGCCGTTGCTCGTGGTCAATACGTAGCCGTCGCCGGATGCAACGTTCAGTGGGCTTGTGACCGCGCGACCGTCGATATCGACATACGTGTGGTTCGCAGGCAAAGATGCTCGCTCGGATGACGCGGGCAGGGAACCCGAGTTGAGCACGACAAGGCCGCCGCTGTAACGGCGCATGTAGATGTGCGGGCCGCCGGAGTATTGGGCGCACGGTTGTCCGAGCGTCGCACTGTATTCCGGAAAGTTGTGTTCGCCGCCGCCGGTGTTCGGTGTGATATACAAATCTTCGCCGCCATCGTTCGACATAAAATATGCAGCAACAACATATTCGCGCTGCGCCGGCGTCACTGCCGCATCGGCAAAGTAGTTGATGACAAAGGCTGCCAGGCCGTGTTTCTGCACGTATGCGAGATACGCAGCCGTGTGGTCGAACAGGGTGGCATCGGCGGCGCTTTGATACCGTCCGGAATCGCTATATCCGCGTTCGTCCACGATGCCATCGATGTTCGCGAACAGTGCCTGTTCGTTCGGATCGGCGACGCTGCCCAAGGGATGATTGATGATGATTTTCAGATGGTGCGGCGCAAGCGTCACATCAGTGGTGACAATGTGGCGCGCCGCTTTGACAAATGCCACCATATCGGTGTTCCACGCGGCATCGTGCACGCCGCTGTAGCGGCGCACAAACGCGCTGCCGTGCCAGACGCCGCATGCGTATTCACCGCTTTTGACCGTCTGTCCGAAGTTCGGATTTCCACCAACCATTGCGTCTTCAAAGATGATTTGATCGATCGCCAGCGCGTTATCGCCATTCGCGATCGCGTTGCTGCCGTTGAGTTGACGCACTTGGTAGTCGATGACGTCCGGGTTGTGAAAGTCCAGTGGAACGTCCGGCTTATCGACGCCGCTCCAGTACGCCAGGTCGTGCGTTGGCGTTCCGGCGGCCGTACACGCATAAAGAATCCAATCAGGATGATTCGTTTGCCACCAGGTCAGATCGTGGCCTGAGAGCTGCGATCGATCCTCTTGCGGAATAAAATAGCGCGACACCACGATGTTCGGGTGGTTTGCAAGCCACAGCTGCGGGTTTGAAGCGCCCCAGACAGCGTCGTAGTGCGGCGCGTCGCTTTGAATTTGCGCGGTCGTCATCTCACGGTCAAACTCTTGAAAAAGCCCAACGCGCCCGGTCGTATCGGCAATCATCGTGGAACCGGATGCCGGGGGCGGAGCTTGCGGTGCACTTGTGGGCACCGGCACGGCTGCTGACGGGGAACCGCCGGTGCCGCTGCCGCCGCCACCGCCGCACGCAATGAGCGCAAGAAGAGCCAGCAACGCTGCGCACTTCATAATGACGCGCACTTCGCTTTCGGGCCGCAGATTGCGCTGAGGCGTTGGTCCTGCGCAGCTAGGGCGAACGGCGCTTGCCACAAAAGGACTCATTTGTGGCCGTCATTCTGGCGCTGGATCAAGGAACCACGAGTTCGCGCGCGATCGTATTTGACCGGCGCGGCATAGTGCTATCGTTTGCGCAGCGCGAGTTTACGCAGTACCTGCCGCACCCTGGCTGGGTTGAACACGATCCCGAAGAGATTTGGAACTCGCAGTACGACACTGCGGTGCAGGCGCTGTGCGACGCGGGCGTTAGCGCAAGCGACATCGCTGCGATTGGCATTACCAATCAGCGCGAAACGACGCTGTTGTGGGATCGTGCGACCGGCGTGCCGCTTCACCATGCGATCGTGTGGCAAGACCGGCGAACGGCCGCACAATGCGACGCGCTGCGCGAAAAGATCGGTGCGCTTGTCGCGGATCGGACCGGTTTGGTGCTCGATCCATATTTTTCGGCGACGAAGCTCGCATGGCTTCTTGACTACTACGAGGGCGCGCGCGAACGTGCGGCGCGCGGCGAACTTGCATTCGGAACGGTTGATACATGGTTGACTTGGAAACTCACCGGCGGTGCGCGACACGTCACCGACGTCACAAACGCATCACGAACGATGCTCTTCGACATACATCGTTTGCAGTGGAGCGAGCAGCTACTGGATGCGTTCAACATTCCGGCGAGCGTGATGCCGGAAGTACTGCCGTGCACCGCGGACTTCGGTGAAACGATGGCGTTCGGTGCGCCGATTCGCATTGCCGGCGTGGCGGGCGATCAACAGGCGGCGCTCATCGGACAATCCGGTTTCGATGCGGGCATTGCAAAAAACACGTACGGCACAGGATCGTTTCTTATGCTCAATACCGGCGAGCGGGTTGTGTCGAGCAAGGAATCGCTGCTGGCGACGATCGCGTTTGGCTTCGAAGCGAACCGTGTGACGTATGCCCTCGAAGGTTCCGTCTTTGTTACCGGTGCTGCCGTACAGTGGCTTCGCGATGGCTTGCAGCTGTTTGCAGATTCGGCAGAAGTCGAAGCGCTGGCGCGCAGTGTGCCGGACAATGGCGGCGTATACTTCGTGCCCGCGTTCACCGGGCTTGGCGCACCATATTGGGATGCGTACGCGCGCGGCACGATAACCGGGCTCACGCGCGGATCGACGCGCGCTCATCTTGCGCGCGCGGCGCTGGAGGCAATGGCGTATCAGTCGGCAGACGTCATCGAAGCGATGGAGCGCGATTCCGGCGTGACGTTGCACGAGTTGCGCGTGGACGGCGGCGCATCGCGTAATGCGCTCGCGATGCAGTTTCAAGCCGACGTGCTCGGCGTACCGGTCGTGCGTCCGCAAGTTGTTGAAACCACCGCGCTCGGCGCCGCATATCTTGCCGGCCTGCAGTGTGGATTTTGGGAGTCGATCGATGAGGTAAAACGCCAATGGCGCGAAGATACGCGCTTCGCACCGCAGATCTCCCACGGCGATCGTAGTGAGCTGCGCCGTCAATGGCGGCGTGCGGTCGAGCGATCGCGCGACTGGGCGCAGCCATGAATCGCGAACGTGCACTCGAGCGGCTACGAAGTGAACAGTTCGACATACTGATTATCGGCGGCGGTGCAACGGGACTAGGGGCGGCGCTCGATGCGGCGGCTCGCGGTTACCGCACGGCACTGATTGAAGCGTTCGACTTCGCTAAAGCAACGTCGAGCCGTTCCACGAAGCTGATTCACGGCGGCGTGCGCTATTTGCGGCAGGGAAATATCGCGCTTGTTCGCGAGGCGCTCCACGAGCGAGGGCTTTTGCGAAACAACGCGACGCATTTGGTGCAAGAGCTCGAATTCGTCGTGCCGGCTTTCGACGTCGCTCATCTCGCGTACTACTGGGCAGGCCTGAAAGCCTACGATGCGCTTGCGACCGGTTCACGGTTTTCCCGAAGCCGCGTTGTTTCGAAGACTGCCGCGAACGCACTTTTGCCGGCGCTTGCAATGCATCGTCTGCGCGGCGCAGTGCTGTATTCCGATGCGCAATTCGACGACGCTCGCTTGGCAATTGCGCTCGCGCGCAGTGCGGTGGACCACGGTGCGGCACTTGCGAATTATGTTCGCGCCGACGCGCTCACCTCGGCGATCGGGAGGCTTTCGGGCGTCGCGGCTGTCGACGTTGAGAGCGGCGAGCGGTTCACCATCGCGGCAAGGGCAGTCGTTAATGCGACGGGGATCTTCACGGATGCGATCCGGCGCATGGACGATCCGAATGCAGAACGGATGCTCACCTTTAGCCGCGGTTCACACATCGTGTTGTCGGCCGGAGTGCTCGGTAACGCGCGCGCCGCATTACTCATTCCGCGCACGAGTGACGGACGCGTCCTATTTGCTATTCCGTGGCTCGGTCACACACTCGTAGGCACGACGGATATTGCCGCGAGCAACGCGGAGATCGATCCGCATGCGAGCGATGAGGAGGTCGACTACATTATCGCGACGCTCAATCGCTATTTGGAGCGCAGTGTCTCACGCGATGACGTTCTTGCGGCGTGGGCGGGTCTACGACCGCTTGTCAAACGCAGCAAGAAGCGCACGGCACGGCTCTCGCGCGAACACGCGATTACCGTTTCGCGCAGCGGCCTGGTCAGTATTACGGGCGGCAAGTGGACGACGTATCGCAAAATGGCGCAAGACACAGTTGACGCGGCGGCGGCGCAAGCGCATTTACCGGTAGTGTCTTGCCCAACGGCTCAGCTAAAACTGAACGAAAGTGCGCCGGTTGCGCTTTCGTCGATGCGCGAAGCCGCGGAGTATTTTGCGCGCGAAGAAATGGCCCGGACGGTTGAAGACGTGCTGGCACGGCGTACGCGCACGCTATTTCTCGATGCGAAACTCGCGACGTCGCAGGCAGAACCGGTGGCTGCGGGACTTGCTGCGGCTCTAGGCCGCGATGCGTCGTGGCAAAACCAACAAGTGCAGCGATTTCAATTGCTCGCATCCGCTTACACCGTGTCACGCTGAGGCCATTGCCCTTCGGGCATGCTTCTCGAGCAGCGTCGCCGCACTTTTGGTGCGGCGTTGTTTATGGTGCGATTGGCTTTGAAATTTTGTGACACGTGCGGACCTCGCCGCGGTTTTGCACTCCGCGAGAAGCATGCCCGAAGGGCAAAAGCTCAGCGTGACACGTCGTGGGGCGGATTACCCTGACCAGTAGCGGCGTGGGCCGGTGTCGATGTGGACGTGCGAAGTTGAGTACCAGCCCATGCCGCCGGTCCACGCGCGGGAGCTGGCGGCCTGCCATACGCGGATCATCGGGGTGTTTGGGACATAGAAATCGATAGCGTTGCCGGTGAGGTGATAGCTGTAGCGCGCGCCACCCACTGCCGAGTTCGTTTCCATCGTGCGGAAACCGGACGTTACGACAATCGGCTCGACGTAGCCCCATTCGTACAGCACTTGCTGCGTTTCCCAAGCCGCTTCCAACAGTTGAACGCTTAGGCCGTGTTCGGCGTTCCGGTGGGCGTCGCGCAGCAGCCAGCAGATCTCGTTGTAGCCGGCATGGCGCGAGTCGCCGTACCACAGGTTCGCGCCGTCCATGGTAATGTAGGCCCGCAGCTGTTCTCCGGTGGCGCCGTCCATCAACCACAATTCGCGGCGCCGGTACGGGTCGGCCGCCCGGGCGGCCAGTACACGCTCTGGCGCGAGGCCGGCCGATGCAAAAAGCGCGCCCGCACCTGCGATGAACTGCGCCCGGTTATGGGCGTGATGCTCGCACATGATGCATTCAGCGTACCACGGCGCGCGCCGTTAACGTGTGCACGGACCTCAACGCGTGGTAAAACTTTAAAAATCTTCGCGGCCGGTCACCGCCGAAGAGCGTAACGCGATTCACGTGGGGAGGGACCTCGCCATAGCCACCCGCTCGACGTACTTCGACCACCTCGAACGCGAGCGCACCGTGCGCATGCATCAGGGCGCAGCACGCCGCCTCGCGCTGCACGGCAAAGCGTTTATCCTGACATGCGCGATCTTTTTCGCCGGCTACCTTGCGTACGTTATCGGCGGAGCCACGAGCGTCGCGCAGACGAGCGGAACCCTTTTCGAGCATGGACTAAACGCGTCCGTGCAGATCGTGCGCGATTCACGCGGCGTACCGCATGTGCTCGCGTCCACACAGCACGACCTTTTTTTCGCGCAGGGCTACGCCGAGGGATCCGATCGCCTGGTGCAAATGGATCTGGTGCGCCGGTTTGTGTATGGCCGCATCGCTGAAATTGTCGGACCGATCCAACTCAATTCCGATATCGACATGCGGTATCTGGACGTGCGCGACATCGTCGATCGTCAGTGGAAACACCTATCGGATGGCGATCGCACCGCGCTCCAGGCATTCAGCGACGGCGTCAACGCGGCGATGCAACAGCAGCCGTTGCCGTTTGAGTTTCGTTTCTTTCTCTACTCGCCCGATGCATGGAGCCCGAAAGATTGCCTAGCGGTAACGATGGCGCTGTCCGCCTCGCTGGACGATCCCGCTTCGAACGTCGTCGCACGCGACGCGCTGTGGCACAAACTTACGCCGCGCCAGTTCGATGAAGCACTCCCGCTCTCCGACGCTGCATACGATGTGGCGCCGGATGGGCGACGGATTGCCGCTACACAAACGCAGAGTATCGCCGCGCCGAAGATTTCACACGCGCTTGCATCGCACGCGAAACTTCGCCGTAGCGCGCGCGGCAGCAACGCTTGGGCGGCCGGCGCCTCTTTGACTGCGACGCATCGCGCGCTGATCGCCAACGACCCGCATTTGGAATTGACCATTCCGAACATTTGGTATTTGATCGAGATGCAAGCGCCCGGACTTCACGTTGCGGGCGCGACGATTCCCGGCATTCCGGGGGTCGTGCTCGGCCACAACGAACGCCTCGCGTGGGCGAGCACGAACGCAATGACGACGCCGATGAGTTTGTATCGCGTCTCGAAAACACAAGCGCGTTATTGGCGCCGAGAAATTTTTCACGTTCGATTCAGCCGTGACGTAGAACGCCGCTATTACCGCACACCGGGCGAATTCGGCGTGCCGGCCGTTGCGAACAGTGATATCGCGCTCGCACGGTGGACGCCATACACATCGGTGCGCTCACCACTCTCGACGGTGCTCCAACTTGATCGTGCTGCGAGCGTCGATCAGGCGCTTGCGATCTTATCGCGCTATGCGGGTCCGGCGCAGAATTTCGTCGTCGCCGATGTGGACGGCCGCGTGGCGTATCATGTGGCCGGCGCGGTTATGAACGATCCGGCGTGGGGCCGGTACATGCATCCGGCTTCCGCACTCGGCATCGCGCCGCAAATGGTTCCGTACGCGGCACTGCCCGCCGTTGCTGCGTCCCGTTCGGCGCTGGTACTTTCGGCGAACAACAAGCCGTACGATTTGCGGTATCCGTACCGCCTTAGCGCGGAATTTGCACCGCCGTATCGCGCGTACCGCATCGCGCAGCTGCTTCACGCCCGCAATCGCTACGACGCCGCCTATTTCGCGCGCATGCAGCTCGACGTGATCTCGCCCGCCGACGCCGAGCTTGCGCATCGTGCCGCGGCATTTGCGCAGCAACATCCGCGTTTGCTGAGCGAATCAGCGGTTGCGCAGCTACGCAGCTGGAATGGTTCGTATGATGCGCGTTCCCGCGTAGCGACGATGGAATATGCGCTCAGAAGTAATCTGCAAGCGAACGCGCTGACGCCGTACGCACCGTTTCTGATGATGCGTGCGCCTACGCCGAACGCGATACCGTACGCGCTTCGCGACCTCGCGAATGTGAACGCGCCGTGGGGCGTTGCCGGTGCAGTGCAGGTTTTACATCCGATGGGAACTAGCGTGCTGGCGTTTTTGAACGGTACAACGCTTCCGGGAAACGGCAATGAAAACACGATTCGCATGCAAACGCCAGGCCTTGCGCAAAGCTTTCGCGCGGTTTGGGACGTCGGCAACTGGGACGCAGGCGGCATCGTCATCCCAAGCGGCGAGTCCGGTGCGCGTGGTTCCATGCATTATGCGGATGAAAGCGGAGATTGGGTCGCAGGAAGGCTTCGCCCGCTTGCATTTTCGCGCCCGGCAGTCGAGCGCACAGCACGAGCGCTGCTCACGTTGCAGCCTTAACAAAGGCAAGGCTAGCTTGCTGTCAAGCGTTTACATTAAACGTTAACTTTATCCTTACCGAACCGCCTCGCACGTTTTCCTGCGGGAGCATAAGTTGTGAATAGGTTGTGCATAGAAGACGCGGGGCTCATTATGGGGTCGCGCGCTTTCCACATCTCTGGAGGCTCGCTTTTCATGCTACTCTCCGCTTGCGGTGTTCCCCGGTTGTCCTCGGCAACGATCGTTCGCGATCGTTTGCAACGCTGGATGAGATCGTACGCCGGCTCACCGGTCCGGTTATTGGTCGCACCTTCCGGAAGTGGAAAAACAACCGTGCTGCTTCGGTACGCGCAGCAAACAGAACGCGCCGTAGCCTACTGCGCGCTCCCGGTGCGCTGCACGCAGCCGGCGATGTACGCCGCGCTCGCCAGAGCGCTGAACAGTAGCACGGTCCCGCAGAACTACGCCCAATTGCGCGAGATGGTTTCCGGATCGCCATCGCAGTGCGTCGAGCTCATCGTGGATGACGTCGATAATGCGCTTCCGGCAGCGCTCGAGGAACTACACTCGCTGATCGAAGAGGTAGCGCCGAACGTCACATTGATCTACGCCGGGCGCTCCCGCGAAGCGCTGCGCTGCCGTTTGCTGGTGTCGCGTGGCGTCGGCGATTTGTGCGATGCGCAGAAGCTCTTTTTCACAACTGAAGAAGCGGCGCTGCTTGCGCAAAGCCGCGGCCTTGAAGTGAGTGATCTGGAGCTGCGCCGCCTCATCGACGATACGGACGGCTGGGCCGTTGCCGTTGCGCACACGATTCATCGTGCGGCATCGGAAGGCGAGAGCGTATCGCGCGCACTTGCGATGTGGCGCGCAGAATCGCAAACATTCCTGAGCGATTTGCTTCAGGCGTCGCTTCAGCAAGCCGAGGACGAAGACCGCCGCACATTTGCGAGCCTCTATTCCGGCGGCACCGACGATCGCAACCGCCTTCGCAATCTGGAAATGCGTGGACTCTTCGTCATCGACGATGCCGGAACGCTGCGGCTGTACCGTGCGCTGCGTCCCGTTGACACGCACGCGGCTGCATCGCCGAAACCGGCGTTCGTTCCGCCGCTGATGATCAAGATGTTCCGCTCGTTCGAGGCGTCGATTCAGGGCCGCGACATTCCCTGGGTTCGCCGGCGGGATCAGGACATCATCAAATATCTGCTTCTCAAGCCGGGCGGCGCGGCAAGCCGAGATGAGATCGCCGGCGTTTTCTGGCCGCACGCCGATCGGCATTTGGCCACGCAAAGTGTGCGAACCGCGTGCAGCACCATTCGAAAAGCGATCGCCGAAGTTGTCGGGCCCAGCTGCGTCGATCTGTATTTCCGAACCACACCTGACTTGCAAATCGATCTCGAAAATGTTGTGTCCGACGTTCGCCGTTTTGCAACGCACTTCACCGACGGCGAGACGGCGCTCACTGCCGGCGACCGTGAAGGCGCGGAGGCGCATTTGCGAGCATCGTACAAACTTTACCGCGGCCGTTTACTCGAGTTCGAAGGCGAGAAGCAATGGTATGCGCCGCATTTGCACATCATGCACGACCGGTATATTTTCAGCCTCGAGTCGCTTGCCGAAATCGCGCTGGACCGCGGAGATCTTCCGGTTGCGCATATGTACGTTTCGCAAGCGCGCGCGGCCGCACCGGACCGGCCGACGGTTCTTACACTCGCGGAACGTATTTCGGCAGCTCGCTCCGCACCGGCGCATTCGCCGGCCGCTGCCCGCCGCAGAAAACTTCAGACGGTGTGAGGCATGCCATGTTTATCCGTAAACAGGGATTGACGTTCAGTCAAGATTGCCGTGAACGCTTGGCCGCACCCTTGCGGCGCCCTCGCAGCGCATCTAGTCTTAAAAATGTGAAGCCTGCCCTTATGCGCGGCGACGGTTCCGGCCTGGAACTTGCGGCGCTCGAAATAGCGATTCTCTTGCCGCTCTTTGCCGTAGCGATCGCTACCGCAATTCAAGCTCTGCGAGGGCTTATGCAATGAACCGGCGCGGACAGGCATTACCGCTCATCGGCCTTGCCGCACTTGTGCTTGTCAGCTTTGCCGGCTTTGCCGTCGACGTCGGCTATCATCAATATCAGCAGCGCGTGCAGCAAACCGCGACCGACAGCGCCGCGCTTGCCGGCGCTCGCGAGCTCGCCTCGAACAGTTGGAAGACTGCGGCGCAACAGGATGCCACGCTCAACGGCTACACCGACAACGAAGGTAAAAACGGTTGCGACAACAGCACCGTCGGGCTTGTGTGCGTCTTGGTCGACAACCCGCCGGTTTCGCCCGACGCTTACGCAGGCAATACGAAAGCCGTTGAAGTGCGCATTTCGGTGAATCACCCGACGTTCTTCGAACGTGTCGCCGGTTACACAACGGCAACGGTGGTTACAAAAGCGGTTGCCGTTCTTAAGCCGACGCCCTCGCAGAATTGCGTTTTTGTCCTTAACGGATCGCAGAACGCAAACTTCAATGGGCAAACCGGAGGCGGCGTCGTTACCGCTCCTGACTGCGGAATGGTCTTTAACGGGGGCGCCAACTTCCACGGGGCGACGGTCACAGCCGGCGCGCTCGAGTGTGTCAAGACATGTTCGGGAGGAACCTATACCAGCGCGACGCCGGAGCCGGCCGCGCCGGCAAGCGATCCTTGCAACTCGATGGCGTTCTGCGCAACGCTTGCAGCATCGACGCCTGGAGGTTTGACGCCGAGCAACACCTGCTCCTCACCGCAACCCGCGCCCTCCATTGATAAAAGCGGTAATGTAGAGGTGCTCACGGGGTGCTATAACGGCTTGAATCTGGCGAAGGCAACGAACGTCACCTTCGATTGTGGTTTTTACGTCATCACCGGAACACTGAACATCCACAACACGAACAAGAACGCACCTCCGATCACGGTCAACCAAAAGTGCGGAACGAGCGGCTCTAGTGGCGTAACGTTCTACGTGACCGGCAACGGTGCGGTCGACATGCAAAACGACCTTATAAACCTTTCTGCCCCAACCACCGGCGATTACAGCGAATTCAATGCCGGCGAACAAAACGTGTTTGTTTATCAAACGCCGACGGACGCTAACACGCTCAACTTGCAGTCGGCATCGTGTTCTGGTTCCGGGACGTGCGCGACGCTTATGAACGGCTTAGTCTACGCGCCGAGTGCTAATCTGAACTACAACAAAGCGACGACGACCACATCCGGCGACGTGCTCATCGTCGCAGGCGAGCTCAACGCTAACGGCGGTTTGACGAGCTTGATAAACGCGCCCGGCGGCCCGCCGGCAATCACCGTTCTGGTGCCGGTTCTGGGTGAATGACGTGACGAAGCGAGCGTATGCGAAGGATCGGCAAGCAGGTGTTGCACTGGTCGAGTTCACCGTTGCTTTGCCGCTACTGATCATGTTGTTAATCGGTTTGATCGAAGTAGGGCGCCTCGCGTATTTCACGATTGAAGTAGGCAATGCGGCGCACGCCGGCGCTGAATACGGCTCCCTCAGCCTTGCCAATGCGGCCGATAAGTCCGGCATCACAAAAGCCGCACAGAACGACGGAACGAATTCCATTTCGTCGCTAGCCGTCGACCCGCAGGTCATTTGCACGTGCTGGAACGGGACCGTCGATAACCCGAACCCGCCGACGAGCGCAGCGTGCGGCCAAAGCTGCACGACGGGCGGCCATCAGATCAGCGATGTGCAAGTCACTGTCACCGGCACGATTACTTCGCTCTTCAGCTTCCAGAAGATCGGCCTTCCAACGAGCTGGACCATCAGCCGTACCGCAACGAGCTACATCCTTCCGAATCAATGAAACATGGCGAGCGCGGGGCCAGTATGGTCGAATTTGCGATTGCCAGTACCGCGATCATGCTCGTCATGTTCGGAATTCTGGAGTTTGGACGCGCGCTGTATATTTACCATACCGTTTCAAACGCGGCTCGCATTGGTTCGCGTTGGGCCATGGTTCGCGGATCGGGCTGCGATACGCTCGATCATTGCGGCGCGACGTCGTCGGATATTGCCGATTACGTGACCCGGCAAGTACCGATGCTCGACTCTGGCACGCTTACCGTCACTGCAAAGTGGAGTACGGCCAAAGGGCCTTCCAGTACGTGCACGTCTAAGTCACCGACCGGGGATAACGCGTCCGGATACGTCGTGTGCGTTACGGCGTCGTATCCGTTCAATTTCGCCATTCCGTTTGTGTCAAATACACCGTTGACGATTTCCAGTACATCGTCGATGGTCATCTCGCAATAAGTGGACGCCGGCTGCTGGCCAATCGCGCTTTCGCGATCGCGCGTGATTTTTTATGCAGCCGTGTTGTGCGTGCTCTGCTTGCTGCAAGTGCGGTTCGTCGTAGCGCAGCAATATGGTGATTGGAGTGCGTTTTGGGCTGCGGGCGCAACGGCCGGAACGCACGATCTGCTCGATCCGCGCGCTCACGCGCGGTGGCAACATACGCACAACGTTCCCTCAACCATCTTCCCGTATCTTCCCGGTGCGGCGTGGCTGCTCGCGCCGCTAAAGCACGCATCGCTAGCGCTTGGGTACGCCATCAATTTTGCGCTCATGACGATCGCGGGCATTGCGTCGGCGGTGATCGCGGCGCGCGCGTACCGCATGCCTCGCGAGCTTACCCTCGCACTGACCTTTGGGTGGGCACCGGCGATCGCGTCGCTTGCCACGGGGCAAAACTCGATGCTCCTGTTGCTGCTCGTGATGTGCGGCGCTTGGGGAATGAGCGCGCAGTCGTGGCTTTTAACAGGCCTTGCTGCCGGCGCGCTATTGTACAAGCCGCTGTATGCTTTGCCGTTTCTCGCCATGCTGATCGTGCAGCGCAATTGGCGCGCACTTGGCATTGCGGCCGTATGCGCAGTCATATGGTACGTGGTCAGCGCGCTTGCAACGGCCGGTGATTGGATGTGGCCGCAGCACTACGCCGCTGCCATCCGCGGTTACGCCATCGCCGATGCGCAGGGCAATGCCGTCAAGGCCATTAGCCTTCCGCAACTGGCGCTTCGCTTGCACGTTTCGCCACTGATTGCGTATGTAGGCGGTGCGGCGTTCTTTTTTGCCGTTGTCGCACTAACGGTGCGCATGCCGAAGCTTCAGGCGGTTGGTCTGACCATGCTTGCGGCGCTCGCACTTGGACCACACACGCTTCCGTACGACCTTACGCTCATGTTGCCGGCGGTGTTTTGTTTCATGCACACGGCTGCGGATCCGCTTCGTACGCGGACGATCGTTGCAATGTTCCTCATCGCGCCGTTCTGGCTGCTCAGTGGTGTCATTCGATTCGATGTGTTGGCCGTACTCTGTACCGGGTTCTTGGGATTGCTGCTCGTTATCAATCGCGCCGCGGAGAAAAGCAAGGCATCGCCATTCGCATTGAGCACGGCGCTGTAGAGCGCGGGGTAACGGCGCGCGGCTCGCTCGCTGTTCTAGCGATCGCCGGTGCGCTGCTTGCGGCGTATGAAATCTACGGTTTCATGACCGTGCATAGTTTATCGGGTGACTTCCGCGCGTTTTGGTGCGCCGGGCACGCGGTGGCGCATCACGCCGATCCGTACGCGCGCGCCTCGCTCGCATCGTGCGAGCGTTCATCCATGCCGTACGGGCTCTACACCGCACCGCCGAACGTCACCGTGCCGGCGCCATTGCCGCCGTATGCGCTGCTGCTGTTCGTGCCATTTGCGCTGCTGAGCTTTCCGGTCGCAGCAGTACTATGGATGGGCGCAATGCTCGCGGCGGTGCTTTGCTCGATGCGAATGCTCACCGTAACGCTTCGTTTGCCGGCGGCACTTGTCACCGCAATGTTACTGCTCGCGGCCGCCGTGTTGTGGCTGCCGTTCGGAGAGGTTACACCGCTCGCTTTACTAGGCATGGCGCTAGCCGCGCGGGCGTTGCAACGCCAAGGCGCGCTGGGTTTGGCTGTAGGTCTAATGATCATGGCCATCGAGCCGCATCTCGCGCTGGGCGCCTGGATCTGCGCAGCGCTCTTCGTGCCGTCCGCAAGGCTCGCAATACTTGCGGCGGGTGCCGTGCTGCTCGCGTGTTGCGCGCTAGCGCACCCCGGTGCATTGCAAGAATATCTGACGGCGGTGCTACCGCTTCACGCGTTCGCAGAAATTCCACGTACGACGCAGTACAGCGCGACGTGGATTGCATTTGAAGCCGGACTCCGGCCGCAGGCGGCACTGCTTGCAGGCGAAATCGTGTTTGCGCTGATGTTGGTCTTCGGCGTCGTTGCCGCGCGAATGCTCGCTAAGCGCTGGAGTGAACCGGCGTTGCTAGCTATCGTGCCGCCGGCGTTTGCCGTGATGGGCGGAACGTTCGTACATGCATCGCAAATCGTGCTGGCAACGCCGTTTGCGGCCTACCTCGCGGTACACCGGCGTGGCCCGCTGCGAGCGGCAGGCGCAATTGCTTGCGCCGTTTTGGCGGTTCCGTGGCTTCAGGGCGGACAGCAGCAAACGATCGTTCTAATCGGCGTATTGCTCTGCGGCGCGATCGTATTTTACGCAACGCGCGAGGCTGCGCTCGCCATGCGAACTGCGCTTGGCGCAATGGCGCTGGCCGTACTGCTGCTCATCGTGAACCGTCATCCTGCACCGCCGCCGCATGCAGCGGTGCCGGCGTCCCTCTCTACCTCGCCGCTCGCATCGGCCGATTGGGGACGGTATATATGGAGCGAGCAATCCGTCGCAGCACCGCAAGTGTGGATAGCGAAGATGCCGTCGTGGCTCGCGATGCTACTGCTGATAGGCAGCGTGGCGTACGCGATCGCGAACGAGAAGCGAATAGCTCGCGTCCGCGTACAACACGCGCCACTGCTTGAGTGACGCCGCAGCGCGAGCCAGGCCGCCCTTATTGGTGAATAACATCGCGTCGACGCCGCGGCGATCGAGGACCGATTTCCAGTTGCCGCGCGCAAAAAACACGGCGTTGTAATCGCGCCATACATCCAGCGGAAACGGATCGCACCGTCCATCGAGGAATTCGTGCACGTTTGGGTGCGCAAGCGCGAGCGAGCACCACGCAAAATCCTCGCAATACAGGTTGTGGTCGCCGGGCTGCGATGCAAGCACCGCCATCGCCTGCGAAGGAAGCGCACTTTTTCTATATTCGGGAGAAGCAATGGTGGCGAACGTCACCACCGCGCTCGCTAACGCCATCCCTCCGAGAAAGAGCGCCCCTGCCGTACGCTCCGAGAACAGCCGGTTGATGCGCAGCGACTGCGGAAGATACCGCGTCAGCGCGCGCGCAGCGAGCGGCGCCGCAACGATCGCCGCAATTGGGATATTGCGCAGGGCTAATATGGAAAGAATCGCCACAAAGCTGCAAATGAAAATTTCGGACCAGTTGCGCTTTTTGCTGCTCGCTAAGAACCACAACGCCAGCAGCACAACCGGCAAAGCGCCGAAGGTAAACGACGGCGCGTCGAACGTCGTGCGTTGCCATTCTTTGATGGAATGCCGGATCGGACTTTGCATCAGTTGAACGGCGTACAGCGGTAGACGATAGCCGAGCGGCGTTGCAAACACCGCAGCGCATGCTGCGAGTGTTAACAAGATGCTGTGGCGCAGCCGTGCGTTCAATTCACGAGACGAGGCCACGACCCCAAGCGTCCAGAGGCCAAGAAGCGCGGGCGCAAGCAGTGCGCTTGCGTGTACGTTCGCCCATAGCACGACAATTGGAATCGCCCACCATTGCCGGCGCTGGGGCAAACACCGTATGACGTACAGAAATGCCGCGAGAGCCGCCCATGCAAAAACTTGCGCACGGATGCCGTACGACTCGAGCATCGCTTCGCCCGCGCATGTCACCACGATAAGAACCGCAAGCGTCGATGCGTTGTAGAACCGCGCCGTTAGCGCGGTAAAGAGCAGCACCGCGGTGCCCGCAAGTGCCGTCGCAAGCACGAGCAACGCGAAGAAGGGCGTGTGCAGCGTCACGGCCAGCGCAAGGCTAAGCGCCCATTCCTGCGGCACCCACGGCGCGCCGGCAGCTGTAAACGCTTCGGCGCCAAGAGCGCTTGGAAGATGTCCCGAGTGCATGATCTGCAAGCCGAGCCACTGCTGCCACGCAATATCCGCGTTGCGTACCGGATCGAACCATGCGGCGGCTGCGAAGCGTGCTACGAAGATCAGCGCGATCGCCAGAGCCGCGCGCACTTCTCGCTACTCCTCCAGCAAAAACCGGTCGCCGACGAGCACGTCGAAGTTGTGCAGGGCGCCGCGCACTAATCCGACGACCGCGCGCGCGCCTAAACAAATGATCGGAAAGCGATTGCGCGGAACCGAGCACATCGTGCGGATGACACGCTGCTCAGCATCCAGGAAGACGACGTCGATCTCGCTTCGCATGCCCAGCGTGTGAATGCAGAACGCGTCGTCCACCCACACGCCTTCGTGAAAACGGATGTTGCCTAAGAACCACGGTGCGCGCTTGCTCACGCGCCGCGCGAGCAGCTCTCCCGTCGTAGCGTTTCGCAGTTGCATCACGAGATCTTCGCCAGTGATGCCAGCGGCATCGCAGCCGCAATGCCTGCGGCCAAATACGGTGCGAATGCGATCGGAACGCGAGGTTTCCCGACGGCATATGCACGCACGGCGGCGACGATGCAAGCGATAGTGAAGACAAAGATCGCCGGTTCCGCGCCGACGACTGCTCCGCCAAGTGCAGCGAGCTTCACGTCACCCCAACCCAAACCGTGCCCTTTCGAGATGAGTGCAAGAATGGCGAATGGTGCTGCGATGATCGCTGCCGACGCGATATTCCAGTAACTGTGCGAGATTATGCTTACGGCAAACACCACCGCAAGCGGCAGCAATGTGAACGCGTCCGGCACCAGGCCATAGCGCACATCAGTGCACCAAATTGCCGTAAGCGCACACAACACAAACCCGTAGATCGCAACTTCCGCTCCTGCGGATCCATAGTGCATCACGATCCCGCCAAGGAGCGCCGCTCCAACGATAAGCACATCTTCAGGCGGTTCACCCGACGGCGGCCCGTCGCTAAAGGGTTGTGCCTTGTACATATTCGCGAGCAGCGTTCCTGTATACGCGGAAAAGCCGAAGAACATCGCGCCGAGGATTTCGAGCATTGTTCCTATCCTTGCCGCGCGAGGTAGTTGACGACCAAACTTCCGAAGATGATGACGAAGAGCGCCGGGAGTAAGAAGAACGCCATCGGGAAAACCATTTTCACCGGCAACTTCGCCGCGTGTTCTTCAACGATCAAAATGCGGTGCGTGCGCGTGTCCTCGGCCAATTCGTTGAGGATCTTGCCGATGTTCGCGCCCAGTTTTTCGGCTTGTGTGATAGCCGCTACCGTCGTGGTGAATTCACGCTGATTGAGGCGGTCTGCCGCGGCCTTGAGCGCCTCGACGCGAGAGCGTCCAAGCCGCACTTCCGCGAGCACCTCTTTGATTTCGTCTCCGAGCGCACCCCGCGCAACGTCGACGGCATAGGCGAGCGCGGCATTCACCGAAAGTCCTGCTTGCACCGTCGAAGCAATCATGTCCAGAAAATCCGGCAACGCTTTTTGCACTTGTTCCTTGCGGTGTTCTATCGCGCGGTTCATCAAAGAAAGGGGCGCGTAGGTGATGCCCACCAGCAGCACGATCGACATGAGGACTTCGATAAGCAACGGGAAATGCAGATAGTGCAGGAACAGCACGAGCACGACGATGGAGAACAGCGCGCTTGCGATGATGCGAATAACCATCTGAACCGGCGTGACCGTGTACCATCCGGCCTCCAGGAGTTGCTGTGCGAGCTTCGTGCGGTTTTCTGCCGGAAGAACGTTCGCAACGAGCTGTTCGATGCGGCCCGGCTCGTGCAGGTGCGCCGGTTTGGATTCCAGTTCGTCGAGCGTGCGGCTCAGCGGGCTTTGCGAGGGAATGCACGAGATCGTGAACAGGAACGCTGAAAATGCGCCGAGGATCGCGATCGGCAGCGCCATATCCGGCATCATACCGCCACCTTCAAAATACGGTTCAGTGAGAAAATTCCCAGCGCTTCCAGCACGATGACAATGCCGAGCACGATATGGCCGGCGTTCAGAAACAGAAGGCCGTGTGACATGTCTGCCTGCGTCAGAAGAATGAACGCGCCCAAAAAGATTGGAACGCCGCCCAACACGATCGCGCCCAGGCGCCCCTCCGCCGTGAGCGAGCTAATCTTGCGGCGCATGCGACGCCGTTCGCGAATCGTGTTTGCGAGTTGCTCGAGCACGCGTGCTAAATCGCCGCCGGTCTGCGAGTTGATGCGCACGACTCGTGACATCATGAGCGTTTCGCTGGCTTGGATGCGCATCGCAAGATCGTCAAACGCATCGTAGATGCTGGTGCCGATGTTGGCCTGACCGAGCACGCGGGAAAACTCGTACTTTGCCGGCTCGGCGGACTCTTGAATCACCATGTTGAGCGTTTGTTGCAAGCCCAGACCGCTGCGCATGCCGCTGGCCATGAGTCGCAGCACGACTTCAAACTGATCGAGAAAACGCGTGGTGCGTTTGCTCAATTGCATCGTGACGTAGAGGCCGAATCCGCCGGCGGCAATGGCCGCGGCCACCACGACCATTACGAAACCTACCAGAATCGGCGGTTTGAAAACAAAGAGCAACAGTATCCAAACAACCGACGTTGCCGTCAGCCACGTGAAAACGAGCTGCTCGGGTTTCGTTCGAATGCCCGCGCGGTCGAGCGTAAGACCGAAGCGGCCGAATGTCTCGGTAGCGTTCGAATGCACCGATCCGAAGAACGCGAAGAACGCCAATGCTGCCGATGTTGCCGCGCCGAAAAAGATCGCGACGGGAACGAGTGTCGTTACCATGCGTGTGTTGCCAATGCGAGGCTTGAAAGTTTGCGCTGGTCGAACTCGACACCGTACTCGGCAAACCGCGCCAGCGCGAGGGGCTGGACGCCGAGGTACTGGTACTCGCCCATGACGCGACCGTCTTCGTCAACGCCATGCTGTGCGTACCGCACGATGTCGTGCATAGTGACGATATCGCCTTCCATGCCGACGATTTCGCTCACCGCTGTCACTTTGCGGCTGCCGTCGCGAAGGCGGGCCGTTTGTATGACGATGTTGATCGCGCTCGAGACTTGTTCGCGGATCGCGCGCACAGGAAGATCGAAACCGGCCATCAGGACCATCGTTTCGATACGCGAGAGTGCGTCACGGGAGCTGTTGGCGTGAATGGTCGTAAGCGATCCGTCGTGACCGGTGTTCATGGCTTGCAGCATGTCGAGCGCTTCGGCGCCGCGCGCTTCACCGACAACGATGCGATCGGGCCGCATACGCAGTGCGTTGCGAACCAGGTCGCGGATCGTGATCTGTCCCTTGCCTTCGATGTTCGCCGGACGAGATTCTAACCGCACTACGTGCGGTTGGTTGAGTAGCAGTTCCGCGGCGTCTTCGATGGTGACGATGCGCTCGGCGCGCGGCAAGTATGACGATAGCACGTTAAGGAACGTCGTTTTACCGGAACCCGTACCGCCGCTGATAACCATGTTGAGCCGCGCTTCCACGCATGCGCGTAGGAAGTCCAAAATCGGCGGCGTCACCGAGCCTTTGTCAACGAGATCCGATGCCGTCAAACGGCGGTTGCCGAACCGGCGGATCGTGAGCGTCGCTCCGTTGAGTGCGATAGGCTCGATAATGGCGTTTACACGCGAACCGTCGGGCAAACGTGCGTCAACCATCGGTACCGATTCGTCGATGCGCCGGCCCAGCGGCGCGATGATGCGGTCGATGACCAGCCGCAACTGCGCATCGTTCGGAAAACGCTTTTGCGTCTTGTGAATGACGCCGCTCATCTCGACGAAGATGTCGTTCGGACCGTTGACCATGACTTCGGTCACGTCAGGGTGATGCAGGTACTCTTCGATCGGCCCCAGGCCCAGCGCCTCGTTGATCACTTCCTGTTTGATTTGAGCGATCATCTCGGCGCTGCCGCTGAACTCGCTCGACTTCAAGATCCCGTCGGCGATTTGGCTGATGCGCGCACGCAGCTCAGCGAGCTTCGCTGCGTCACCCTGTGCGCGCGACGCATCGATGAGATCGACTTGCTTAGCCAGCGCATCGTGAATCGTTGCTTTGATCTCGAGCTGAGGCGTCGGCGCGAGTGCTCCATCGGGAAGCAGCTCGACGGAAAGAGCTCCGTCGCGCGCAGGGTTGCGATCGTGCGAGCGGCGATCGCGAACGTGACCGGCGTCGGAGGCCTGAAGCGTTTCGAGGCTCGGTTCCGGAGCGATTTTCAGCAGCTCGCGCTGCAACAGCGTGATTGCGCGCGAGAAGTTTCGATCGTTGATTGCCGGCACTTCAGCGAGTACGGGGATGTCGAGTGCGCGCTCGATCTCCGCGCGTTTCGCGGTTGCGCCGGTAGAGCGGCTGCTCACAACTACCGCCATGCGCGCGCGGGGTACACCAAAGCGGGAAAGCTGGTCCCTCATTGCGCGCGCAGCGGTAATTCCCAGAAGTGTAGGTTCCGTCACGACAACAAAGCGCGTTGCGCGTACGACGAACGGACGCACGTTTGCCGTGAACGGCAGCGGAAGATCGCATAACACCGCGGCCGCGCTCAGCGAAGACGCGACACCCTCGACGTCTTGCGGCTGGAGCGTAAATGGACTCTCGTACGATTCCGCAAGCTCTACCACGCTCAGACCGTTAACGCGCGCTTGCGCGACGTGGCTTCCGTGCTGCGAGCGTGCGGCATCCAAGTGCCGCACGCTGTCCGTGAGAATGCCCAGGCTGCGGCGTCCCGACAAATCCGCGTCGACAATCGCGACGTTTGTTTCGTCGCGCATCGCCTTTGCGAGCTCGGCAACCAGCGTTGAGGTTCCGACCCCGCCTTTGGCGCTGATGAAGGCGAAGAACGCCGCTGACATGATTACGGATTACCTCCGTTTGCGGAGAAGCTGACGCGATCTCCGTCGATGATCATGATGCTGCGATCGTGCGCTGCGGGCGCCGGCGCGGCCGCATGTTGCAGTGGTGCAGGCAGTGGAAGCGGCGCAGCCGCGACTTGTGCCGGCGCGGGAGCCGGTGCCGGCTGCGCGGGCTGTTGCGCGGGTGGAGCAGCAGCGACTTCGATCGGAAGCTGGAGTGATTCGGTCGGTTCAGAGTTGACGGGCTCACGCGGTGAACGAAGCGCTAAGCGCAGCTGCGTGTTCGCATCGGCCGCTGCGAGAAGATTCGCTTGCTTCGGCGTCACTTCAAGCGTGATTGTCGTCGAGTTTTGTTCTTCAGGCGAAGGCGTTGCGGATGTTGTTTCCAGCGACGTTCCGACCGCAAGAACGCGCACGCCGCGCAAGATTGCCGCCGTGTGCGGAAGTTCGCTTCCGGATTTCGGCGGAATCGCGAGAATATCGACGCGATCGCCCGGCTGAAGCAAGCCGGAAATTCCTTTGACTTTGTCGATTTGAATGCTGATCGCCCGTGTGCCGGGTTTCAGACGAACCGGCAGCCCGACATCGGCGGGACGTCCGACTTTCGATGCTGTAACTTGCGAACCGGCGGGAATCGTAATGAGCGAAAGCTGTCCGGCGGCGAGCGCCGGTGTTGCGATCGCATCGCGTTCCACGACCGAACCAGGCAAATCCGCTTGTTTGACCATTTCCGGCGTTATCGTAGTACGCGCCGGAATATCGACGGCAGCAACGGCAACAGATTTGCGTACCGAGTTGTCCATCGACGTTTCTTTCAATCCGTTGATGTAATTCAGGGTGAGCCATCCGGTGCCAACTGCCAGCAGAATGGCGAAAAGAAGGGTCATGCGGCGCGTATTCATAGCAAACTCCAATTGAAACCCAAAGCGTTAGTAAGCGCGAGTGTCACCGCGCCCACAAAAATGGCAACCCCGTAGGGCATTGTTCCGACGGCCGGCGTAATCGCTGCGGGGCGGCCGCCGGCGACCATCGGTGTAGCAATCGCGCAAATATTTGCAACCGTTGCGCGTAAACGGCCCTGCGTAAGCGCGATGCCGGTACCCAGTAGCGCGCCTGCAAAAATCGTATAGAGAAGGAATGGGCCGGTTTGCGGCCATCCTAACGTTGCACTTGCAGCGGCGATCAGTTTCACGTCGCCGCCTCCGACCAAGTGCAGCGAAAATAGCAGTGTGCCGAGCAGAAACACCGCGACGAGCAGGATCGCACTCACTCCGAGGCTTTGCCACCCGTGCATGGCGGAAAAGGCCAGTCCGGCAACCACCAGCGTTGCCGGAACCGCATCGGGGATGCGGCGAGTACGCAGATCCGTTACTGCGCCGGCGGCCGCCGCCAGCACAACCATTATGATCGCAATCATGGTAATCCCTTATGTAGAACCGGTGCCCGGAGCTGCGTGTGCGCCGCTGCGCACACGCAGTCTAAGCATCAGTGTGCTACGCAACTAGAGGCTTGCGTTGACGCTGCCGAAAGCGTTGCTGACGTTCTGTCCCAGCGTACTGACGACAAGGATGCAGACAGCGGCGATCAGAGCAACCATGATGCCGTATTCGACCATGGTGGCACCTTCGTCGTTGTTCAGCACGTTTCGCATCGACTGAAGCATGTTGTTCACTTCCTTATAGCAACCGCTTACAGACTAGCGTTGACGGAACCGAAAGCGTTGCTTACGTTTTTGCCAAGCGTGCTGACGACGATGATGCAGACTGCAGCGATGAGGGCGACCATGATACCGTACTCGACCATCGTGGCGCCTTCGGTGTTCGTGAGAACGTTGCGAATTGACTTAAGCATGTCCATTGACTCCTGTGAGATTAAAGGCTCGCGTTGACCGAGCCGAACGCGTTGCTGACGTTTTTGCCAAGCGTGGTGACGACGAGGATGCAGACTGCAGCGATGAGCGCAACCATAATGCCGTACTCGACCATGGTGGCGCCTTCGTCGTTGCTCAAAACATTGCGGATAGACTGAAACATGCGATGGATACTCCTGTAGAAATTAAGCATTACATCGGGCATTGAAGCCCGTAACAGGGCTTTGGATCGAACGGGACATTTACGCCGGCGTTTGGAGCGTCGACGTTAATTACGGCTTGTGCCAGCTCGGCGCCGGGTGCCGTCGCCAGAACCTGAATGATCGTGTTGTGCGTGTAATCGGGCGCGATCGGAATGCGCGCATCGAATTGCCCACTGGGGCCTGCGTAGAGATCATTCCGGCTCAGGACAACGGTGGGGAGGTCCCGCGAGAAAGTAGCCAGGAGGGTGATCGTGACGATGGCATTGGATGGAGCGCGCCCGCTGACGCGAAGCGCTTCCGATCCTTTTTGAGGTTGGACGTTCAGCGTGATTGGTTGGACGGGCCCCGTGTTGACGGCAATGCGCGGTTGCGCAGCGCTGTTAGTGGCGGCGGCGGCCAGAGCCGCCAAACGCCCTAAACGCGAGGCCAGCGATGGCGTGATCAGGAGGTCGCCGTTGACGTACGAAGGCGCCGCATCTGCAAATTCGACACGGTCGTTGACTTCATACATGGTCGCGCCCGGGCGGATCACGATCACCAATCCTGGACGATAGAGCCGGACTGCCCGGTCAGGAAGCAGCCATTGCAGGTTGTATCCGTTGCGCTGTGCGATCGCGTTCAACGATTTATCGTTGGTTTGCGCCTGAGCGCTGCCACATACGAATGTGAGCGCCAGTAACGCGGCTATTGCGAACGCATAGGTGGATTTGTGCATAGTGTTCTGCCGCCTTTCCTATCGGTGCGTGCATCATTGCACTCCGGCAGCGCACTTTCAATACGAAGCTCAGCCGTTCACGGCAAAATTGACCAAACGGGAATTGACGTTAGCGAATTAACGCCGCGCGCTATGGGATAATGCCGCCACGGGGTCCCCGCCCATTATTTTCTTTGGTTATTCACAATTGGGGCGCCGGAAGGAATAGGAGTACGCGCACCATGGTGTTTACACGGTTGTACCGCATCGTCGCAGCAGCGGTTTGCATGATGATTCTCGCGCAGAGTGCGTTCGCACCGAATGCACGTGCTGCAGAGCGCGTCTCATTGATTTCGCTGCAATCGGGTCACTCCATCATTCTTAGAACCCCGGGACTCGAGCGGCTGGCCGTCGGTGACGGCACGATCGCCGGCGTCGTCCCACTTGGCGGATCGCAGCTGGTGATAAACGGTAAAGCGCCGGGGCACACGACGATCTTCGCTTGGACCTCACACGGACGTCTTACGTACGAAGTGACCGTAACCGCGCAAGCCACGGACGACCTGGCACAAATGCTTCGCAGCTCCATTACCGATCCCAACGTGCAGGTTGTGAGCTTCGGTAGTTCGGTCGTGGTCCGCGGAACCGTACGCGACGGTGCCGAGTATACGCAGCTTGCCGACATCGTGTCGCGCTTCAAAGACGTCGCCGCAGCGGAAAAGCACACGGTAGTGAACGCCGTCGTCGTTGCGCATCCGCTCGGCGACCTTCAGCATGACATCGCGAACATTCCGGGCGCGAGCGACATTCGCGTCGATCCCGACGGCAAGGGCAACGTAATCGTAAGCGGGCACGTGAAAGACGCGCAAACCGAGCAAGCAATCTTACAGCGCGCGCGCGGTATCGCAGGGCAGTATCTATCGAGCGACGGCCGCCTCATCGATCGCATCAGCACCGATCGCACCAGTCAAATTGACATCAAAGTCTACGTGCTCGAAGTTGACGAAACGGCAAACAAGAGCCTGGGATTGCAGTTGCAATCTGCGATCTTCCAACCCAACAACAACTCGTACGTCATCGGGCCGCCCAGCTTCCCTATCGTTGAGGCGCCGGTGAACCTTGGCAAGGCGCTCACGAGTGGTGCATTTTTCCGCACCGTAACGCTCGCGCCGACGCTCAACCTGCTGCTGCAAGAGGGACACGCGCGGATCTTGTCCTCGCCGGATCTCGTAACGACACCCGGCAACAAAGCCACGTTCCTTGTCGGCGGCTCGTTTCCGATTCCGTATGCCAGTGGCCTTGGCCAAGTGAGCATTCAATATAAAGACTACGGCGTGCAACTGAACGTCACACCGACGCTGCTCGGTAACGGCGCCGTTGAAGCGCAAATCGCGCCCAATATCTCGGATCTTGATTTCAGCAACGGCGTGACCGAGAATGGCTTCGTCATTCCCGCTTTGCGCACGAGCACGCTCTCGACCGACGTGATCGCACAACCCGGTGAGTCCATCGTGATGGGTGGACTGCTGCGTCGCGTGGAACAGCGCACGATCAACAAGATTCCGCTGCTGGGAGACATCCCGATTCTCGGACAGCTCTTCCGATCCGTGAACTACCAGCATCAGAACTCGGACGTCGTCTTCGTCATGACGCCGGAATTGATCACGCGGTAAGCATTTCTATGATGGAGCTTCCCGTACGCGTAGCCGGCAGCATTCCGCAAACAATGGCGCAAGGATTGGCGCAGCTGCCGTTTGGCTCGCAAACGCAGGTGAGCGTCGGTGACGGTCAACTCGCCGCGTTCCTCGCGTACGCGGGATGCGATCGCAAAATCGGCACGGCAAAATATGCTTTGCGCGTGCTCAACAACACACCGTTTGCCGCGCGGGCACGGCTGTTTGTGGAAGCTGCCGGCGTGCAGCTGAGCGCGTATCCTTTGACGCTCGATATCGCCCCATTCTCGCTGCGCGACGATATCATTCCGGTGCGGCTGGATATTACCGGTCCGTACGATCGCGCAATCGTGATCGTAGAATCAGAGGACCGGAATCTGACGGTGGAAGCGCCGCCGCCCGAGCGGCCGCCGCGCAACTGGTGGAAGCTTACCGCGATCGGCGCGGTTCCGGTGTTCGCGGTTGCTGCAACCGCACTATGCCAGCCGCACATACTCGACGTAGCGGCGCCGCAAAAAGCACTTGCGGGCAGCGAGCTGCAAGTGCCGTATCAAATTTCAGGACTCGGGACCGTGGAGTACGATTTGCAATCCCGTGACGGGTTGCAACTCAGCGCCGGGCTGAATGCGCAGTCGGGTGTGCTCAAATTGCGCATTCCGCAAGACGGCGCCGGTTCGCCTTACACACTGCATGTTCGTATGCGCAATGCACTGATGAAAGATGAACGCACCAGCACGATCGCGGCTGTTATGCCGGCGATGCCGGCAAACAGTGCAGCGCCTAAACCGGCAAACGTTCCGGCGGCCAAACCGGCACAGCGTCCTTCCCCGCCGCCGCTCCCACTAATCGATAATCTTTCCGTGTCACCCTCGCCGGTGCACGCCGGCAATATGCTTACGATAACGTACGCGGCGCACGCGCAAAGCGGCGACGTATTCTTAGTTGATGCCGAGGGAACGACGTGGGCACGCGGTCCCATCTCGACCGATGGCACAACGCAGTTCTCGATTCCGAAATCGGCAGCCGGCAAGGAGCTGCGCGTCGTTTTGCACGCGCTGAACGATCGTCAGCAAGCCGAAAGGTCCGTCGGTGTAACGGTGCTCCCGTCCGAAGTCGTCGCAAGCGCGCCTGCACAAGCGCCGGCTTCGCAGCCTGCGTCTTCGGGCACAACGGCGCCTGTGCAACCAAAAGTGCCGATGCAAGGACCGGACCTTCGTGTCTCATCGCAAGTCGTTGCCGCGGGCGATACGGTTACGGTTTCACTGGTCGGTGTCCGCGGCGACGTGCGCGTGACAATGATGAGTCAAAGCGGCACAACGGTTGCTGAAGGCGATGCCGGTGAAGGCGGTTCGCTTTCGCTCAACGCGCCAAATGTCACCTCGCCTGAAACATTTTTCATTACCGCAACGCTGACGAAGGGAGTTTCGCAGCAAACAATCATGAAGCGGCTCGTCGTGACGCCGAGGTAACCGGTGCGTCGCGCACGGCTGTTCGCTCTGCTCGGCGCGGTCGTGTTCGTCGCGCTGCTTGCAACGGTTGCGACGAACTTTGATTTTCGCGCATTCTACTGTTCGGCGGCCGTTGCCCGCGACGGCGCAAACCCTTATACCGCGCAGCCGATTCATCGCTGCGAACTCGCATTGCCGGGAGATCCGTTTGCGCCGTACAGCCGCGTGACGGCGCTGCCCGCGCCTGTGCCGGGTTACGTTATTGCGCTTTTCATACCGTTTTCGTTTTTGCCGTTCGCCGTTGCCGCGCGAGCTTGGACGGCCGTCCTGTGCTTAGCATGCATCGTTGCAATCCTGTGTACGCGGCGCATGACGAGCCTTGACGCTACAACGGTCACCGCGGCGTTTCTTCTTTCGCTCTGTGCGGCATCGTTAGGCCTTGGAGAGTCCGTGCCGCTCTTTGTTGCGGCGATCGCCGTGGCCGCCATGCTTGCGCAAAACGAACGGTGGGCCGGCGTTTGCGCCGCAGCCGCGGCTTCGATGATCGAACCGCATTTGGGATTGCCGGCCGTCATCGCGCTTTTTCTGTGGGCTCCGCATACGCGCCGTCTACTCATCGTTGCCTGCGGCGGTCTTGCAGCGCTTTCCATCGCAACGCTGGGAACGCACGCTAACGTTGAGTACTTCACGCGCGTGCTGCCGGCGCACGCGTTTTCCGAACTCGGCTCGGACGCTCAGTTGAGCTTGTCTGTGATCTTGAACGGCATCGGCGTGCGACCGGAACAAGCCGCTGCGCTTGGGACGGCGTCGTACGTCATTGCATGCGCTTGCGGAATCTGGCTCGCACGGATCTTGGCGCGCGACTTGAACTCCAAGGCGTTTTTGACCGTTACGCCCGTCGCGTTGGCGATGGCCGGCGGAACATTTATCCACGTCACGCAAATGGCGGCGGCATTACCGCTCGCGTTATTGCTATGGCGTCGCCTTCCGCAACTTCGCATGCCCGTCGCTGCTGCATGTATTTTGCTCGCCGTGCCGTGGCGCGTAGTGGGTGGTCCCGTTTTGATTCCGGCGGCGATTGTAGCGATGTCAGTTCTCGCGTGGGGGTTGTTCGAGAAACGGCTTATCGCCGCCGGAGTGTGTACCGCCGCGGGAATCGCGCTAATCCTTACGTTGAATTTTGCAATGACCGCCCCGCCGATGCACGCAACTGCGACCCCCACGTATTCGCAGTTGCTCGATTCGCGATACGCCGAAGCTACTTGGGCGCGGTATAACGACCGGTATCTTTCCACGGGAGCGCCCGAGCGCTGGGCGCGCCGTATTCCAACGTGGCTCGGCTTGCTGTTGCTGTGTGCAACCTCAGTAGCCGCGTGTCGCGTGCGGCGTAGCGAAACCGAAACGTTGCTGTTTGCGCGAGTGCAGCATGCAAACTAGCCTCGCATATCCGCAGCGCGCTTCCCCGCAGCGGTTGTATGTCTACGGTGCATTGCTTGCGGCCGTGGCGCTGCTCATGCCGCTATTTATCAGAGTGTGGCTGAAGGTGGACCTTGCCTCGCGCAATTGGGACAGCTTTCGATCCGCGGGTGCGACCGCCGGTACGAAAGCGTTGGTGGATCCGGCGCGGCACATGGCGTGGCAAGCCGCGCATCATCATATTGTACAAGTCTTTCCATATCCACCCGCTACCGCGTGGTTTTACGCGCCGCTGGCGCCACTGCCGGCAACAACGGGCATCATCGTGAATGCTCTGCTGGTTAGCGCTGCGTGCGTCCTCGCCGGTTTGTTGGCCGCAGACGTCTTTGGCATTCCGAAGTGGTTTGGGGTACTCGGCATTCTCGCGTGGCAGCCGGCTGTCGATTCCATGCAGTCTGCGCAAAATGGCGCCGTCGTCATGGTTGCCGCATTCGCTACAATGTATGGCATCGTTCGAAACCGGCCGGCCGTTGCAGGTTTGTCGGCGGGTGCGCTGCTTTTGAAGCCCACGGTTGGCGTCGTTTTTATCGTACTCTTGCTGGCGCGGCGTCAGTGGAAAGCGCTTGGCGTTACGGCTGCGATTTCGTTGGCGTTATACGTAGCGAGCGCGATTGCGGCGGGTGGCGATTGGGCGTGGCCTCTTACGTACGTTGACGCGCTGCAAACTTATTATTCTCTTGATTTTGCGCGCAACCAGATCGCGGCAATAACGCTGCCGGCAATTTTGATGCGTGCACATGTCAACGTCGTCTTGGCTTTGGGGTGTGGCCTGGCGCTATTCGTTCTTGCGCTGCCGCTTCTCGTGCGCGCGGATGCGCTTGCAGCAGCGTCGTTCGCGCCACTGGCCGGGCTTGCGGCAAGTCCGCACGCGTGGGGATACGACGCGGCGTTGATGCTGCCGGCGATCTTCTGGGCAATGACCCGCATGCGCGCACCGCTGCGCACGCCGGTTGTTGCCGTATCGTACGTCGTCGCGCTCGTCCAAGCGCCCGCAGCGATAGTGCTCGGGTTCAATCCTTTGAGCATCCTTGTGCTATGTGCGTCACTCGCGCTGTTGATCTCGAGCTATCGCGCGTGGCGGTGACGCCGGTCTTCACCCGCATCGTTGGACCGGCGCTTTTTGGTGCGCTCGTGATTTTGTCGTCGGCGCTCGCAGTGAAGGGCCTGCTTAACAGCGGCCCCTTTTTAACGGATTTTCGTGCGTATTACTGTGCGGGACAGATTGCATCGCAACGTCAGGACCCGTATCATCAGCAGCCGCTCTATGACTGCGAAGCGCGGGACATGTCGCCACTCTTGTGGCGCGCACGGAACAACGTTGCCGTTCCGGCGCCGGTTTTCCCCGCCATGTTGAACGGCCTTGCGCCGCTCAGCCGGATTCCGTATCCGGTCGCTGCGATATTATGGACGCTTTTTGGAGTTGTGGCTGTTGCGGCCATTGTCGTTTCGCTGCGTGCGCTGACGTCTTTGCCTTACTCACTTTTAGTGGTCGTCATGGTGCCGGCATTGCTTTTTTCGCTGCGCTTGGGACAGCTAGCCCCCATGGCCATCGCACTTGCATGTTTCGCAGCGCTCTGTCTGCGCAAAAGCAACGCGCTCACGGGCTCAATGCTGCTCGCCGCCGCGGTGATTATAGAGCCTCACGTCATGCTGCCTTCAGCCGGCGCAACATTTATGTTCGTCGCAAATGCGCGAAGGTGGCTCGTGCTCTTCGGCGTTGCGGCAGTGCTGATATCAGTATCACGAGGGACGGCATTGAATGCAGAATATCTGTGGGCCGTACTGCCGTCGCAAGCAGCATCCGAAGTGAGCGACGTCGTGCAGTTCAGCCTAACGTTGGTCCTGCATCTTTTCGGCGCGGCCGACAAGATCGCGTTAGCAGCCGGAACAGTTCAATACGCGGTTTTCTGCGTCGGCGGTATTGCCGCCGCGCTTTATCTGGCGAAGAAGCGCGCGGACGCCGCCGTGGCGGTGATCGTTCCAATGGCGTTCGCGGTCTTTGGTGGCTCGTACGTGCACTTACTTCAAATCGATGCAGCACTTCCCGCGATAGTGATGCTTTGTTCGTGGCAGCGATCCTATTGTGCCGCGATGGCTCTGATCTTCGTTGCCGTGCCGTGGTTTTTTGCAGGGTTGTTTGGCGATGTCATTCCTCTCATGGCAGTGGTCGCCGGCACGATCTGTTGGTACGTCTTCGATCGCCGCGTCTTGACGGCAATGACGGTTGGCGTTCTGACGTTGATCGGTTTGACCTTCGCGAACCAATCGGCGATGGCCGCACCACAACTTTCCTTACCGGCTGCAGTGCCTGCCACAAACGAATCCTCACTTGCTGAGACGTCGTGGGCAGTTTTCGTCTCGAGCAACGCAGCAGCGAAACCCGGTGCCCTTGTCGTGCTACATGTGCCTACCTGGATTGGGCTCGCGCTGACGCTAGGTCTTATCTTTTCGCTATGCGTTGCGCTTATGCGTTCACACGTTGCACCGCGGTTGCGGGCCTGCGCAATTCCCGGTTGCTGAGGCATGAGGACGTCTACTGCGATCCTTGGCGTTGTTGCCGCTGCCGCGATCGGATGGCTAGTGCTGGCATCGCCGAACGTCTTAGCGCTCGACTTTCGCGCGTTCTACTGCGCTGGCCACGCCGTGCGGGTGGGCGATGATCCGTATCGCACGTCATCGCTGCAAACATGCGAACGCACCACCGACGCATCGTATAATAAGCATTTGCCCACAGCTACGCTTCCTGCCCCGCAGCCGCCGTACGACATCGCGTTGTTTGCGGTGTTTGCTGCGTTGCCGTTCGCGATTGCCAAGGCTCTGTGGGGCGCGATCCTCGGCATGTCACTGTTCGGCACAGCGGTTGCGTTTGCAAGGCTCACCTCGCTCAAAGCGTCGGTCGCGCTTGCAGTTTTAGGCACGTCGCTCTTCGCTTTCGGTCTTGCGTTGGGCCAATTAGTCCCACTGTTCATGTTGGCATTGTGCGCCTGCGCGCTCGCGTTGAAAGAACAGCGTCCACGGCTCGCCGGTATCGCTGCGGCGATCACGCTCATTGAACCGCACCTTGGAGTGCCTGTGTGTCTGGCATTGTTGGTGTGGAAACGTGAAGCGCGGTTGTCGCTGCTAGCCACCGCGGCGGTGTTCGCAATCGCGGGCGTTGCTGCAACCGGTGTTGTTGCGGGCACGGAATACTTTACCACCGTATTGCCTCTCCATGCGCTTTCGGAGCTCGACTCCGACGGCCAACTCAGCCTTTCGGTGATCTTACATGCATTGGGCATGAGTGCATCGTGGGCCATCGCGATTGGCTCACTGTCGTATCTGCTGTTCTGTATCTTCGGCATTGTGACTGCGCGAGCGGCGGCAACCCGTTATGCCGAACCGGCGTTCTTGGTTGCCGTGCCGGCCACGACGGCGGTTGCCGGCGGAACGTTCGTGCACGCGACGGACATTGTGGCTGCACTGCCGCTCACTGCGCTGCTGCTGCGCGAGGCCTCCGTGCGAGCGTGGGTTGTGCCTGCGCTGATCGTGCTGCAAACAACCTGGACGGCGCAGACGCTTGCGCCGGGCGAGATGACGCCTTGGTTTGCGTTTTCGGCGCTCGCTGCAATGTACGTAGCATTCACATGTGGGCGCATGCACGCCGTTGCTTCTGCGGCGATCGGTGCGGCGGTTTTTGTCGCGCTGCTCGAGCTCAACGCTGCATACTTTCATGCGCAGGTCGAATATCTCGCACGGCCGACGCGTGTCGCCACCGTCGTGGACGCCCGCTTTCCGCAGGCCGGGTGGTCGCAAGTTATCGCTTCGTCTATCGCCACGGGAAGTGCGCCGTCGTGGCTGATGCGCGCACCGACTTGGCTGGCGTTGCTGTTCTTACTTGGCACGTGCACGGCTTTATCGTGGTACGAGCCGGCGGCACGCCGCTCGCCTGCTAAGATGCGAGTTTAATGCGGCCGATGTCTAGGGAAGGAGCAAATCCCTATGCATCGCCTTCGGACCGTTTCGACCCCGGCACTCATTGCTGCGGTAATCGCGATCGACATCGCGTTGTGGACTTCGGTATTGCCCTTCGAGATTTGGGCGCACAATGCAGCAACGGCGCCACACCCATCGCGCGGCGTCCTTTTTGGTATTCTCGCGGTCAATGCGCTTTTTCTTTTAGGCATGGCCGCGGCAAGCGTGGTTACAGTCGAACTGGTTCGTAGAGGTGTGACCCTGCGGCGCTTCGTGCGGCGCTTTGCTCCACTGAAAATTCGCGTGCGCCTGTAGACATAATCCCGGTCATTCGTCGTTAATCCGCTAACGTTTATCGACGTTCAGCCAAGATTTTCCGCGTCCGCTTGCGGCTGCGTTTAGCGTCTTATTTAATTGATCCATGCCGGCTACGGTAAACGTCGGAGAGATTCGCGCGCGAGATGGAGTAAGCACGGATTGGCCATCTTTTTGTTGCGTTATCCCGGCGTTTCGCGCACGCGACACGGTATGCGGCGTGGTCGAAGCCGCGCTGCGGTATGTCGATGCGGTGATCGTCATTGACGATGCGTGCCCGCAGCAATCCGGTCAGTGCGTCACATCCACATTCAAAGGTGATTCGCGCGTCCGCGTCATCTCGCGCGAATCGAATGGAGGCGTTGGCGCCGCAGTAAAAGACGGCATCGAGCATGCTTTGGAACTCGGTGCAAACGTCATCGTCAAGATTGATGCTGACGGGCAAATGGATCCGGCCTTTATTCCTACGCTGGTTAACGTGCTCCAAGATGATACCGAGATCGCGATGGTCAAAGGCAACCGCTTCGTCGACGAGGCAGTTCTCCAGCAAATGCCGCTGCTGCGGCTGATGGGCAATTCGGCGCTCTCGCTTCTGGTAAAGTTTGCATCTGGGTATTGGAATATGCTGGATCCGACAAACGGCTTTATTGCGTTTAATGCAAACCGTTTGCGTGTCATCAACTGGCGCCGGTTTGCGAATGGGTACTTTTTTGAGATCTCGGTGCTGTGCGATCTGGGTTTGAAACGCGCCGCCATTGCGCATGTCGATATGCCGACGATTTACGGAAGTGAAAATAGCTCGCTTTCGGTGCTGTCGGCGCTCGCCGGTTTTCCGTTGCAGCTTCTCCGGCGATTTCTGCGGCGATTATTGCTGCAATATTTTATCTTCGATATCAACGTCGGCTCGCTATATCTGTTCCTCGGTACGCTCCTCTCAGTCTTCGGTCTTGCCTTCGGCGTCACGCAATGGGTGCAGTCCGTCACCGTGGGCGTAGCAAGGCCTGCCGGCGTTGTGATGCTCGCGGCATTGACGTTCCTGATGGGCTTTCAGTTGATATTGAACGCGCTGCTGTACGACGTACAGTTTGGGCCGCGGCTGCTCGATGCTCGCCTTTTGGAGCGGCGCCGCAAACATACGCGGCGGACAATGGCCGTTGTAGGCACGCATAGGAAGTAGTGTTTCGTTTCCGCGGCGCCTTGCTTGTGCAGGCCATCATCGTTTTAGTGGCGGCGCTTCTGCGTTTACCCTCGCTCTGGCAGGATGGGCTGTGGCGCGACGAAGGCAACGTGTATGTTCTGGCTACGTCGGCGAACCTATCGCAAATGTTCTCGCGCATGCTGGTCACGCAGTTTCATCCGCCCGTATATTTCATCATGGCGTTTGCATGGACGAGGATCTTCGGGACGAGCGAGCTTGCCGTGAAGGGTTTGCCGTATCTTGCGAGTTTGGTGACTATTCTGCTCGTCTACCGGTTGGCGAGGAGCGCCGGCGGATCCGATCGCGTAGCGGCCGTTGCGGCAAGTATCTATGCAATCACGCCGCAAGCTATTGTGCTGGCCACGGAAACGTTATATCCCGTTGCTGCGATGTTCTGCACGCTTTTGACGTGGCTCGTGTTTGATGCATTCCGGCGTAGCGTGACGCCGGTGCGCGCGGCATGCATCGTAGCGGCAACCGCACTGCTGATGTGGACGCATTATCTGGCGCTCTTTTTTGTGCCGGCGCTCGTTGCATGCACGCTGGTGCTCGGGGAAAACCGCCTCCGGAAAATTGCCATCGCGGCTGCCCTTATCGTGGGAGCGCTGCCCTTCATCGCCTGGATGCCGGTATTTCTTACGCAGCAGCACACGGGGCTGCCGTACAACGTCACGCACGCGTCGCTTCGCGAGCACCTTTCGTTGTTTGCAACGCTGCTGCGTGGATGGGCACCGGTTTCGACGCGCGTGTTTGCTTGGGTTGCGTTTGCGCTTCTGTTCGTCGCGCTCGCCGTTGTTGCAAAGCACCGGCAGATTCGCAGCCTACCGTTTGCACTCGGCGTGCTCTTCGTCGTCTGGATCGGCGTCGTCGCCGCCAATAATCTGGCTCAACCGCGCTACATCTTCCCCTTGTACGGCCTAATGTGCGTCTTTGTTGCTTCGGTGTTCTTCGATTTTCTCAACGCCGTGCGATTGCAAGATCCAGTTGCATGGCGCCGCGCGGGCGTGCCGGTACTGGCCGCGATGTGCGCGCTGGCGCTTTCGGACAACGCAGCAGCGGCAGTTCGAGCCAGTCAAGTGCCGAAATCGGGAATCCGATCGCTCGTTGCGCACGAACCGCTCAGTGCGCGCACGCTGTATGTCTTGGCCCCGGATTATTTAGCGTCTACGTTTGCGTTCTACTCGCGCAATACGCATGTAACGGTGCGCGGCTTCGTGCGTGCCGACCATCCCGAAATTTTCCGTATCCCGAGGTACGCTATCGACTGGAACCGTCCGGGCGTCGTTGATTACCAATACAACGCTATCTCACGGCAAGCCGTGCGTTATCAGTACGTTACGCTGATCCTGGACTCGTTTGCTGAAGATCAAGGCAGTGTGCCATATGGCAAAGTTTGGCCGTTGCTGACCGATTTGATGCGGCACTACCGGCTGGTGCATGCCGCGCACTATCCCGGGCGCCTCGAAACGGTATCGGAATATGTTTTCCGCACCTCTCCGGCGTAAAGTGCGCCGGCTGCATTTTCGGATTGTTGCGGCGTACGGGCTCGTGAGCGTGCTCGCATTTTGTCTGGAACTAGTACTGCTTCGTGCGCTGTTGCAGAGCGGCGCCTCGCAGGTCATAGCAGTATCGTGTGCGTTTACGTCTGCGTGCGTATTTCAATTCCTAGTGTTGCGTTATGGCGTTTTCCGCGCCGCGAACGGTGCGATGATTTTTCAAGCCAACAAATTCGTCGCGCTCGCGGCAATCTCGTGGTTCTCCGTCGTCCTTGGTGTGGCCATACTGACGCGTGTGCTGCATATCGGGACGCTCGCGGCCCGCGTCGCGCTCTTGCCGGTTCTCTTTCCCGTGAATTACTTGGCGAGCCGGTACGTCGTTTTTACGTCGGGACGGCGCAATGCAATGTAAACTGACGCGCCGCCTTCTCGTTATCGAACTCAACGAGTTCGACCCCGAATTTTTGCGCGCCGCCGCTGAGCGCTTGCATTTGCCTGCAATTCTTCAGATGCTCTCGTTCGACCATTCGGTAACCTCGACCGACGATGCCACCGAACATCAAGGCCTCGACCCCTGGGTGCAGTGGGTGTCGATCCACACCGGCACGCCAACTGCGGTGCACGGCGTGCGGCGCTTGGGAGCGACCCGCGATCAAGGGCGCCAGATTTGGAATGTGCTCGGCGATGCCGGCCTTTCGTGGGGCGTGTGGGGCGCAATGAATGCGCCGATGGGCGAGACCGCAGGCTGCCGGTTTTTCATGCCCGATCCCTGGTCTTGGCAAGAGCAGCCGGCGCCGCAAGAGTTGGCGCATCTGCTGGCGCTTCCGCGTCATGTTTCGAAGAATTATTTGAAGATCGATCCGCGCATCGCCGTCATGGGTGCTTTGCGTATGCTACGCTTCTACATGCGACCCGGCATGGGAAGCGTCAGTCTGCCTTTTGCTCGCGAGCTGGTTGCCGCCGTCGCGCAGTGCGGCATCAACGTACACACCATGACGACGATGCTCGATTATGCATCGGCGCTCACATTTGCGCAGCTTCGCCGTAAAAGGTGTCCTGAGTTCTCCGTTCTGTTTCTCAATCACATCGCGCACGCACAACATCATTTTTTAAGCGATGTAGACAATCTGCATCCGCAGATGAAACTCGCGCTGCTGACGTGCGAACGGATCGTTCACCTTTTGCTGGGCGGCTGCGAGGCCGGCGAAGCGGTCCTGGTGGCCAACGCGTTCCGGCAAAGGGACGTGCGCGGCAGCGGTTTCGTATGCTACCGTCAACGCGACCCCGCGCAGGCTTTGCGTCTGCTCGGGATTGCTCAAGGCCGCATAGAGCAATGCATGACGAACGACGCGCATGTCTTGTTCGATTCGGCCCAAGCGGCTGACAGTGCCGAGTCGACGCTGCGTTCGTGCCGCCTCTCGCATGGGGAACGCGCGTTTTACGTCGAACGTACCGGACCGCAGGGGTTATTTTACCAAATCGATTTCGATAGAACCGTTCCAAGCGGCACGTCGATCGTGACGCCCGATCGTATCGTACCGTTCGAGAAGATCTTCCAGTTCGTTACCGAGCGCACGGGCGCCCACGTTCCTGAGGGCGATGTTTTTGCGAACGGCATAGACATACCGCCACGCTTACGCAACCACGAAATGCATGCGGCGATTCTTGAATATTTCAATGTGGCCGGTTATGCGCAGCAAACCTCGAGCAAGGAGGTAGTTTCCTAAGTATCATGTGGTACGTCTTACGTTTTTTCGGCAACGATTTTACGACATTTCACGGCATGATTGTTAGTGAAGGGGCAAACGAGGACGAGGCGCTCGAAAATGCGAGAGCTTGCGGCGAAGTGCCCGACGGCGAGGTGTACGGCCTTGAATTGGACGGCGCGCCTCCGGCGCAGCTGCGCTACCGGCTGTTCGGGCCGCTGGATAAAGAAGTGATCGCCATCAATGCGCGTACGCGGCCCGTGCATCACGTTGAAGCACACAAGTGGTATTGGATCCGTTTCGAAGACGAAGCGGGCAATCACACCGGCGTCATTTTGAGCGACGGCGAGACGGTGGTCGAGGCGCTCAAGTGCGCGTCTCAATACTGCGAGCTGCCGCCGGGTGAACCGATGGCGTATCCGTATCCGCTCGAACCGCCGGACCACCTGCGGTATCGCGTCCTCTCCGCCGAAGAACAAGAACGCCTTTCCGGCGATTACGTTCCAACATCGGTCGGCGGCTGGGTTGCCGCGGTCATGCAGAAAACGCAAGAGCACGATATCTCGAAGTTACCGAATGCGCGCACACTGCAAGGGATGATGGCCTTCGTCAACCGGTTCCGCAAGTAATTTAAGCCACCCGCCGTCTTGCGGTAGGTAAGCTGCGGCGCAACGCACGATATAGCGCCGGATGAAACGGGCGTTTGAAACGGCCTGGGGCGCACACGTCTTGCCGGGCGGTGTGCGTTTTCAGCTTTGGGCGCCCGCGGCGCAGACGGTGGCGGTCGTTTTGGTCGACGAGCCACAACACGTGCGTCAACTCCACGCACTCCCCGGCGGATGGTTCGAGATCTTTGACGATCACGCGCGCGCCGGTTCGCGCTACATGTTCGAGATCGACGGCCACTTGCGCGTCGCGGATCCGGCCTCGCGCTTTCAGCCGGACGGACCGGAAGCTCCAAGCATGGTCGTCGATCCGTCGGCGTTCGATTGGCCGGATCGTGGTTTCGTTGCGCTGCCGTACGAACAGTCGGTCATCTACGAGCTGCACGTCGGCACGTTCACGGGCGAAGGCACATACGCCGCGGCCGCGCGGCGATTGCACCACATCGCGGATCTCGGTGCAACAGCAATCGAGTTGCTGCCGCTTGCGCAGGCCCCTGGTTTGCGCGATTGGGGTTACGACGGCGTACAACCGTACGCTCCCGCGCACGCTTACGGTACCCCCGAAGATTTAAAGCGCTTTATCGTCGCGGCACACGACTGCGGCCTTGCCGTGCTGCTTGACGTCGTCTACAACCTTTTCGGACCGCATGGCTACTA